>JAUWPZ010000047.1 GCA_030611315.1 Sedimentisphaerales bacterium
GGGGCTCACGACAAGCATAAACTCTAAATCCTGATATCTAAATACTAAACAAATACAAAATTCAAATGTTCGAATGTTCAAAATGGCTCCCTGCCCCCTGCCTGAGACTTGCTGGGGCAAGCTAAGGCATGCAGGGATTCGTGGGCAGGCTTGCCCTACTCGTGCGGTTCTCCGCTAAATATCTGCCATTTCTATGGCTGGATTGTATTATACCAAACTCCATCTGCTTGTTCAATAAAAATCTGACTTTTTTATGAAAATATTGCCCGAATTCCCGATTTCTTTTTCCCTTTGCTTCCTCACAACATACATGATAATATTAAAATAAATTGGTCTATACATAAGGATATGGGGAAAGAAGAGACATGACGACTACAGAACCTACTATCAATGATGCCCTAGCCGAAGTGTTAAGAGGAACACGCTTTGCTTGGCGAGATTCCAATGCCGTATGCTCAGAGAATACAGGCATGTTGAAAGGGGGGCAATGGCAGCCTGACATTATAGTTATGGAAGGATGTGTTTCCCCTGTGATCATTGAAACTGAGGTTCTGCCAGCAGCCACCGTCGAAGCAGATGCGACGTCGCGGCTTGGCAAGCAGGTCCGTGTAACAGGAAGGACAATCTTATCGTCGGTTGCTGTGCGTTTGCCGGTTAGACTGCGGACAAAACATGGGGTACTTCTGAAGAGTGAATTGGCGGGTGCGGATGACATAGAAATGGCACTGTATATGGGCAGTGATCCATCGAGATGTTCTCGCTGGCCCCGTTCTGGCTGGATTTGTGGGAGTGTCTCTGGCCTCTCAACTCTTGTGCAATCAGCGGCGGTTCCCCCAGAGATCATTGAAGAAGCTGTAAGTGAATTGGTCTGCGGAGTTAGCGAGTCGGCGGGTTTGCTGGACGAAATGTCAAAGGCTCATGGGGGTGCGATTCAGAAAATTAGCGAAGAACTGTGCCAGGAAGACAGTGATCAGACAAGACGCATGGCAACAAGTATTCTGGTCAACGCATTCGTGTTTCAGGAGAATTTGGCGGGCGGACCGGGCAAATTGGCAAAAGTTAATTCGCTTGAACAGCTCCGTGACCCCAAAGGGGGTCTGGGTAAATCCTCCATTTTAGCTGAGTGGCGAAAGATACTCAGAGTAAACTACTGGCCCATCTTTGATATTGCATGTCGCATACTCAAAGTGGTTCCGACAGGCGAGAGTAAGCCGCTTATCGAGGTTCTTGCTGCGACTGCTGGCAAGCTCCTACAGAAACGATTGATGCGTTCTCATGATTTGACCGGTGCCGTCTTCCAGCGGTTGATTGCTGATAGGAAATTTCTTGCTGCCTACTACACCACCCCGGCAGCAGCGGCGCTGCTGGTCGGATTGGCGATTACAGCGGACAGACCCCCAGCAGGCGGATCTTGGTCGAATGCGGATAACGTGAAAAATCTTCGGATTGCAGATTTTGCCTGTGGTACAGGAACACTTCTTTCGACCGTTTACAAGCGCGTGAGTCAATTACATGAGCTTGCGGGTGGAGATTCTGAATCACTTCATCCCCAGTTCATGGAAAACTCTCTTGTAGGTTGCGACGTGCTACCAGCGGCTACGCATCTAACAGCGTCGATGTTAGCCGGTGCGCATCCGACCGTGAAGTATGAGAATAGTTCCATACTTACCCTACCTTATGGCAAGCAACCAGATGGTACGATTGAACTTGGCTCGTTGAAGCTATTGGACCCTCAGGGTAAGTTTGAAATCTTATCAATTACCGCTAAGGGTGTTGGGAGTATGGGGGAGTCCGAAAAGGAAATTTGGCGTTCGCTTCCTCATGCGTCTTTCGACGTCGTGATTATGAACCCACCATTCACTCGGGCCACTGGACACGAGGGGAAGAAAATTGGCGTTCCCAATCCCATGTTTGCTGCCTTCAGTTCAAGCGCTGAGGAACAGCGATTGATGGGCAAGGCCGCGAAGCGCCTGACCAAAGGGACCAGCGCTCATGGCAACGCTGGTGAAGCTTCAATTTTTCTAGTTCTTGCCGAGCGCAAGCTGAAGGCTGGCGGCATTTTGACGCTGGTCATGCCTCTCAGTCTCATTTCAGGCGACGCCTGGAAGAAGTCACGTGCGCTTTTGGCCAAGAAGTACCAAAATCTTATACTGATCTCAATTGCCGGAGCAAAAGACGCAGATCTATCTTTCTCAGCTGATACGGGTATGGGAGAATGCCTCATAATCGGACAGAAATCGAATACAGGAAGCACGAGGGCAACGTTTGTGATTCTAAACGAACGACCTGCATTTCCGCTGCTAGGGGCAAGCACTGCGGAACAAATTCGTCGGCTCATTGCAGGGAGGAATCTGCACCGACTTGAGGATGGTCCTTTGGGCAGCACTACCCTCAACTTTGGTGATGAGGCAATCGGACAAGCTTTGGATGCTCCTTTACCTGCGGCCGGCGGTTGGAGTCTTTCACGTGTTGCGGATCTTTCTTTGGCGCAGGCAGCGTATCAGCTTGCAAATGAGAAACGCGTCTGGTTACCAACTATGAAGAAGTCAGGAATCACAGACATACCCATCACAACGGTTGCGGCAATCGGGGAAATTGGTCCATATCATGCTGATATTAAAGGCAATACATCAAAAGGGGGCATAAGAGGGCCGTTTGACATCATCCCGATAAGGCCAAACAGTGTGCCGACATATCCCGTGCTTTGGTCTCACGATGCGACAAGGGAGCGTACGATGTCGTTCAATGCAGACTGTGAAGGCATCCCACGGCGTGGATCGACGCAAAAGGAACAGTCGACCGTTGGACTCAAAGTAGAAAGCGTCTGGAACACCGCGTCACACTGTCACTTCAACCGAGACTTTCGTTTTAACAGCCAATCCACAGGGATGCAATTCACACCCCGCAGAACGATAGGCGGCCGCGCGTGGTTGTCAATTCGCCTGACATCTGTTGAGCAGGAAAAAGCACTGGTTCTATGGGCAAACACGTCTCTGGGGCTACTGTTGTACTGGTGGGCTGCCAATAAGCAACAGTCTGGAAGGGGGAGTATAGGAAAATCGGCGCTACAGACTCTACCTGTCTTAGATGTGACGGGGCTCAAACCAGAGCAGCTCTCCGAAGCTGTGAAGCTGTTTGACACTATGAGTAGACAGTCGCTCTTGCCCTTGCACAATATTGATAAGGATCCCATTCGAAAGAAACTGGATACGATGTTCTCGCGAAATGTACTGGGATTAGCAGAATCAATTCTCATGCATGGAGGGCCACTTGAAGTACTCCGAATGAAGATGAGTAGAGAACCTTCTGTACGTGGTACAAAGTAGACTATCTGGGTAGATGCTTCTCGCTTAGAAGGCTATCAATGTGGGCAGATCGGCAATTAAAGGCTTTGTCGAGTGGACAGAAAAAGTAAAAAGGTAATTCAGTTTTGAGTTTTAAGTGTTTAGTTAGGCCCCATTAGAAAACAGAAGATATGTTTCTAACCCCGATGAGATAACGCTCTGCTATCTCACCCCGATGAGATAACGTTTCACTATCTCACGGGGCAAGCGGGGCAGGCGGGGTAAACGGAGGGGATTTGGTAGTTTTGAGTTTTGAGTGTTAAGTGTTGAGTTAGAGAATATCGAATGTCGAACCCCGATAAAAACGGGGCAGGCAAGGAATGTCGAATGTTGAAGAGAACCCCCAAATAAATTTGGGGGCTAAATACGCCCGGCGTTGGGTGCCGGGGTGGGTATGACCTGCGGCGAAACGGCAGGCTAAAAATATAAGTCGCCCCTTCGGCAAGCCCCTTAGGGGCAAGCTCCCCCCTTCGCTAAAGCTACGGAGGACAGGCAGGGCAGGCTTAGGACCTGTAAATAAATTATCTTCCATTTTTGGCTGGCTGTGGCTTCGGCCGGCAGTGTAATTTCTCGAACTTCATGAAAAGAATTAGCGCCAACGAAAACAAAACGCCTGTCCAAAGAAACTTATTTCGGCACAATCAACAGGGTCATACGCCTTCCGGTCATCTTGGCGGGCTGCTCAACTTTGGCCAATTCCTCCAGCGATTCAGCTATCTGCTCAAGCATTGTATAGCCCTTGTCACGGTGGAGCATCTGACGTCCGCGGAAGAACATTGTAAATTGTACTTTGTGTCCTTTTTCGAGGAATTCACGGGCGTGCTTGAGCTTGATATCCAGGTCGTGTTTGTCTGTTTCGGGCCTGAGCCTGATACCCTTGAGGGTCGTGGAGTGGTGCAGGTTTCTCTTATGAGCATCTCGAATCTTTCGCTTTTGCTGATACAGCCACTTGCCGTAATCCATTATCCTGCAAACCGGCGGGTCGCTCTGCGGGGCAACTTCCACAAGGTCCATGCCAACCTTGCGGGCCCTGCTGATTGCTTCAAATGTATCAAGTATCCCCACTTGATTGTTTGACTCATCGATAAGCCGAACTTTCTCGACCCTAATCCCTCCATTTATCCTTAAAGCTTGTTTACTGATTGTGCATCACCTTGCCTTTCTATAAAGAAATCAAATTATACCCTTGAGGGTAATAAATTCCCGCGAGTAAGATTGTAACTTATTGTTCTAAAGCCACTTACCCGCGAACCCGCCGCGGCGGGGGAAATTTCAATCGTGAGCACTATACGTAACCATTCCTTTCTATTAATTATACATCAATGAACAATTATAAAATACAAAATTAAAATGCCAAATCTATTTTTTTATCGGCAATTTTGCCTTCTGCGATTCTCAAAAACTCGTCGAAATCTGCGTCTTTATTTTGCTTTACCCCGCGTATTCTCACGTTGACGGAATTCGACAGGGCCTCTTTAGGGCCGACTACGAGCATATACGGGGGCTTTTCGCCGTGTGCTCTTGCAATTTTAGCGCCTATCTTCTCATCGGTGAAATCGCAACTGCAGCGCAGGTGAGCAGCTTTGAGCTTACCTTCGACGAGCCGGGCATAGTCATTGCTTTTCTCGCTTATGGGCAGGACCCTTACCTGCTCCGGCGAAAGCCAAAGAGGGAAACTTGCAGCATAATGCTCAATAAGAATGCCGATGAATCGCTCAAACGAGCCCAGGACCGCCCTGTGAATCATAACGGGGGTTTTCTCGGTGTTAGTTTTGTCGGTATAGACCAGTCCGAAGCGCTGCGGCATAGAAAAATCCAGTTGAATCGTGCCGAGCTGCCAGGACCTTTTCAGACAATCGCTGATATGAAAATCTATTTTGGGCCCGTAAAATGCGCCGTCGCCTTCGTTGATTTTGTAATCTATTTTTTTATGCCTGAGAGCTTGCTTGAGGGCGTTTGTGGCCGTTTCCCAAATCTCGTCCGAGCCTATGTGCTTTTCGGGCTTCGTTGATAACTCAATACGGAAATCCTCGAACCCAAAGGCCTTATACAATTCGAAGGTCAGCTCAATGACTCCGACTATTTCGCCCTCAATCTGCTCGGGGGTGCAGAAAATATGAGCATCGTCCTGTGTGAACTGCCTGACTCTAAAAAGGCCGTGCATGACGCCGCTGGCCTCGTGCCTGTGGACCAGGCCAAGCTCGGCAACCCGCATTGGAAATTCCCGATACGAGTGCTGCTTACTTTTGTAAACGAGACAAGCACCGGGACAATTCATCGGCTTTATGGCAAAGTTGGTCTCGTCGAAATTGGTAAAGTACATATTCTCCTTGTAATTGTCCCAATGGCCGCTCTTGTGCCAAAGCTCCTCGTTGAGAATAATGGGCGTTCGGATTTCGCTATATCCGTATTTATCGTGAACGCCCCGCCAGAAGTCCACAATTGTGTTCCAAATAATCATTCCCTTCGGGTGAATGAATGCGAAGCCGGGGCCGGCCTCGTTGAAACTAAACAAATCCAATTGTTTACCCAATACCCGGTGGTCACGTTTTTTTGCCTCTGCCTGCCTGTGCAGGTAATCGTCGAGGTCCTTTTTGGATACCCATGCGGTGCCATAGATACGCTGAAGCATTTTCTGCGTCGGGTCGCCATGCCAATATGCACCGGCTACCGACATAACCTTAAAACCGCCCACCTTTCCGGTGCTCGGGACATGGGGGCCGCGGCACAAATCCTCGAAACCATCGCCGTGGGAGTAGAAACTTATAATATCACCTTCGGCGCGGGCAATATTGTCCGTCTTATATTTATCGCCCGCTAACTTCTCCAAGGCTTCGGGCCGGGACAATTGCTTGCGAACAAAGGACTCGTCGGCCTCGACGATTTGCCGCATTTTTTCCTCTATGCGCTCGAAATCGCCGGGTCGAATCGGCTCATCAAGGTCAATATCATAGTAAAATCCATCTTCAACGGCCGGGCCATAAACGAGCTTTGTATCGGGCCAGATAGCACATATTGCCTCGGCCATCACGTGCGCGCAGCTATGCCGCATTACGTCCAGGCCTTCGTCATCTTTGGGAGTGATGATTTGAACGACCGTATCGCCATTTATAGGCGTGGATAAATCAACCGATTCTCCATTTAGTTTTGCCGCTACGGCCGCTTTTGCGAGTCCCGGCCCTATCTGCCGGGCCAACTGCTCGGCTGTTGTACCGTCAGCAATTTCTAATGTGCTACCATCCGGCAGTGTTACTTTTGCCATATATCCATCCGATATTGCGAATCGGGCCAGCCATCCCAATCGACCGGGATAGCGTCATTTTATTATGAATATATCGATTTGGCACAAGTTGTCAAGTAGGTCTTGACAAAGGCCAATAACAAAAATGGACACCGGCAAATAACCTGAGAAAAGGACGAACGGACCTGAAAAATACCAATGAGACGATAGTTTTCATAACTCACTGTTTGACATATATTTACGAAATTTCAAGCAAACGGCTAATCTTGCAGGTTTAGGGCAGGGCCGATTTCTGGATTGTTATCGGAGGCAAATATGGGTATAATAACCGTTAATGTCGATGCTTAAATTAGTCGAGAGGAAGGTAGGATGGATGTAAATTTAGTATTATTCAAGATAGACGGCTCGCAGAAAACCTTTGATTTGCCGAGCAATACCATAGTGATCGGTCGACGCCACGACTGTGACCTGTGCATACCCCTTGAACACGTATCCAGAAGGCACTGCCAACTGAACCAAAACGAAGATAATTTGAAGATTCGCGACCTCGGCTCTCGCAACGGCACTTTTCTCAACGGCAAGCGTATAGACGAAGCCACGGTCAAGGCCGGTGATTATATCAAAATAGGCCCCCTTACCTTCCAAATACAGATTAACGGTGTGCCGGAAAAGACTATCCCGCCCGCCGAGGCCGAACCGGAACTATCCGACCTGGAAATGCCGAAACCGACTGCCGAAGCAGAAGCAGACGTAGATGTAAACGAGGATTTCGGCGATTTGCTCGAACTGGACGAATCTGATGAATCTGATTCCTTCCTATCTGAGCTTGAAGACCTCTGAACCAATTGGCCGTTCGCGAAATATCCCAAAAATAAGCCCAAAATCACGAAGTCTTTCCAGCCGAACACCTTTGAGGTTTACTTCAAGCGGCTCTTCATCAGTGGGAACATCATAATGCGGCGGAACAAAAAGCGATAGAAGCGGGCGAGATTTCTTATCCCGTCGCCGACCCAATTGTACCCAGCCGTTCTGTTCATCGTCTTTGAGCTCGCCGATATATGCTACTATTCTGTCAACTATGAAATTGTAGGTGCCATTCCCGCGAAGCTTGTGCCCGCGAAACTTGTGCCCGCGAAAGCGGGTAGCGGGTAGCGGGAATCCAGATTTATTTACACCCTGGATTCCGCATCAAGTGCGGAATGACAACTCACAAAAGCAATCTTGACAGACTACTACTATCCGCTGGCGAGAACCACGTGCGGTGCGGTATGACTCTACCAATGCCCAGTACGTGTGCTGCTTGCCGTTCTTTTTACGTTTACAACGCCGTAAAAACATTTGTCATCCTTGACTGTCCGTATCATCAACAGTCATAAGAATCACAAGTTTTCACAGCTATGCAAGTGGGTATGTCTTCACTACATCAGCTTTGCGGACTTTGAGCTTAATTAGTAAACTACAATCGGTGATTTGATACGGAAAAAATTTTATTTTCCTACAACTGCGTAACTTGGGTTAGATGCGAATCTTAGTTGGATGCCGGTGGATTTTGTGGGAATCAAGGCGAGTGAAAAATCAGCAGGGTAAGCCGTTGGCCAACACGAACCGGGCGAAGCGGGAAGTGAACTTCTGCGTGAATTCACCGAGGTGTTTGCCCCGGAGAGAATGGGAAAGGGTGCGGCAAATCATTAAACCTATCTCTGCCTGTTTGTTTGGGCTAATGAACAGCAAGAACATGAGCGGTGCACTACTCGTCCCGGCTCGCCCACTCTTTTTTAACAGCAAGATACTCTGGTCTCTGCTCATCTATCGCGAGTCTTCTCTCGATGTCCTGTTCCCTTCTTCTTTCTTGCGCCTTGCTTGAGCGACTCGCGCATATTTTTCAAGATGTCATCAAAAGAGCCGGCGGGAGCGGCATTTCCTCTGGGGACGAACTCGCCGTAAGGGCGGTTTGCGAAGCGTTTTAGTTCGGTGGTCAGCAGTTCCTTCATTTCCTTTAGTTTCGCTGCGTACATAGGATTTGGCGCCAGGTTATTTTGTTCGAGCGGGTCTTTTGACAAATTGTAAAGCTGGTCATATTTGAAGGCATTGGGGTTTGACCTGCCACGGGAAATTCCACCGCTGAGACTTTGGAGTTTTTTTATGACGCGGTTGTCATTTGACCTGACTGAATCTATTTGGTCCGTGGTGTATCTTAGCGATATATAACTCCAATCCTTCGTTTTGATTGAACGTGCCGCACCCATTTCACCGTACACATATTCGCGGACAGGTTTTTTCGGGTTGGTGAACAAAGGCGTTATGCTGAGGCCGTCTATCTTATACCTATCAGGAAGCCTCGCCCCGGCCAGTTCAAACCAGGTAGGGACAAAGTCCGTGTTCTGAATGAGTTCGTGGCAGTGCACGCCTTTTTTCATTCCGGCCGGCCATCTCATGATGCAGGGAACTTCTGTCCCCCTGTTCTTATAGAGCGAGCCTTTCATTTCGGAGCCATGGTCGGCTATGAAGAGAACCAGAGTATTCTCAGCGATTCGCAATTCATCCAGTTTATCCAGCAGCATGCCGAGACTGTCATCCATCCAGAGGTAGCCGGCTTCGTTTTCCGTCAGTCCGGCTTTTTTGATTCTTTCCATCACCGTGCTTCGTTCAGGCATCACGTTCAAGTGTTCTTCAATAATGCCTTCTCCGGTTACCAGCGGCTTATTGAGAGACCTGGCCCACTCCCCATTTGGGCCATGCAACAGTGTCGTCGCATAGTGCAGGTAGAAAGGGCCGTCCTTGTGTTTTTCAATGAACTCCAGAGCGGCGTCTATCGTCCATTCGGGATTATGACCCTTGAACGGAGCCTTCGTATTCTCCCAGTAGATGTTCTTCGCCCAGGTGAAGCCCTTGTCCATAATGAGCTGTCGGAACCTTTTTTCATTTTCAGCGAACTGACGATTGACCTTATCACTGTATTCGCAATTCTTCGGGACATAGTGCAGCCCGTATTCGGCGCAGTTATCCTCTTCTATGCGAGGTCCCACATGATACTTGCCGACAAATCCGGTGGCGTACCCGTTGTGAGCGAGGACATGGCCGACGTTCATGTTGTCGTCTTCAAGCGCGACATTGAATGCGGGCAGCCCCTGCTGCCCGGGAGGGCACTCTTTCAGGTAAACCGACGAGTATGAGGAACCGGCGTACCGCCCTGTCAGGCAGGTATATCTGGACGGCGTGCATACCGTACTGGTCATGTGGGCATTATGAAAAGTGACCCCTTCCCTGGCCAGGCGATCCAGGTTTGGCGTCAACACCTTTCCGCCATAGACACTGGCTTCCGGCTTGTCATAATCATCGACCAGAAAGAAAATGATATTGGGTTTTCGGCCTGCGGCATCGGCCCGCAAAGACTCCACGAAGACAGCGGCGCCAATGGCCAACGACATTGTTTTCAGAAATGTTCTACGTTTCATTTTCTTTCTTCCAGGCAGACAACCGAGCCGTCAATCATGCTGATAAAGAGTTTTTTGTCCGCGGCGATCATGCCGTCGAACACCGGAGCGGAATCCAATTCGAATTCGGACAGGACTTTTCCATCGGTTTTGTCGGTCACGGATAACACGCCGCCTTTGCGCCCCTCGTATGAGTCGAGAGCGTCCTCCAGGACATCAGGCAAATCAGCGTCATCCGTTCGGTTTGTCATGAGATAATCCGCCGTCTTTTTCAGGTCGAACCGTTCCGGACCGGCGGTAAAAAGAAAATCGTCCGTCAAGACCATTGCGCGGGCCATGAGGGGCACAGTACTTTCCCAATTATATGAATACTTTCGCACTTTTCTATACGCTATTCTTTGTTGATTCTTAGGAACTGATGCCTTTACTTCTTTATCGCTCAAGAGTTCCGGCGTCAGAACGACGGAGAAGGTCTTGCCTTTTTCCGGTTTTGCTTCCGTCAGCCTTACCTTCATCTTCGTGTGAGCTTCTTTGTATCCGTAGATATTCCGCTCGTCGAACGTCAGTATTCTGCCGCCGGGGGAGATAAGATCGGCATACGGCCAGAGAAAACAGCCGGAATAGAAATGCTCGCCGTAAAGCCAGTAGCTTCTTTCCCACCAGGTATCGTCAAGGAAGCCCATCGAGCTGAAGAGATGCGTTTCGTATCCGTCCTTTATCTCAAAATCCCTGCTCATCACGGTATGTCGCATATAGATGTTCTTCTCGTCGCTCGATAAGATGTCGGGCAATAGTCCCGGAAGTTCCCGATCGGCTCCTATTTTTGTGCCTGTCTGGGCCTTGTAGATTTGTATTGTTTCCCCGGTCTCGGGGTTGCGGCTGAAGTAATTCTTCTCCAGAAGTTTCTCGCCTGTCTTGAGGTCGAGTTTGAGAAAGTACATGCCACCGTCCAGATAGGAGGTCCGTCCCGCCGCACAATAAACCTTTCCGTTTTCGACGAGGACGCTGCCGTGGACGGGCCAGACCGATTCTATCCGCCCATACGCGATCATCCGTTTGTCCTCGGGCGCTGCGCGGTATCGCCAAACAAGCGCTCCATCCGAAGCGCGAAGCGAATAAACATATCCGTCGGCTGACCCGAACACAACCAGACCGTCGGAAATGGTCGGCGGCGAGTCCACGCAGCCTCCCACGGTGCGACTCCAGACCATTTTGCCCGACCTGGCATCGAGGGCGTAAACGGCGTGGTCGTCGCCCGAAGCGACAAACAGTCTTTCGTCAGCGGTCACCGGCTGAGTAAGACCTTTGGCCAGTTTGGTCCGCCATACGGTCTCCACACTCGCGGGAACCGCGGTTCTTGAATAGCCGCTCCTCTTCGAATCATGCCTGTAAGTCGGCCAACTGTCCGATGGTGGATTCTTGGTTTGGGATTCTGGATTCGTATTATAGGCCGGTCCTTTTTGAAGGCGGGAGGCCTCCGTCGTCCGGTAACTGTGGTCGGTTGTCCTTGCCGGCGCAAGCGCCCACGTCCCATTCAGTTTGCTTTCGGTATAGCAGGCGCACTGGTGAGGCGGGACGTAGAGAAGACCGTTGCACGGCAGAATGCCATGTTTGCAATTGCCGCGGATCCAGTGGTGCTGGACCAAGTTTCCAGTGGCCAAATCAATGAACTCCACTCCCGTTCGACCGGCGAGAATGTACCTCGAAGTCGCCTTGTCCCTGTAGCAACGATGATGATGCATCGCAGGCCAGTTTTCCGTGAGATCATAGATTCTTTCCGCGGCGCCCGTATGGACATCCCGGCCGTGCGCGTAGTCCGGTTCCTTCCTGCGCAATTGCTCGCCTATCCACACCAGACCGTTCACGTAAAACACATCGACAGGAGAAGCGTCGCCTTCAGAGCATTTGCCAGACCATAGTTTCTTCCCAGTTTTGACCGACAAGGCAACAACTTCTCCGTCGGCGCCGTGTGTCGTATCGGATTCACTGTGAAGGTTTCTGTCCGCCGCCAGCACCACGTCCTCAAGCGCCACCAAAGTTGGAGCGCCCCATCCGGGCCGTAAATACGCCCCTTTTCTTGAATACCGCCATATCTGTCTTCCGGATTCGGAATCCAGGCAGATAATGGCTTTTTCGTTCTGGAAGAAGACGCGATTGTCTCGGGCCGCCAGCGTCATTGGCATAACGCCCATCGTGTCTTCATTGTCTTTTGCCCACAAGACCTCGCCTGTCTCGGCGCGGACGGCCATTATTCGCTTTTTCTCCACGAAGAGCCTGTGGTCAGCCAATTCCCGCCTGTTTACTTTCTCAGGCGGCGTTGTTCCCAACACAAGAAAAAGAATTCCCCGACTATGGATAATCTCCTGCGTCAGTTGCGTTCCTTTATAAGTCATGACGGTCTTGCCGGTTGCTGCGTCAAGGGCAACCGTCGAGCCAAAGACATCTAACGTAACATAAACACGGTCCTTGCCGGCGACGAGCCGGCGGTGCAAATCGGCGGGGACCATCCTGCGTTGAGGATTATTGAACGGCTGCCACGAGTCGAGCGAGCGCCTCCAGAGAACGACGCCGTTAAAGGCATCCCGGGCGACAAGCATCCATTTTGACGGAAGCATTCCCACTAATGCCGTGGGCCCTTCATCCACAATCGAAAACATCCGCCCATCCGCGGAGACCATCACGTTGACCGCGGTCACAACGGAGTGGGATTTTGTAAACTTGGGACCGCAAACCCACTGAACGTGGAACGGCGAAGCGACAACGGAATCCTCCGCGACAGCGTTGCCGTTGGCCCCATGCAGAAAGTGGGTCCAGTCGTCTATTTCCTTTGGCCGGGGCTTAACAGTTTTCACCCATTGGCCTGATTGTTTGACCAATGCCGCCCCGTTCGGACACAAAACCCGCATCACCTCATCCATGGACACTTCCCCAGGATTCTCGGCGACTACAAGATTTACTACATTGTCGATATAAGGCAGATGAACGCCGTCAAATGTGTCCGCGGTCACGTTGCCGTAGATTCCAAGCGACTGAATACTCTTTCTGACCTTATCTATCTTTTTCGCATTAGTGTCCAGGCCCTGAACGATGTAACTGTCATTAACCCGCAATTCAGCAGTCAGTTTCCCATCGCCGCAGCCAATGTGAACAACAAGACCGCCTTTGACGCCGGAGGCATCAATTATTTCTCTGCCGGATTCAGCAATAGCTGAACCCACTGTCATCATAGTAAGAGCCAATACAAGAGCCAATCGTTTCATTGAGTACCTTTCATCAAAACACATTGCATTCAGAATACGAGTAACGTCGCTCGTATCGCCCCTCGCAAATGCCACAGCAAACCACAGCCGAAGCCTATGGCACACTCAACTGCTCATCGCTGTCGGTCTAATGAGTCCATGATAACAAATAGGCCATTGGGGGTACAGATAAAAGGGACTGCAGGGATGTGCCTCAAAACAGCGGACATTGAATACTGACATATGTCCAACTGAGCTACGGGCGCTTCTTACTTAAGTCTTGGTAATATAATGACTTCTTACCAACCTTGCCAATCGTTTTTCAATTACATCAGCAAGAAAGCCCATCGAATCAACTTACATCCAACAGAGCACTATATTGGGTCTGTACTGTGCAATTCATAACCGTCCCATATTATTTCGGTTATCAGACAAGAAAGTGCAAGGCCGCAAAAAAGTTTTTGATTTACCGATTTTTGTTCGGTTTTTGTTTGGGTTTTTCGGGTCGTATTGTCGATAGGGATATTTGCTGTTGGATGAGACATACAATTTTGCCAAAGTAAGGAATCGAAAAAATGATTGACAGGGATAAAAATAAGCGAATTGAGCCTGTATGTAAATTCGGACCGGGGGGCGACTATGTCTCTTTTTGGCCCCTGGAATCTTCGCCGTCCGCCCGATCTTCACCGGGCTCCTTAGGCGGATTGCTCAGCACCATAGCCGACCTAATGAACGCGATGCTTGTCTCGAAGTCCGGTCCCGATTTATCGGGACTCTCATCCGCCCCGACAAATACCCACCACCGGCCCCAGCAGACTCTCTGCCGGAAGGAGAAACTGGAAAATGCAGTTAAAAACAGCAAAGCCGAAACCGATGCAACCGGGACTTACCCCGCGCCAGATACAATTGCTAAAGGCAATCGTCAGCTTTCAACAGAGCCGATGTTATTCGCCGACGCTTGCGGAGTTGGCGTGCGAATTGGGCATAAGCCGAAGCACCGTATTCGAGCATATCGCCGAGCTGCGAAAAAAAAGCCTGCTCTCGGCTTGCCCGGGCAGGGCTCGCTCTTTGAAACCGACTTCAAAGGCGCAAAATCTGCTTAACAACCTCACGGAACAAAGCTTATCCCGATTCGCTGCAGATGCCGACGAGACGGGCATACCGCTCGTGGGCAGAGTGGCTGCCGGCGCACCAATAGAAGCTGTCGAGAACCAAGATTGCCTGTCTCTTAATTCTCATTTCGGAGCAGGCGACGATACGTTTGCCCTTGAGGTCAGGGGCGACAGTATGGTTGGCGACGATATCCGCCAGGGTGACTATGTGATTTGCCGCCGAAGTGCCGTGGCTAATGACGGCCAGCTCGTGGTCGCTATCGTGGATAATGAAAATGCGACGCTGAAAAGGTTCTATAAAGAAAAAAAACGGGTTCGATTACAGCCGGCCAATAGTGATTACGAGCCGATTTATTCAGACAACTGCCGAATCGAAGCTGTCGTGGTAGGATTGGTGAGAAAAATGTAGCGCTCTGTCGCGATTTGCTGATGGGTGTCATTGCGAGCAAAGCGAAGCAATAACAGTCATGAATTTAACTGTAACAAAGCAATAATGATGCTTTGATGAAAATGCCATATTTGGCGATTCAGGCTTAACGGATGAACTGGGCAAAAACGCTAATCATATTGGCTATCGCAACGTCGTTTGGGACTTGCCGCGGCTCGGTTAAAACCGGTCTGGACAATGTCGGCTCGTACGAGCAAATGTTCCGTGGTAAACGCATCGGAATCATAACCAACCACACCGCTTATAACAGTGACGGTCGATACATAGTGGACGTATTTAGTAGTATGCCCTTCGATTCATCGAAGGTTACGGCACTTTTTGGCCCGGAGCACGGTCTCTTCGGCACAAAAAAGGCAGGCAGCAAAATTGACCCCAATGTATATCCCGGGACCGGGCGGCCTGTTTACAGCTTGTATGGCAAAACGCGCAAACCAACGCGTCAGATGCTTCAAGATGTTGATGTTCTCGTTTTTGATATACAGGACATCGGCGCTCGATTCTATACCTATATTTATACTATGTCTTTGGCTATGGAGGCCGCCGCCGAATTCGGCAAACGTTTCGTCGTTCTCGACCGTCCCAATCCCATAAACGGAGTTACCGTCGAGGGCAACATTCTCGAGCCCGAATTCGCCGGCTTTGTGGGTTTGTATCCCATTCCTGTAAGGCACGGAATGACTGTCGGAGAGTTGGCGAAAATGTTTAATGGGCAAGGATGGCTTGCCGACGGCCACAAGGCCGACCTCGTTGTTATACCAATGAAGGGCTGGCGCCGCCGGAGCTGGTTCGATAAAACAGGATTGCCATTTATCAAGCCCTCCCCGAATATGACCGACCTCGAAACCGCCGCTGTTTATCCCGGCTTATGCCTTTTGGAGGGAACGAATGTTTCCGAAGGCAGGGGCACGGACAAGCCCTTCCTGCAGTTCGGCGCACCCTGGATTGATTCGAAAGGCCTGACCGCTCGACTCAACAAGCTGAATTTGCCGGGCATAAGATTTGAGCCGGCTTCGTTCACGCCGGTAAGTTCAAAATACAAGCTCCGGCTTTGTCATGGCGTCAGAGTTATCGTAACCGAAAGAGACTTGCTTGAGCCATATTGGAGCGGCATTCGGATTGTCAATGAGATTTATCGAATGTATCCGGAGCTCTTCGAATGGAAACAAACGCATTTCGACCGCCTATGCGGAACCGAAGCAGTTCGCCGGGCCATTACGGCTAACACGTCGCTGGAGGCCCTTAAAAAAAGCTGGCAGGGGCGCTTGAAATCCTTTCTGAAAATCAGAGCTAAATATCTGATGTATCCGCCCCATGATAGTAAATAAATGCGTTTTTTTTTACCCAAAGATCGGAGCTCGGGTAAAGGATGCGATGTTTTCATGCAAAGGTATGAGTAGTGGTCTGAGGAATAAAACGGATATCCACCGTGCAATTCAAAGCTTTGGCAACACGCTCAAGCATGTTAAGGCTATGCCCGTCGTAGTCTGCGTCCTCCAAGCGGCTAATAACCGATTGTGTCGTTCCTATCAATTTAGCAAGTTGCTTTTGAGTTAATCCAGCTTCTGTCCTTATGTCATAAATCCGTGTAGCAATGTTCGCCTTTTCCCGTTCTTTTTGTAAAGACTTGAGCCGTTTGAGATCCCCCTTGACATATCTTCTGTGTAAGATTCTCACGGCATCGCTTGTTGTCTTCTTTTTCTTGGTCATGATTAAAGCTCCCCGTAATATGTGTGGGCCTCTGGGGCCCGTTTGTATTTCTTCAAGTTCCTTACAGCCCTGTCGATTTCCCTTTTGGGCACTTCTTTCCTTTTTGTGCAGCCGTGCGAAAGAAGCACAGCATTCTTGCCCACGAAAGCATACAAAATACGATAATTTATATTCTTACGCCTGACTCGCAGTTCCCAAATTTGCCGTTCTAACACATCACAGTGTGGCCTTCTGAGATCATATCCGTTTTCTTGTAGCAACTCGATTTTAGTAATACACTTGTCACGAACATTCAAAGGCACATCATCTAACCACTCTAAGAGCGGCACATTCCCAGGCTTTTCTTGGTATATAATAACATCTGTTTGAGGCATCCTTACCACCTGTATATAATATCGCAAGTTTGCGATATTAGGTCAAGAAAAAAATCCATTATTTTGAAAATTTCTGCTGGTGAGTGGTCAATTGAACCTGTTTCGCTAATTTTAACAACGATGAACCGTAGGTCCTCAATGGGCTCTTTTTTGCCTGTTTTGGGTCTCCCGGCGCCAAGAATAACGCCAAGTCGGCCCTTTCCATACATGTAAAACTACGGGATTTTGGCTCAATTGGCAATATTTTGCTCTATTTTTCCTCGCTCTGGGGAGCAGACCGTTGTATAATTTGGTCTTGTGAGAGATTTTGTACCTTTGAGACGTGATTAGCAGCTTGATTGCATAGACAAGTGTTTGAAATGGGAAATCTCAGTTCACTGTTTACGGGGAACGATTTTGGGAGGTTTTGGCTATGGAGCGTTTTAGGAAGACAAACATTCTAATTGTGGGAGTTGGCTTACTGTTTTTGCATTGTGTGGAGGGCGGTGCTGTGAGAGGGGAACGGGCGGATGCGGAACTGAGGCGCGTGGCCCTATTCAAGAACGGTCTGGGCTTCTTCGTTTCGGAGGTGGCCATTCCCTCACGGGAGACGAAGTTCAGCGTAATGCCGGCGGGCAACCCGATCCACGGGACTTTCTGGGTTTCGTATCCATCGGGGGTGAAGCTGGAAGCACTGACGGCAAGGGAGATAGAGTCTGAGAAGCTCGGCGAGGCGGCGACGGTTGCCGAGATGCTGAGTGCTAATGTGGGTCGGTCGGTCAAGGTGATGGTGCGCGGCCGGGAGAAGATGGTCGAGGGGAAAATAGCACATGTTGCAAAGGAGACAGTGGGCCAGGGGTATTCATCGGGATGGGGATACGGTGGTCAATCCTATGCGCCGCCGCCGCTGAAGGGGCTGGTGATCATTGAGGTCGGCTCGGGTGAGGTGTGCATCGACCCGGCGGACGTTGAAAGAGTCGAGTTCGTCGGCGGCAAGGCGAGCAGAGCTGTTCGAGGTAAATTCATGGAACTCGAAGTGCGGATGGGCGCGCCTGTGGATGGGAAAAAACTGACCGTAAGCTACGTGGCTAATGGTATTACATGGGCGCCCAGTTATATAGTGGATATTGCCGATGGAGAAAAGGCGCGGATATCGGCGAAGGCGGTGGTCATCAACGAGGTGTGCGATCTGGATGGAGTGAAGGTAGAGCTGGTGACAGGAGTGCCGCATCTTAAGTTCGCGGACGTGGTGAGTCCCTTGGGCTGGGGACAAAGTTTGGGAACGTTTCTGCGGTCCCTTGCGTGGGCACAAAGGGAGCGTGCCGAGACAGGGGGGATTGTGGGCGGCTATGGTATGATGGGCGGCTATGGCATGGGTGGTTATGGAGGATACGGCGGTGGTTATGGAGGTGGAGGCTATGGAGGCGGAGGCTATGGAGGTTTTGTTGAGCAGAGTACAGTGGATATTACGCCGGATTACGATGTTCCAAAGGAAGGTCTGGCGGCAGAAGACCTGTTTCTTTACCCGATAGAAAATGTGCGGCTGAAAAAGGGCGAAAGGGGGTACTATCCACTGTTTACGGAGTCGGTGCCGTTCAAACACATCTATACATGGGAGATACCAGATTATGTCAACGAGGAGGGTCGTTATTACTATGACTATGACCGCGGCAGCCGTCAGAGACAGGACCCGAAAGAGGAGGTCTGGCATTGCTTGAGGATGGAGAACACGACGGCCGTGCCGTGGACGACGGCGCCGGCACAGACGGTGAAGGAAGGTCTGGTTCTTGGGCAGGATGTAGTGAAGTATACGCCGAAGAAAGGCAAGGCGACGCTGCGCATCACAAAGGCGGTGAATGTCAAGGTCGAGCAGGTGGAACTGGAGACGGCAAGGAAACGCGAAGCAAAAATATTTTACGGTGATTACTTTGACCTTATCACGGTGGAAGGCAAACTCTCAGTGGGCAACTTCCAGGACAAGGGTATCGCGATTGAGATTACGAAGACTATGTCGGGTGAGGTGAAGGCATCTGAGCCGAAAGCGAAGATTGAAAAGCAGGCGCGCGGGTTGCGTCGGATGAATGGAGAGGCAAAGCTCACCTGGACAATTGACTTGGGTCCGAGGGAACATAAGAACCTCGGCTATACGTATGAGGTGTATGTGCGGCGGTGATGGCTGTCGTAAAGTGTGCACGTCCTGTCGGCAAATTGGCCTTATATAAAATCTACCTGATTTGTTCAATGGCCAGGGCAACCGGCGAAGGGACCTCTTCGGCTCGCTGCGTGCGGGATTCTACTTCTTCCATTGTCTGGTGCAATACAATGCACGCCTCTTCGTAGCTGCATCCTGTCATCTGCGATATCAGACGGCAGCCTCGGTCGATGAGTTTCTTGTTGCTCGGGCTAACCCAGACCATCGCATTACCAATGACCCGGCCCATCCGAACCATAGTGGCGGTCGAAACGGTATTCAGAACAAGTTTAACAGCCAGATGGCGCCAAAGCTGCAGCGGTGAATCCGGCAGGTCGCACCGGAACTCGAATAGTTCATCCGTCTCCGGCACAGCCCCGGCCGGGCCGATGACGATTGCCGCTGTTTTTTTGTATTCAGGGCCGAATGTCTCCAGGCTGGTTCGGCTCAGTTTGTCTGCTTGCTCTCCGACCGCTATTACCACCATCGCCGAATCGCCAGCGTCGGTACGCGAGGAATCCGGTTCGCTGCCTATCCGAAATTTGTATATCTCAGTGTTGTCGAGGCGGGGCGGTTTGGCCTGAAATATCGGCGGAGCGTTCAATTGCTTATAAACAGCTTCTCCCCATTCCAGACCGCGAGGTTCTCGCTGCAGCATACTTTGCCACGCCTGCCGGGCCGGAAGCATCGCGTCCTTGACGAAGGCCCAGGATTTCGCAGATCGGCTGTCGTCGTGTTTGCGGAAGGGCGGCAGCATGAAAGTCGGCGAGCGCTCGGTCGTGTCCGTCAGTACGTCGAGCATAGCTGAATCAGCGATATACGTTATCAGGCCGTCCCGGCGGTAGATGTTTTCTTCGAATTGTGTTAAGCGGGCCATCGCGTCCACTGCCGCAGGAGTCGAAAGCTGCTTTAGCAGGCGGACAAATTGCCGATGGTAATTCTCAGCAGGGCCGATACTAAGGGCCAATTTTGCCAATTGCCCTTTAGGCAGCGTCTTTTCCAGGAATTGTACAAGAGCCGTTTCCAGGGCGCCGCCCACAATCAGCAATTCCGCTGTTGTTGCCTGCATTCTTGTTGAGCCGGTGATGGCCATCGGGCCTGTCGTCAGGTCGAGCTTTCGGATTCGCGGTTCTTCAATTACCCGGCGCGACCTTTGTACATACTTTCGCAGTATATCGGTCGGATTGTTATATACGAAAAAAACCTGCGCGGCGGCGTCGAGCCCCTCCCAGGCAGTCCCAATCACAAAAGGTGTTTCTCCGCCTTCGGTGATGGCAACGACGACGTCGCCTGCTTCGACTCCCGCTTGTTTTAACTGGTATCGCCCGAAGTCCGCAAAATCCTCGAATCCTTCCACCGATTTAATCAAGGCAAAATCGCCGCCGGCCATAACACTTATTACACGGTCTTCCATTGCCGGATTCTTTGCATATATGTCCGGATGTTTTTCTTTCAGCTCCCGCTGGAACCGCCGCCACGCCGCCTCCAGCAGTATGCTCAGGCGTCCTGTGGCCCCGCAGCCGGTAAAGTAAATTCGCTTCCCGGCGTTCAATGCGTTAGAAAACGCCTCGATGAGTTCCCTGAACACCTCTTGCTGAAGGACCTTTTCCATAGCGGGAGGAATGTCTTCATCAACCGACTGAAGCAGCCGGATACCGGCGGCGAGGTCGTCCCGGACGGTTTCGGAAAGGGACCGCGTTTTTGGGTGAGATGATTCCGTCAGAAGTTGCCCAAGCCGAAACGCCCCCTCCTCGCTCAGGAACTTTTTTGCTTTTTTAATAGCATCTGACATTACGCCTCACCTGTCCCGATTGTATTGAGAGTATCTAATAAAAAGAAAGACTGCTCTCTGTCATTCCCGCGGAGGCGGGAATCCAGAACTATCGAGTACACTGATAATTCATTTTTTGTTACAGTTTCAAAAGTCTTTTTGGCTTATCCTTTCGGTATCCGATGTCTCTTAACTCGGATACCTGTTCGTCCCCATTATTCATATCATCTTATGTGAATTATGTAAATGCGTTTCTCGCTGGGCCGGTGTGTTGCGAATCGGCCGAAATACATATATAATCCGTCCGCACGCAGCCGGTTGCCTTGTGTGCAACGGTAATAAGGCCGAAGCCCTTAAGGAGATAATATGAACGCAGGTACTGCCATTCCGGGTCTCGCCGGAACCCTGGGTGGAGTGGATATTTCTATCGTTATCGTAGCGGTCCTGCTGCTCTTTGTTATCTCCTATATCTTTGGGCGCGAGGAGAAAGACACCAACGATTTTTTTCTCGGCCGCAGGCAGGTCCCCTCGATTGTTGCCTGTCTTTCTTTTGCCGCCGCCGAAATCAGCGCCCTGACCATCGTCGGATTTCCGGCGACGGCCTACAGTGAAAACTGGGAATACGTCCCGTTTTTTATTGGCCAGGCCGCAGCGCGTATCTTGGTGGCGTTTCTGTTTCTGCCGGTTTTTTATAAATATGACTGTACGAGCGTTTACGAATTTCTCCGGCACCGATTCGGGCCCGCGACCCAGTATGCCGGCTCGGCGTTTTTCTTTCTCACGCGTCTGACTGCCTCCGGGGTGAGGCTCTATGCCGCCTGCCTGAGCGTCGCCCTGATTATGGGCTGGAATCTCGTGCAGACTCTTTTGATGTTTACCGTTGTCAGCATAATCTTTATCGCCTTCGGAGGCATCAAGGCCGTCGTCTGGGCCGGAGCGTACCAGGCGATTTGTTTTTTCGCCGCCGGTGTTGCCTTGTTCATCTACCTTATCTATCAAATCCGGGGCGGTTTGGCCGAGGCCTGGCAGATTGCCGACCAGGCGGGGCGTTTGAGCGCAGTAAGGTTTGATTTTAACCTGAACGACCCGACCGCCTTATGGGTGGGTATTCTTAGCGGTTTCTTCATCGGCGTAGCGTCGTTCGGCACCGACCAGGAAATGACTCAGCGTCTGCTCACCGTCAAAACCCGCAAGGCGAGCCAAAAGACCCTCATCTCAACGATTATAACTGTTATTCCCGTCATGTGTCTTTACTTAGCGATTGGGACACTGCTTTATGTGTTCTATGAACAGAATCCAGGTGTTACCCGACCGGACGAGGCTAAGGAGGTCATTTCTCACTTTGTGGCAAATTCTCTGCCGCACGGCCTCAAAGGCCTGCTCCTGGCTGCAATCATATTGGCCAGCATCGATTCTCCGCTCAGCTCGCTCGCTTCTTCCTTCATATCAGATATTTACCGCCCTTTAACCAGGAACAAGGCCACTGAAAAGCATTATTTATTTGCCTCTCGGGCCGGCGTTATTGTTTTCGGTTTAATCCTGGCGCTGATTGCCCTGGCCTGTGTTCGAGTCCAGAACATCCTTTGGTTTGCTTTTCAGATATTTTCGATAACCGGCGGGGCCATTTTAGGCGTTTTCCTGCTGGGCCTGCTAACAAAGCGCAGGGCAAATCATGGCAATATCATCGCTATGGCTGCAAGTACACTGCTCACGCTGGCCCTTCTGCTGCTTTCCAAATTCGAACTTATTGGTCTTGCCTGGAGTTGGTTGATTATCATCGGCACGTGCACAACATTTGCCCTGGGTTATCTGCTTGGCCCTGTCGTGCTGAAATCCAAACCAACGAGCAGACAAAACCAGGTATGAGTACGTTGTCAATTAGTATCTGTTGCGGAAAGCCGAAACTGGCAATGTCACCCCTGCCCCCGCTTTCGCGGGGGTAAACTTGTGCCTGCAAAAGCAGGCAGCAGGGGTCCAGAGCGAAAAACGTAACTGTCCATTTTCCTGACGGCCCGGAAGACAGATCACAACTCCTTAGCGTCTCATAATACTCATGTCTATGCGGCTATATTGCCGATAGAAGGAGTATGGTGTTAGGCATTAAGAACGATCCAATACGAGAACGAACTGAAGCAACGCGGCGTAATCATGACCGTGC
>JAUWPZ010000019.1 GCA_030611315.1 Sedimentisphaerales bacterium
AGGATAAACGACATAGTTACGTATTATATTACTTGGGCCAGACCTACGAAAAAATGGGCCAGTTGGCTCCCGCTATAGCGGTGTATCGGCAATTTATAAACACAGCCGACCCGACTGAGCCTCGTATAGAAGGTGTAAAGTCTAAGATTGAAGAATTGGGAGGATATAAAAAATGAAAATAAAATTTCTAATTGGCCTGCCCTGTTTGTTATTATTCAGCCTCACCGTGCCGGTGATAGCGTGGGAATGCGATCCCCCGTGTGAGGGCTGCCGGAGTTGTGAGGCGGGGGTGTGCGTAGATGATCCCGATTTGTGTATTCCTTGCCAGAATTGTGAGGACGGCGAGTGCGTAGATGATGATGATGATGATTTGTGTTTTGGTTGCGAGCGTTGTTCATCCAGCTATTGCATAGACGATGACACTAAGTGCCCTCCTGGCGGCCCTCCTGGTGAATGCTACGACTGTGATGACGGAACCTGCTATGATGATGACAGCAAATGCGACGCTGAAAATTGTGAGGAATGCGTAGGCGGCACATGCGTAAGCTCCTGTCCCAGCGGCGAGTGTTGTGATGACGGCACGTGCGTAAGTTCGTGTCCCAGTGGCGAGTGCTGTGATGATGGCACGTGCGTAAGCTCGTGTCCCAGTGGTAAATGTTGCTCTGACGGGATGTGCGTAGATACATGTCCCAGTGGCCAGTGCTGCGATGAAACCGAAGCCACATGTGTAAAAAAATGCGAAGATAACGCAGCTACCTGTGAATGGGATATGCCAGATGATTACTTAGTAAACTGTGAAAATTTTGATCCCACTGATAAGTCGTGCGAAGACATAGTATTAGGTCAGATTTGTAGTCATCGCATTGTATACCGCGTAGGAACTGCTAAATGTGCTGATTGTGAACCAGATTGTGCTAAAAATAGAGTTGAAGCGTGTGCAGAAATTTATCCTATCAGATGCATGAATAAAAGAGTATTGCTGTTTCTTTATTGTGTGTGTCAGGATGAAGACGAGTTACCGCGCCATAGCGGTGATGCTTATGACTGTATAAATTAAATGAGACTTTGTTAATAATGGGAGTATAAAATTATGATTAATCTGAAGTTACAATACATTGTATATTTGGCTTTTCTCATTATTTTGAATGTTGTTCAAGCTGAACAGACAAAATTAACTTTGTCAGTTGAAGAGCTCAAATATCTGGCTACTGAAATTAAAGCTGCTGAAAAAAGGCTGCACAATATAAAGATCGAGTCAGAGGCATGGGTGGAAGAGAAAGCTGACTTATCCGACCCATGTGAACCCTGGCAGCGAACCCCGATTTACATCTCGTCCACCGCTTGGTTCACAGGGAATTGGTCATATCAAAGGTGGAATTCTCAGCGAAGAATGTTTGAAAGCCACATTGAAGGCAAGGCAAGAGTGGACTTCCATAAGGAGGTTCTTGAATGGGAAAATGGTGCAGCACCATACTTAGAGAGTAATTATTCTGTAAGTTTTGATGGTCAATACGGAAGATATATCAGAAATTCGACGTCATATGGTGGAAAAGTATTTCATATTAATAAGTGGCGTGTTTTACCAGATGTTCCACATCAATTAAGGAGTAAATCGTATCAGAGAGTGGTAGGCATAAAAGCTTTTTTGAATTTCCACTTTAGAAGCGAAGAAGAAAAATTTTCTAGTCTGTTTCAATATGTTGCAGACCCCAATTACGCTCTTAAAAATGGTGAGGCAGACCCCAATTTTGCTGTTAAAAACACCGAATTAGAGGTTACTTTCCAAAAGATTAGAGGTGTAGAATGCATAAATATATCCTTGAAGGGAAAAAGATATCGAGAAAGCTGGTGGCTTGATCCAAATCGCGATTTTGCATTATTGAAACATGAAAACACAAGAAATGATAAAGACGGAAGCGAAGTGCTTGTCGATTCAATAGACGTAAGAAAATTAAATAAAGTAGCTGAAAATATATGGTGTCCAGTAGAAGTTTATTTTGTAACCGCTCCTTTTGGAATTGGAAATTCTTGGAAACGTACTGTTTATCGTGCGATTAACGTTGTTGCAAATGACCCCAACTTTTCTGATAGTATTTTCACGGTGCCTATCCCGGAGGGATATTCTGTAGATGGAACAGAATACAAAACAGTATACACAGGAGGTAAAACCGAGAGTTGCGGACTGCCGGATAAATAGAAGCGGCAAATCCAATGATACATAAATGCCCGGCAGGACGAAGAAGGGCCTTTATATGTGGCTTTGAATGATACTGTTTCGCTGGAAGCGATACCTTATCCAGCGGGCGCGGAATTTCTAAGCGGAGAGCCACATTGGGCGGTCACAGAACAGCCGACAGGCGGGGCAAATAGGTTCATTCAAAGAATCCACTGCTACTCTGCGAAGTAGCTTCGCTACGTAGCACAAGAGTCGTTTTCCATTCTGTTATAATGGGGGTAAAGCTGTACCAGCTCTTTGACAAGTTCAAATGGTTCGGCTCAGGCATCTCTTGATAGTTTAATTGCCGATTTTAACGACCATCCGCGTTTGCTCAAAGCGGTACGAGGCCGATGCTTCGGACATTCTCGAAGTGTACACGGTCTGGCAGTTTTGGCTGTTTTGCTGGTCAAATAGCCGTCAAAATGCCGATATTCGTAGAAGCGGTGTATTTTAGATTTACGACCAGGTACAAAAAGGTATCGATATTCGACACTGTCGCACAGTTCAGCCGGAGCTGACTAAAATAGTCTGAAAAGTATCAGATTAAGGGAGATGTAAAATGACAAAATGGGCGTTTGTTACAGTACTGCTTTATATATCCCTGGTGGCGATTGTCTTTATGCCTTTGGTTGGGTGGGCAGCTTTTTACGGCGAGGCCGATGCTTCGGACATTCTCGAAGTGTACACGACCTGTTGGTTTTGGCTGTTTTGCGGGATTATAATGTTGATACAGGCATTGATGCTGTTGTTTCCGATAAAGACAGCTCCAGAGACGCCGAAGCCGCAGCAGCTGATTTGGGTCCCCGTAGTAACGGCGGCACTATTATTTTCCATCCTGGCTCTGGGCATAGTATGGTCGATACTCATGGCAATTTGGGGCGATGATATTATCGGGGAACCTTTCCACTGGGCCCCCTGTGCCAGTTTCGCATTTGTGATATTCTGCTGGATTGCCTGGCTGCTTGTCTTTTACCGGTTTTACAGGGGTATTGAGGCCAAGACTTTGTTCCGGCGTATTACGACCTGGCTTATTCGCGGCAGCATTGTCGAACTGCTGGTGGCGGTGCCGAGTCATATCATTGTCAGACGCAGAAATGAATGCTCTGCACCGGGATTCACTTACTTCGGCATAGCAGCGGGTCTGGTGATTATGGCGCTGGCCTTCGGGCCGGGATTATTCTTTTTGTTCCGTGAACGGTTCGAGAAAATGAAACCAAGAAGCAAACGCAACAATCACCCCGCTGCCAATCAATAACCGCCGCCGCATCGCACACTCATTGCTCGCTCGCTGCTCAACCCGCCAAAAACCAAATTGTCAAAAAAGCTATTGTTGACGAAACAGCCGCTTTAGACTATTCTACGAGTAACGAACGTAGAGATTATTTTCTCTAAACGTTATATCCTGACCGCTATCCGCTAATTTTAGAGGGATTTTGCGATGCTCAAAAGAACACATAACTGTGGTCGGCTTCGCCTTGACGATGCCGGCAAAAAGGTAACGCTTGCCGGATGGGTTCATTCCTATCGAGACCACGGTAATTTGGTATTCATCGACCTGCGCGACAGGGAAGGTCTGACACAATTGGTTTTTGACCCTGAAACCCAGCCTGAGGTTCACAAGCTGGCAAGAACCGCCCGCTGCGAATGGGTAATAGCCGCTAACGGTACTGTTCAGCCGAGAAGCGAGGGCATGGAAAATCCCAAACTGCCGACAGGCCAAATTGAGGTCGCCGTCCGGCAGTTGGAAATTCTCAATGTCTCGAGCACTCCACCTTTTGAATTAGTTGACGCGGAAAAGACTTCCGAGGAGCTGCGTCTGGCCAACCGATATATCGACCTGCGCAGGCCCGAAATGCAGAACAAACTCCGCACACGTCATAATGTTACCATGGTTACCAGAGATTATTTTGACAAATTGGGATTCCTGGAGATTGAGACGCCGATGCTGGCAAAAAGCACCCCCGAAGGTGCAAGAGATTTCCTCGTACCCAGCAGATTGCACCAGAACTGCTTCTATGCGTTGCCCCAGTCGCCGCAGCTCTTCAAGCAGATTCTGATGGTCAGCGGCATTGACAAATATTTCCAGATAGTGCGGTGTTTCCGCGATGAAGACCCGCGGGCCGACAGGCAGGCTGAATTCACGCAAATCGATGTCGAAATGAGCTTTGTCGATAGCAATGACGTCATCGGCGTTCACGAAAATCTGGTGGCAAGAATCTGGAAGCACATCCTGGATGTGGATGTGGCGCTGCCGATGAGGCGATTGTCTTACAAGCAGGCAATGGCTGACTACGGCACCGACAGGCCGGACTTACGCTTCGACATGAAGCTGAAAGATATCTCCGACATCGCAAAACAAAGCAGCTTCAAGGTCTTCACCTCGACCATCGAAAAAGGCGCAATTGTAAAAGGGCTGTGTGCTCCGGGAGGCGACAAATATTCCAGAAGCGATATCGAAAAGACCCTCACCGGCTTTGTCGCCGACTATGGAGCAAAAGGACTTGCCTGGTCCAGGGCAAAAACCGAGGACGGCAAGCTCACACTCCTCGGAGGCATCGCAAAATTCTTCGAACCCGAATCCCAGCGGCAGTTACTTGAACTCTTCGACGCGAAAAACGGCGACCTGCTCTTGTTCGTCGCGGATAACCAGGCCGCCGCCAACAAGGCCCTGGCTCCATTGCGATGCAGACTTGCCCGCGAGTTGAACCTCTACGATGAAGCAGGCTTCGAGTTTGTCTGGGTCGTGGATTTTCCGCTGTTCGAGTGGAACGAAGACGAAAAGCGTTACGATTCGCTGCACCATCCGTTTACTTCTCCGGTCGAAGAGGATTTGGATAAGCTCGAAACCGAACCTGCCGGCATTTGTTCGCAGGCCTATGATATAGTCGTCAACGGCTCTGAGATTGGCGGAGGCAGTATTCGTATTCACGACCCAAAAGTGCAGCGGAAGGTCTTCGACCTGCTCAATATATCAAAAGAGCAGGCACAGCAGCGATTTGGGTTCTTTTTGAGAGCTTTGGAATACGGCGCTCCTCCGCACGGCGGGATAGCGTTCGGACTCGACAGGATTGTTATGTTGCTTACAGGAACGGATAATATTCGCGACGTCATCGCTTTCCCGAAAACTCAGCGGGGCCAGTGCCTCCTGACCAATGCACCAGGCGAAGTGGACCAGAAGCAGCTCGACGAACTGAATCTGCGAATGCAGAGGCACTCACACGTAATCGAGAAGAAAACCGAGGAGCAGGAATAATAGCCGTACCCGGCGCCGCTGTTACTTTTCTATCACGAAAGCTTTAGTTTATGCGGATAAAGTTAAACCACATTTTGCAAAAGATTCTGAAGCTTTTGCGGTTATGGCCGTTATCGCTGGCGGAAAAGTGCAGGCTCGCCTTTGGGACGGCGGTGCTCTTTATATTAGCCCTCGTGCTGCTTATGTCGTATGTCTGGATGGGCCAGTTGACAGAAATTGCTTGCCTGGATGCCGGGCGAGCTAAAACCCAGACCTTGTTGCGAAGCCACTTCCAGGTGATAAAACCCGGCGAAGCGGCCCTTCCGGCTCTGAGCGAGACAGGGACCGTACTGGATGTGAACAATCTCGAAATACGCTGGATTCGATTCACAAACGAAGCAGAGCTGTCGCAGTTGACCAAAGAGCAGAGAGATATGCTTAAGTCTCTAAAAACCGATGAGGCCAATGAAAACATCTCGATGACCAAATACAAAGGCGACATCCGGGTCAATTACGTGCGTATCTTCAAGGCAACGGAAGATTGCAGAAGTTGCCATGACTCGCAGGGCACTGCAGGCGCATTTTCACCTAATGAGTTGATAGGGGCCGTGGTCATTCAGTCCAGCGGCCTCGGCAGCGAAATCAGAAAAACGAAATTTATGAATCTCCTCTTCATTTTCGTTGCAGGGCTCATTGGCGGTACCGGCGCCGTCGTTGCCTTTTACTTGATTACACAGCGGGTCATCCTCAGGCCCATCCGGCAGTTGCGGGCGCTTGTGAACAACGTCGCGGAGGGAAATCTCGATGTAAGAAGCTCAATAGCCACGCAGGACGAATATGAAAAGCTGGCCACGGCATTTAACCACATGCTCGACGGACTCCAGGCATCGCAGGAAAAACTAAGGCAGGCCAATATTCAACTCGATGACAAAATTGTAGAACTCTCCGAGCGAAATATAGAGCTGTTCAAGGCCAACAAACTAAAGGGTGAATTTCTGGCCAATATCTCCCACGAGTTCAGAACGCCCCTCAATGCGATACTGGGATTTGCCCAGGTCCTGCGGGAAAAGCCAAATACACTGAAAAAGGATAAGGCACAGCGATATGCTGAAAATATTATCACCAGCGGAAACAGACTCCTAAATATGATAAACGACCTGCTGGACCTGGCCAAGACACAGGCCGGAAAAATGGAATTGCACATAGAACAAGCCCCTGTATCGCAGCTATGCAAAGGACTTCTGGCATCGTTCTCTTTGCTGACAAAGGAAAAGAAAATCAAAGTCAAAATGCAGATTGCTCCTGATTTGCCGATTCTTTCAACGGATATAGGTAAGGTCCAGCAAATACTGTACAATTTCCTGAGCAATGCCGTAAAATTCACACCGCAGCGGGGAAGAATCGAAATTGCAGCCAAAATGATTGACGAAAAGACGATTAGATTTGCCGTAACAGATACCGGCTGCGGTATCGCCGAATCCGACAAAAAAAAGATTTTTGAGAAATTCCGGCAGGCTGATGGCTCCATAACACGCGAATCGACCGGCAGCGGCCTGGGACTGACTATCAGCAGCGAATTGGCGGCTATGCTTGCAGGAACCATCGATATGGAAAGCGAACTCGACAAGGGCTCAACCTTCTGGCTTGATATCCCCGTTACACTGACCACAGAACAAGACAAAACCAAATAAGCAAGTCGGTGCGGTCCACCGGTTGCGATTTCTCACGTTTTTCATTACACTACTATTGAACAAACGAATTGTGGCTTAACCGTAAGGAGATAATTATGTGTAATAGAAGAGTTGTCCTTTTACTCGCCGTGTTGGGTATGGTGGGTTTGGCGCTGCCCTGCCGAGGCGAAACACACCCGTTTTCTATTCACGATATGCTGGCGATGGTTCAGCTCAGCGACCCCCAGGTCTCACCCGACGGCAGCCTTGTTGTTTTCACGCTGCGAAAGACCGACCTCGAAGCGGATAAGGGGCGAACCGACCTCTGGCTCGTTTGTACCGACGGTACGAATCTTCGCCGATTGACGTCCCATCCCGAGGCCGATTCCAACCCCCGTTGGGCGCCCGATGGTAGCTCCATCTTCTTTCTATCCGGCAGGTCGGATTCGTCGCAGGTTTGGCGCATCAAACTTGATGGCGGCGAAGCCGAGCAGGTCACGGAACAGCCTCTTGACGTCGCTAATCTAATCGTCTCGCCCGATGGAAAGCATATTGCCTTCACTATGGAAGTTTTCCCCGGCTCCAGCCCTGCAGAAACGAAAGAAAAACTCGACGAAATCGCCGAGAAAAAAACGAGCGGCCGGATTTACGAGACAATTTTCGTTCGCCACTGGGACACATGGAAGGATGGAAGACGCTCGCATCTGTTTGTGACGCCAGCCGCAGGAGGCGATGCAGCGGACGTAATGAAAGCCATGGACGCCGATACCCCCTCCAAACCATTCGGAGGCCCCGAAGAATTCACATTCACACCCGATAGCGATGGCGTGGTCTTTTCCGCCCGCGACGTGGGCCCCGAAGAAGCCTTCTCAACCGATTTCGACCTTTATTATGCACCAATCGACGGCTCAGAACCGCCGAAATGCCTGACCAAAGAAAACCAGGCCTGGGATACTTCCCCTCTCTTCTCGCCTGATGGCAGAACGCTGGCTTACCTCGCTATGGCCAGACCCGGTTATGAGTCTGACCGCTTCCGAATTATTCTGTGGTCCTGGCCCGGAGGCAGAAGACGAGGCTTGACGGAGAATTGGGACCGCAGTCCTTCATCTATCTGCTTCTCGGCAGACGGCAAAACCATCTACGCCACGGCAACAAATTTGGGACAGGAGTCTCTTTTCGCCATCGATGTGAAAACCGCAAAAGTTCGCACCGTTGTCAAGCAGGGCAGGGCCTCTTCGCCCTCCATGGCCGGTGGGAGAGTCGTTTATGGCTTGAGTAACCTGCGCTCTCCGGTGGAACTGTATTCGGTTAAGCCTGATGGCAGCGATGTACAACAAATCACTCAGGTCAACGCGGGAAAAATCGCCGCCGCTCGCATGGGTGATTACGAACAGTTCACTTTCGAAGGCTGGAACGACCAGACCGTTTACTGCTACGTCGTAAAACCTGTGGATTTTGACTCCAAAAAGAAATACCCCGTCGCCTTTTTGATTCACGGCGGCCCTCAGGGCTCCTTCGGCAACAGTTTTCATTACCGCTGGAATCCGCAGGCCTACGCGGGGGCCGGCTACACCGCGGTCATGGTGGATTTCCACGGCTCCACGGGATACGGACAAGCCTTTTGCGATTCCATCCGGGGCGACTGGGGCGGAAAGCCACTGGAAGACCTCAAGAAAGGTCTGGCCGCCGCCTTAAACCGATATCCCTGGATGGACGGCGAAAAAGTTGTGGCCCTGGGCGCTTCCTTCGGCGGTTATATGATTAACTGGATCGCCGGTAACTGGCCCGACCGTTTCCTCTGTCTCGTAAATCACGATGGAAATCTTGATGAGAGGATGGCCTACTTTGACACGGAGGAGCTCTGGTTCCCTGAGTGGGACCACGTCGGAACCCCCTGGACCAACCCGGCCGGCTATGAGAAGCACAATCCTGTGAACTTCGTCAAAAACTGGAAAACCCCGATGCTCGTTATCCACGGAGCTTTGGACTTTCGCGTCGTTGATACCCAGGGTCTGGCGACGTTTAATGCACTGCAGCGGCTCGGTATTCCAGGCAAACTGCTCTACTTCCCCGACGAAAACCACTGGGTGCTCAAACCGAACAATTCCATCTTGTGGCACGAAACCGTGCTCGGATGGCTGGACTATTGGGTTAAAAAGGCCCAGTCACAATAGAAATCGACCCATGCTCAATAAATGCGAAATATCTGTCGTAGAGGAATATTTGACATGCCGCGTATTTACGGTATAATAATTCGTGCCCAAGGGCACAGAACCTGAGTGACGACCAATGTAGGGGCAATCCCGTGTGGTTGCCCTGATTCGCAGGTACCATTATCGAGATTAATGCTGATGGCTAAAAAATTTATAAGAGTGATTTTCCCCGGTTCATTCGACCCGATTACGAACGGGCATCTGGATGTTATTGACCGTGGAATAAAACTCTTCGACGAGCTTATTATTGCGGTTGGCCGAAGCCCTGTCAAAAACCAGCTCTTTACACCTGAAGAAAGGGTGGAAATGATAGAGGAGTTGATTAGCCAAAGGCAGATGCCGGGCGTCTCGGTCGAGAGTTTTGAGGGGCTGACGGTTGAATACGCCGCCGAAAAAAAAGCCGATGTCATCCTGCGAGGCCTCAGAAGTCTTACAGACGTCCAGTACGAGTTTCAGCTTGCCATGACAAACCGGGCCGTGGCCGGAATAGAAACCGTCTTTGTTATGACCAGTGAGCAGTACGGTTTTACAAGTTCCACCTTGATTCGCGAAGTCGCTTCCTTAGGCGGCAACATCTCGAATCTGATTCCGGAAAATATATATAATCGTTTGCAGCAGCGACTTAAAAAAGACCAAAGACCACAAACTCAAGACCAGAGTTTTGAGTCTTGAGTCTTGGGTCTTAAGTCTTAGGTTTTGTGTCTTGGGTCTTAATATGTTTACAGTCAGTGTTGATACACATTTTCGAGCGTCACATCAGTTGACTTTGCCGGACGGCTCAAGAGAGCCCGAACACGAACACGATTGGCTCGTTACTGCCGAACTCGGCAGTGACAAACTCGATCAATCGGGCTTTGTGATGGATTTTCAGCAGCTCAAGGCGATGATTGATGATATCGTGGGCCAGTTTGATAATTTGGCCCTGGAAAGGGTCCTTTATTTTCAACAAAACTGCCCGTCGGCAGAGAACGTAGCTAAGTATATATATGAAGCGATTGAGCGGGAACTGCCCCAAAACGTCAAACTCCAGAATATCAAAGTTCTTGAGCAGCCGGGCTGTTCGGCAAAATTCGGCAAATATAGTGCTCACGATTGAAATTTCCCCCGCCGCGGCGGGTTCGCGGGCAAGTAACCTTAAAACAGTAATTTACAATCCCAATCGCGGGAATTTATTACCCTTAAGGGTATAAATAAGTTGTCTCTTTAGTTGATTTATAAATATGACGATTGATTAAATGTGATTTTTAGTGTAGTATATCTGAAGTGGGGTATAATCCCTGGTATTATCGGAACCGAAACAAAGAGTGTAATATGCTGTGTCAGATTTGTAACAAAAATGGGGCGACCATTCACCTGACCGAGATCGCCGAAGGTGTCCGCACCGAAATGCACATTTGCGAGCAGTGCGCCGCCGAGCAGGGCATAGCCGTCAAAAGCCATATCCCTATAAATGAGCTGCTCAACAGCTTGCTTGCTGTCCAGCCGACAGACGATGAGCTGGCCGGCTCTTCGGAGAAGGAACTCGCATGTCCGAATTGCGGCTTCACGCTCGACCAATTCCGCAAGGCAGGAGTCCTGGGCTGCCCACAGGATTATGAGGTCTTTGAAAAATCACTGCGACCCCTTATCGAAAAAGCTCACAACGGCAAAACAACGCACTGCGGCAAGCTCCCCTCGAAAACCTCCACGGACGCAAAAAAGCAAATAGAACTCTTAAACCTGCGTCGGCAGCTCGATTCTGCGGTTCAGAGCGAAGATTATGAGCTGGCTGCCGAATTGCGCGACAAAATAAATCAGGGCCAAAAGTAAAAACGCAATACGCAATACGATATACGAAAATATGAAGCTGACTGATATTAGCAATGATATAAATGAGTGGTTTGACGGCTCCGGGCCGTTGGCCGATATTGTTATTTCATCGCGAATTCGTCTGGCAAGAAACCTGGCCGGACACAAATTCCTGAGCCGATGCTCAAAGGATGAAAAAGCCGAAATTCTCGACAAGTTGAAAAATGTGCTGATGTCGCTTGACCTCGGTGATAAAGTCTTCTATATCAGCGTGGACAAGGCCCCTACACTGAACAGGCATTTTCTCGTGGAAAGACATCTTATCAGCCACAACCACGCCTTCGGCAAGGGCCCGCGAGGTGTTGTTATTGCCCGGAGGGAATTCTTCACCGCTATGATTAACGAAGAAGACCATCTGCGTATCCAGGTCCTCAAGGCCGGATGCCAGCTCTCTCAATGTGCAAAGCAGATAAACCATATCGACGATATGATAGAGCAAAAGGTCAACTATGCCTTCAGCCCGAGCTGCGGCTACCTGACTGCCTGCCCGACCAATCTGGGCACCGGAATCAGGGTCTCGGTAATGCTCCATCTGCCGGCCCTAAAGATGACCGACCAGATTGAGAAGTTCTTCAATACCGCGAGGGATATGAGCCTCGCCGTCAGGGGACTTTTCGGAGAGGGTACCGACGCGGCAAGCGACCTCTATCAAATCTCAAATCAGGTAACGCTCGGCGTCTCAGAAGCCGAAATCGTCTCGCAATTTGAAAACAACATCATCCCCGAAATTGTCGAATATGAAAATGCCGCGAGAAACCGGCTACTCGCCAAGCAGACCGACGTTCTCGACGACAAAATCTCCCGGGCAATGGCCTTGTTACAAAACGCCCATTTGATAAGTTCGCAGGAGGCGCTGTTCCTGCTGAGCCACTTGCGACTGGGTATCAATATGCACGAGCACATGGGGGCCTCGACTCCTGCAATCAAGAGACTTTGCACGCTCTGCGGCGTCGGCGGCAAAGAGCAGCAGGGCCTTTCAATTGCGACAATAAACCGGCTCTTTATGCTGACCTTGCCCGCTCACCTGCAGCTCAACTACGGCAAGACCCTCGACTCCACTCACAGAGACGCGCTTCGAGCAAAAATCATCCGCTCCGCACTGAACCAAGACACGCAGTAACCGCTGAGCACTATCAAATACAGTTAATACGAGCCGATTGACCATTAGTGTCATTCCCGCGAAACTTGTGCCCGCGAAAGCAGGTAGCGGGAATCCAGAAGATTCATTGTTTAGCCTGACGATAGGGATATCGGCTCTTTCTTACTGAAATTATTACACGCGAAGATTTATACCTTCTGCTGCAAAAACATGAATTCCCTGATTGGAGGACTGTGTCATGCCTGCGAAGCTTGTGCCCGCGAAGGCGGGTAGCAGGAATCCAGTAGCTAACATCGAGCATCCAGTATCAAGTATCCAATCTCTAATATACTTTTTCTTTATCTTTTCTCAGCGCTCTCCGCGATGAATTCTTTTTATTTTTTTCTTGACTTTTGTTCGATATTATATTAAAATGCTCTAATGTTTGTCAATTGACAAACATATACCGCCCAACAGCGGAAGATATAGCGGAGAACCGCACGAATCGTCCCGCACCAATTAGGCTGCTGCCGCTGTGTCCATCACCAAAAAGTTTGGTGCTGGGTAATTTTGTGCGGGATACGAAATACGCAATACGAACAATCAATAAGAAAGGCTTTTCCTCATGGCCACTGAAGCCCGAAATCACGCAAACCGCCCAATTTTCCCAGCCTTACAAAGAATCATGCCGGAGCAAGCCAAAAATCAAAACAGCCATCCCGACAACCTCGGGATTCCACAATTTTGCCTTTTTACTTTTAACTTTTGCCTTCCCAGCTTCCCGCTGGCAGCTCTACAGTTGTCGAGAAACCTCTACAAACGGGCCCTTTTTATGCAATACAAACCCAATTTACAGGAAAATCAGGTGAACGCAACTTCCGTCTTAGCAAAGGGTTATGAAGATGACATCGTTTTTTGGCCTAAAAATCCCAAAGCCAATTTCCTGAACGCCAAAATGAACATAAGTTACGCCATAACAAAGAATTATGAAAATGCTCGTCTCCTTGGACGCGAAAAAACCAAACCCAATTCAAAGCCAATTAAACCCAATCAAAGCCAATTTCAAACCCAAAACAAACCCAATTTTATGCCCCAGGTACTTGTGCCTCAGGTATCAAACCCAATCCCCCGCCCCTGTCGAATCTGCCAAAATGGCACAAAAAAACGGCAATCGAAATTTGAAAAAAAGAAGCCCAAAAAACTTAACTTACTGATATGCAAGAGGTTAGGCAATTCCGCCCGGCTCCGCTGCTCAGTTGGCACGTCTTTTGCGTATCCTGAAGGCAGGACCTTATACATACTAACAGACAACAAAACAAAGGTAAGAGAAAAAAGAAATTAGCAGCAGAACGCACAGAAAAGCACAAAATAAGATGAAATAATATGTCTGAAAAAGATGGTCTAATATTCTCTCTGTGGCCTCTGTGCTCTCTGTGGCAAAAAAGGAGATAATTATGGCTAAAATAATCGGAATAGATTTGGGAACGACAAATTCTGTGGTGGCCGTGATGGAAGGCTCGTCGCCAAAGGTTTTAATCAATTCTTCCGGCTCGCGGCTGACACCTTCGGTGGTCGGCTTTACCGACAAAAACGAGAGACTCGTCGGGCAGATTGCACGCCATCAGCAGGTAACTAATCCCGAAAATACGATTTTCTCAATCAAGCGTTTTATGGGCCGGCGTCACAACGAAGTCTCGTCGGAAGAGAAGATTGTCCCTTACAAAATTACCGGCGGAGCGAATGAGCTGGTCAAGGTTGAGGTCCGAGGCAAGGAGTACACGCCACCGGAGGTCTCGGCGATGATTCTGCAGGACTTGAAAAAAACCGCAGAAGACTATCTGGGTGAAAAAGTAACCAATGCCGTTATCACCGTACCGGCTTATTTTAACGACTCGCAGCGACAGGCCACAAAAGACGCCGGAAAAATCGCCGGACTCGAGGTAGAGCGCATTATCAACGAGCCTACCGCCGCGGCGCTGGCCTACGGACTTGAGAAAAAAAAGAACGAAAAGATAGCTGTCTTCGACTTCGGAGGCGGAACATTTGATATATCGACCCTCGATATCGGAGATAACGTCTTTGAGGTCCTCAGCACAAACGGCGATACACATCTCGGCGGAGACGACCTGGATGCGGTCCTGATAAATTACTTGGCTGATGAGTTCAAAAAAACCGAAGGCATTGACCTGCGGGACGACCCGATGGCCCATCAAAGGCTAAAAGAAGCCGCCGAAAAGGCAAAGTGCGAATTGAGCACTCAACTCGAAGCTACTGTTAATCTGCCGTTTATCACCGCCGATGCTTCGGGGCCAAAGCACCTGCAGATTACCGTTTCTCGAAGCAAGTTTGAATCGCTCGTGGAGCCGATTCTCGAACGGCTCAAAGAGCCGTGTCGCAAAGCCATTGATGATGCGAAACTCGCGCCTAACGATATCGCTGAGATATTACTCGTTGGCGGCTCGACCAGGATCCCGAAGGTCCAGGAAATAGTCAAAGACATTTTCTCAAAAGAGCCTAACAGGAGCATTAATCCCGATGAAGTAGTCGCCCTGGGTGCTGCTATTCAGGGGGCCGTTCTTGCAGGCGATGCAGGCGTAAAGGACATTTTGCTTCTGGACGTAACGCCGCTTTCACTGGGCGTTGAGACCCTCGGCGGAGTCAGGACCGTGCTTATCGAGCGCAACACCACTATCCCGACCAGCAAAAAAGAGATATTCTCGACTGCTGCGGATAATCAAACTACCGTTGACATCCACGTTCTCCAGGGCGAGCGGGAATTCGCCAGGGACAATCGCACCCTCGGCAGATTCCAGCTTGCGGATATCCCGCCTTCACCGCGGGGCATTCCGCAGGTTGAGGTTGCGTTTGATATCGATGCAAACGGCATTCTAAACGTCTCCGCAAAGGACCTCGGCACCGGCAAGCAGCAGTCCGTCGAGATTAAATCCAGCTCCGGACTAAGCGAGCAGGAGGTTGAAAAAATGACCAAAGATGCCGGGGCCCACGAAGGAGAAGACAAAAAGAAAAGAGAGGTCGTTGACCTGAAAAACCAGGCCGACCAGTTGATATACTCTACGGAAAAAACGCTCAAAGAGCACGGCGACAAAGTCTCCGGTGATACCCGCGGCAAAATCGAAGGCGCGGTCAATAACCTCAAAGAAGCCGTCAAAGGAGAAGATGCCGACGCCGTAAGGAAGGCTATCGAGAACCTCGGCCAAACCAGCCAGGAATTGGGAAAGGTCCTTTACGAAGAGGCAGCCCAAAAGCAGGCGGCCTCCGCACCGCCAGGCCAGGACGATGAAGCCCAAACACCGCCACCGCCGGAAGGCGATGTGAAGAGAAAAACCGCAGAAGATGTAATTGACGCCGAGTTTGAAGCAAAAGACAAGTAATCAATCTGAAATTTCAAATTTGAGATTGCAAAACATCAACTAAAGGATTGTCATTGTGAGCGAAGCGAAGCAATCTCAAACATGGCAATGGTTTTTTCCGGCTATCAGCGAAAAGATTGCCACGACCCTTCGGGCCTCGCAATGACGTTTTGCAAAGGTTTCTACGAAGCAATCTCAAGTTCGAGATTTAAGAGCCTCCGTCTGTTACCGGCACAAGACGTATGGCAATTAGCTTTGGCTGACAAAGCTGACGAGCCTTCGCATCGAGTTCGGCGGCCTGCTCAACTACCTTAGCCGGCAGCTCTTCATCGGATGATTTAATGCTCTGCCGCCACGTCTTATACAATAACCGCTGTCGCTGCTGCACGAGATTGAGCACCTCCTGGCTTTGCATTACCGTTGGAAACTTCGCCTGGACGAGAAGGTCGAGCCCCTCAGCCAACTGCTCTCGGCTGACCTCGCCAATCAATTGGCCGTTCGCGTACAACTGATATCTCTTGCCCCGAAGAGATGTAACCTTCATCTGATGTTTGTTAAGCCGCTTGCCTACTTCCTCTAATTCTATTGATTCGGCGTCCCATTGCGCATCTATCGGCATCGGCAGGCCCGTGCGCTACGTAAACTCGATTACGCCATTACCCACGCTAAGGCTCGTCACATCGCCCCGGACAACCTTTTTGGCGTCCGTATCAATCTCTAACGAGCCCGCCTGCGCCGGCGCATTCCACGCCAAAAGCAGCGTCTGGGCCATCAGCCAGTGTCCGGTTGGGTTTGGATGGACGCCGTCGCCGGACAGGTAGAAACTAACCTTCTTCTCCCGGCGCCTCACTAAGTGTTTGTTCATCGCCGAGTGAACGTCCGCTGCAATCATTCCATTCTCGCGAAACCCTAAAAGCCATCGGCTGTAACGCTCGAGCACGTTATCATACCCGATATACGAATACTTGTAGCCCCAATACGTCGCGTCCGAATCTGATATCTTCTTGCGATAAGGGTCGAACGGCGGAGGTGTCATTATCACCGCAGTCGCCTTCGCTTCTTCCGCCGCTCGTTTGATAAGCCGCTCGACTCCGGCCTTGTACTTGGCAAACAGCTCTTCACTGAACGGATGATAGTTGCCGTCGTTCATCCCGAAGCATGACACCAGCACGCCAGGCTTCAGCGGCGTGATGTCTCGGCTGAACCGCTTGTGCGCATCGGGTCGAGGCGGATTGTGGTCAATCTCGCTCGTGCCCGATAGAGTCTCGCTGCTGATGCCCCTGTTGATTACGTCGAACTTTTCTGAAGGAAAGCGGGTCAGCAAAAAGGCCTCGACGTACTCGACGTATCTGCCGTTCTGCGTAATGCTGTCGCCGTAGAAAACGATTCGTTCTCCTCCTTTGAGAAAGAACTCCTTGGCGGCCTTGCCTGCGTGCGCTGAGGAAGCGAAAATGAAAATACAAAGAATTGCCGCAAGTGTTTTTGAGCGACTCATATCATACCCCTGCTGCTCTGTTACTGCTCAAATGATTGATGTCATTCTGAGCGTAGCGAAGAATCTGGGCATCGCCAGCCGGATGCTTCGCCTTTTGGCTCAGGCTTGTTCTGAGCCTGTCGAAGGGTTCACAACTCATCAAATTACATGTAACAGACCACTACATTAAGGATCTGTTCATATACGGACGATGCCCCGCACTTTCGATTATTGTTTGACCTTCAGATGCTTAAAGAAGAATCTCAGCATCTCTTCGTGGACGACCCCGCCGGACCACTTCGCGTCCTCTGCTCTCAGGAGCATTAGGCACGGCACACCTGCTCGCTTGCATTTATTCTTGACAGCAATGCTGTGCCTGGGGTGATGGACATAATGGCCGTGGTCGGTCGGCTCGGTATTTTTGCCGCTCGTATAGAGAAATACCGGCGCATCGCCTTTACTCAGCAATCCCAGCATATCCACGTCGGCGCGAATCCTTTTGCCCTCGGGGCTGTCAAGCTCGTTCGGGTCCTTCATCCAGTAAAAAGTTTGTACCGTCTCTTTCATTCTTTCATCCTTGCCGGGGTACTTGCCGAGCACCTCTTCCCATCGCTTTAGATCATAAGTGCACTGGCCGTTAAGCGACCCTGCCGCGGACAAGCGCGATGACTCTCGCAGGACCGGGTCCTTGCTCTTGGGATTGGCCAGGTCGTCATGAAAAGCCAGCCAAAGCGATGTCCCCGCTCCCGCCGAGCCGCCGTAAGAGACGATTCGCGTTTTGTCGATGTTCCATTTTGCGCAGTTGTAACGCAAAAACTGAATCGCCCGCCCCGAGTCGCGAAGAATATCCTGGATCGGTGCATGCTTCCGAAAACGATAGTTGATAGCGGCGACGCTTACCTTGGACCGCAAGCATATATCAACTACCGCGGAATGAACGCTTTTCTTGTCGCCGCCCACGAACCCACCGCCGTGGATATATACCACAAGCGGTGTGGGCTTGCCGGATTTCGCCTGGTAAATGTCCAGCACGTTGCGCTCGTGCGGACCATACTTAACGTTTGCAAAAGACGGCGCCGGCCGTTTTTGGCCGGCTGCGCGTTTGTCCTTGCCTTCCTTCGGCTGATTTTTGCCCAGAAAGGCCCTGGCTTCTGATAACGTCAGGACCCCGTCGCCATTGGCATCGGCTTTGGGGTAACGCTCCAGCAGCTTCTTCAGTTTGTCGTTGTTCTTTGAACTCGGCTCAGCCGCGACTGTAAAGCAGGCGTACACACACAGCAACAAAAACACAACGATTGTTCTTCGATAATTCATCCTTTGCTCCTTTTAATACTTAATGAAAATACACCTTCCTTCTAATCAAATTCCAAAGCTGATATAGTGCTCACGATTGAAATTTCCCCCGCCGCGGCGGGTTCGCCTGCCCCATAGGGGCGGGCAACTTGTGCCACAGGTAGCAACCTTAAAACAATAATTTACAATCCTAATCGCGGGAGTTTATTACCCTTAAGGGTATAATAACGAAATAATCCGAATTTTCAAGCGTATTTCAAACGAGACTTATTTACCTATGCAGAAACGCTTGAATATATCTTCCAGTACCTGCTCGGCCACACATTGGGCCTGCTCGATATCGGAAATGCTCTGGTAAGCGGCCCGAAGCAGCATTGCAATAACCTCGCCGGAGCGAGTGTCTCCTGCCTTGAGTTCATTTATAGCTTCACTGACGTTCTCGATAGCCTCGGTAACTGCCTGCTTGTGCCGGGCGGTAAGCCCGATAGAATCCTGCGGAGACTCAGAAAATGGCAGTGCCCGGGTTTCGAAACTTGAGATTTGAGATTTGAAATTCAAGATTGTATCGATTTTCCCCCGTAGCAGGTCTAAACCGGCGGCGTTTTCTGATGAAGTTGCTATAAACTCAGCCCGGAAAAGTTCACTTAGCCGGACGAGGCGATTGGCCAACTCCTTTTCCGAGAGCAAATCGCTTTTCGTCGCCACCAGTATCACCGCCGCCGCGGCACTACTGACTGGACTGCCATTTTGCGGTTCTTTGGCAAAATCCGGCCCCACTAAAGACCACAGAGAAATCTCTTCCGCCCACAGGCAGAGGTCTCGATTCCTCTGTCCTCTGTCTTCTGTCCTTTGTCCTTTGTCTTTTGCCGCGTCAACGCAAAACAGAACCACGCTGCTGTTCCTCAGCGCCTCGATTGCCGCCTGTTGCGCTAATTCATCGAGAACTGACTCATCCCTTGGGGCACGGGGCACGGGGCACGAGGGACGAGTTAATCCTGCGCAGTCGAACAGCACGCACCTGTTGTGGACCAGTGTTAATATGCCGGTCAGGACATCTCTGGTGGTTTTGCGCTGGCTGCTGACGATGCTCCTCTCATTGCCGAGCAGCCTGTTGAGCAGACTGCTCTTGCCTGCGTTTGGAGCGCCCGCAATCCCCACAGCCGGCAAATCGATTAACGACTCATAACTGATACTGCCCATCAGCAGTTGCTCAAGCTCCTGCTTTATCTCGGAAAGTCTTTCCACCGCCTCGGAGTCGCTTATAAATTCTATATCCTCATCGCTGAAATCCAGCCCCGCCTCGATTAAACCGAGACAATCCATCATTTGCGAGCGTACTTTTGCCGTCGTTTCAGCCAATCGGCCGCTCAGAAGTTTTTCGGCCGCCGCCAATTGAAATCTGTTCGAGCTGACGATGATTTCGTTTACCGCTTCGGCCTGGGCCAGGTCAATTTTGCCGTTCAGGTACGCCCTCGCCGTAAATTCCCCGGGTCCGGCCATCCGAAGACCCATTTTCTGCAGCCTGGCCACTAAAGCCTCGGTAACCGCCCTGTTTGCATGGATGTGAATTTCAGCAAGCGTCTCGCCGGTGTAAGAATGAGGAGCCACAAACAGATACAGCTTCGCATCGACTCTCAACTCGTCATCGATAGTTACGCTGCCGCCGGCAATTTGAGATTTGAGATTTGAAATTTGAAATTTCAGATTTTGTGGCTCAAAAATCTGTTCACAGACGTCGATTGTCTCGGGCCCGCTTATACGAACGATTGCCCTTGCCCCCGAACTCGCAGAACTGACAGCCACAATAGTATCGTTAAGGTCATACATAAAAAGCTAAAAACTTGAAACGAAAAAACGCAAAACCATAATTCAAAGCTTAAAACCTTTGAATTTTACGCTATAGTTTTACGCTTTTGGTTTTACGTTTTTCACTTTCTAATAGCGGAAGAAAGGCTTGGGCTTTTTCTTTTTGACTTTCCCGCCGGTCTTTTTCGTTACGGCCACTAGGCCCTTTGATTCAGCTTCGTTTTTTTCCCGGATGTGTTTGCGAATAACGTACTGCTCGATAACGCCGGCGAAGGTGCTTGACATAATATAAAGATTTACTCCCGACGGAGCCTTGTATAACATCAGCGGGAAAAGCAGCGGCATCATAATCATCATCATCTTCTGCTGCTGGGCAACCTGCGGATTTGCCGCCGCCTGCTTGGGCATCAGCTTCTGCTGCAGGAAGAACGCCAAACCCATCAAAATCGGCAGAAGGTTCAGCGATTCAATCTTCCAGTCTAACCAGGGGATGGTTATCGTGCTGAACCTGACAAGCGCATCGGGCACCGAAAGGTCGGTAATCCAGAACGGCAAAAACGCCGCGCCTCGCAAATCAATGCTCGCATAAATCGCGCTCCACAGCGCAATCCATATCGGCATTTGGATAAACATCGGCAGAAAACCCATAATCGGCGTGGCGCCCTGTTGCCGGTAAAGCTCCATCAATTTCTTATTCATCTCCGCCTTGCTGTTGGCGTATTTCTTCTTAATCTCCTCGGCCATTGGGGCAAGTTTCTGCATCTTGCTCATCGAGACCTGACTCTTCTTCGTAATCGGGTGCATAATAAGACGCATTAAGAATACTAATATAATAATGACCACGCCGTAATTGCCGATACCGAAACTACCGAACATCGAGCCGTACATCCATTTCATTATCGCCAATATCCCGAAAGCCAGCGGACTTATAATGCTCGCCGGGCAGCAGCAGACACTAAAGTCTATCGTCTCGACAAAACGCAGTTCGCTGTACATTTCGCTCTTATCGAAGAGGCTTTTATCTTTCGGCCCGATATAAATTTGGAACTTGTACGTTCTCGTACCGCTGCTCTCGAGTATGCCTGGAGCAATTCTCAAATCCATTCCGATTGATTCGTCGCCGCTGTCGGCTTTTTTGTCGCCGTCGGGATTGTATAGCCGGCCTGTTACCGCTGCCACCCACTCCTCGCCTTCGTCGTATTGAGGTACCAGTATGGCAGCGAAATATTTGTTCACCGTTGCGGCCCAGAGCAAATTGGTAACCGGAAGCTGTCTGTCTTCGACCTTTTCGGCCCTGTGTAGCGTCTTCTTCTCGAGTCTTTTGCTCTTGACCTCCCCATCGGCTCCTTTATAGCCGGCTACGACCTTTCTCATATCCGTTCGAAAGCTCTCTTTGCCGAACCCGCCCGCCCCGGTTAAATTGAATTGAAATTTCTGTTCACGACCGCTTAGGTTTTCAACTGTTATCTCGCTGTCTAAGAGATAGCTGTCCTGGTTGATATTATAAGTCTTAATCAATCTGATAACCGGCTGTCCCTTATCGTCTTTGATAGTCACCTGGAAACGAGCGCTTTGGAGGCCGTCCTGAGAGCTTTCCCAGCACATCTGCCCCAGGGCAAAAGGCCTGAGCAGCTTGCTCTTCGGCTCTAAAAATAACCCGAAGTTCGTCAGCGACATCGACAAGACTTCATTGCCGTTACCAATCTGTATCGGCGAAAAAACCTCTAACGGCCGAGGATTCTCCGGGTCACGGTCATCGAACTCGCTGAAGATAGCTTTCCTGATAGCCGCACCTTTTGAGCTTAATTCCAACTGAAACTTATACCCGCTCTTCGGGTCCGTTGAGCCGAGGGAGAAACTCTCTTCCGGCCCGCCGTCGGCGCCGAATTCAGGTAAATCAACCGCTTGCATTTTGGGAGCTTCTTCAGCTGCTATGTTCACGTCAGCGACTTTTTCGTTCTCTGACGTCTTTTGCAGCAAGATACAGCGCTGCCCGCCCTGTGAAGAACGTTCAAAAAGCCCGGACTCAATAACGAGCCATCCGCAAAAGGCGGCAAAGCCGACCACAACCAAAGCTAAAACAATCCTAAAGTTCATTCTCAATTCTCAATTCTCAACTCTTAACTCTTTATCTTCCTTCCCGCAGCCGGTCTGCATTGAAGTTGTCCAATTTATCGACTGCCTCGATTTTTTTAGCGGTGGTCTCAAAATCGTATTCCAGCCGAACAAAGTGCACCTTGTTCTCCTCGACATACGCGTAGCCTGCACGGTTGTCCTTGTCTCTGGGCTGCCCGACAGAGCCGATATTAATAATTGCTTTTTCATCGTCAATAATCGGATAAACCCCCCCAAGCTCATCCGGTGGATAAAAATCCGGCTCGTCAAGAAAAACCCCGGGCATATGCGTGTGGCCCACAAAACAGATATGCTGGACTTTCTCGAACAGAAGCCGAACCTTTACTGGATTTGTGTAAACATCATCGGGAAAGATGTATTCGTTAATTGGTCTCCTGGGCGAAGCGTGAACAAAATCTATTATTGTTGTCCCTTTTCCCAGCTTGGTCTTGAGCGTCCGACGCATCGGCAGCTCCCCCAGAAACCGCCATCGCTTGTCACAGTGCTGTTTGTCTTCTTCGGCTTCCAGAACTTCCCGGGTCCAGAAGCTTGCCTGTTCCGCTCCATAGTTGAAATTTGTCGGCTCGTAAAAAACCGCGTAGTCGTGGTTCCCAAGAACGCACCACTTACTCCTCTCTATAATCAGGTCAAGACATTCCCATGGGTTGGCCCCGTAGCCGACCACGTCGCCAAGGCAATAAATCGTCTTTATGCCGCGTTTCTCAATATCGCCCAAAACCGTCGTTAAGGCCTCAATGTTAGAATGTATATCACTTAAAACTGCAAACATACACGTCCTCAGACAGTAAAAAACAGCATTTTTTACATGAGAAACTGAAAAATAGCAAAAATTTCGCAGAAATGCCAGAATATTTGTCAGCTTTTCTCGTATTCGCCAGGCACATTCTGTATCTTACCCGCCGACTTCACGATAAGCGTTATTTATTTGCTTTGGACGTCGGTATTGTTATAATGCCAAAATACGAAATACGAAATACGAAATACGAAATACGAAATACGAAATACGAAATACGAAATACGAAATACGAATATGGTAGGTATGACTCTTCTTGAAACTCGGTTGCTGGTAAAGAAGTATTCCGGCAGGGCGGTTGTCAACAAAATATCCATTACAATCGGCCAGCGCAGTATCGTCGGGCTGCTCGGTCGAAACGGCGCCGGTAAAACCACCACCTTCAGAATGATTATGGGTATGATTACCCCCAACAGCGGCTCAGTCATTTTTGAGGGCAGGGATATTACGAAGCTGCCTATGTACAAACGCGCCCGCCTGGGGATAGGTTATCTTTCGCAGGAGCCGAGCATCTTTCAGCGCCTAAGCGTCAGGGACAATCTCTACGCGATTCTCGAAACGATGTCCATCACCAAAGCCCAGCGTATATACAGGGCTAATATGCTTATTGAGCGTTTCGGACTGACCGAGGTGGCCGCCAGCCAGGGCAGGTTCCTTTCCGGCGGCGAGAGAAGAAAGCTTGAAATCGCCAGGGCTATGGTAACCGACCCTTCGCTGATTCTTCTCGATGAGCCCTTCAGCGGGGTGGACCCTATTGCCGTTGAAGACCTGCAGGAAGAAATCCGCCGCCTTGTTGCCTCCGGAGTCAGCATCCTTGTTACAGACCATAATGTCGAGAGAACACTCGAGGTGGTTGATAGGGCCTATATAATCGACCACGGAAGGGTCATAGCAGACGGCCCGCCCGCAGAGATTATACGCAACGAGCTGGTCAGAAAGTCATACCTCGGTAACAGGTTCGCCGGAGATGAATACGACGATGAATCAATTTGAAATCTCAAATTGACGACACACGAGATACGAGATACGATTCACGAGATACGAGAAATGATTGATATTGAAAATTGTCGCATCACGCATTACCCGGCCCGGGTTTTGGCCGGGCGAGCCCAAGCGATTGAGCGAATCGACGATAATATCCGTCGGCTCGTGGAGAAAATGACCGACATTATGCTTCAGAACAAGGGTGTCGGCCTGGCAGCGCCGCAGGTCGGCGTGCCTCTGCGGCTCTTTATCATTTCGCTCGATGGCAGCGCCGAAAACCTCAGGGTCTATATCAATCCAACCGTTACGCCAATCGGCGAACTCGGCTCAATAGACGAAGGCTGCCTCTCGGTGCCGGGCGTTTACACGAAGATTAAGAGATACAAAAAATGCGAAGTTACCGCCACTGACCTCGACGGCAGTGAGTTCACCGAACAGGCCGAGGGGCTTTACGCCAGGGCCCTCCAGCATGAGTACGACCATATCGAGGGCGTAACAATAGTCAATCGTATGGGTCAGGCCGCAAAAATTGTACATCGAAAACAACTCAAAAAACTCGCACAAGAGCACGAATAGAAACGCAAAAAATATGCTTGGTGTTTATGAGGGATGAAGGATGAGGGACGAGACAAGAAAACAATTGAAAGACTGGATGATAAATACGAGCATATATTTGCTATGTTATATACGATGGAACAAAAAGCCGGGAGTTTTTGTAAGGTTCGATAGTGTGTCGTCCATCATCTTTCGTCCTTCGTCCTTCGTCCATCGTATATCATCCATCGTAACAAGCTACAGATAGCCGTGTGTTCTGTGTGCCTTTTAGGATAAGCAATGAAAATAGTATATCTCGGCAGCGGTGAATTCGGCATCGAATGCCTGAATGCGCTGGTCCGCTCGAGCCATAATCTGCGACTTGTTGTTACACAGCCGCCGCGTGCCGCCGGAAGAGGCAGAAAGCTGCAGCCTACCCCCGTAGCCTCCTGGGCGGATGCTCATTTGGTGCCTTTTATTGAAACAGCCGATGCGAATGCACCCCAGCTCCTGGAGAAGGTAGTGCATTACGAGCCGGATTTAATCGTGGTAATTGCATTCGGCCAGAAAATCGGCGCCGAGTTGATAAACATCCCTCCCAAAAGCGCTATAAATGTCCATTCCTCCCTGCTCCCAAAATATCGAGGGGCTGCGCCGATAAATTGGGCAATAATCAACGGCGAATCGCAAACCGGCATCAGCATAATCACCCTCGCTGATGAAATGGACGCCGGCCGAATCCTCGCGCAATCACAAACCGACATCGGCCCTGACGAAACCGCAGGCCAATTGCACGACAGATTAGCGAAAATGGCCCCGCAAATGCTCTTAAAAACGCTAAATCACATTGCCGACGGCTCAGCTACCTATACCGACCAGGACCATTCCAAAGCCACCCTGGCGCCGAAGCTGAAAAAAACCGACGGTTTTCTGGACTTCAACGACTCGGCCGAATCCCTTCGAAGAAAAATACTCGGCCTCTGGCCCTGGCCGGGCGCTTCGGCTATGTACATCTCGAAAAAGGAAGATAAAGCTGTGCGGGTAACGATAGCAATGGCCGAGGTAGTCCGCTATTCAAAACCAGCCGACTTGCCGCAGGGAACTCTTGATAAAAACTTGAACCTGATTTGTGGCATGGACAGCCTGAAGATTACAAAAATCAAGCCGGCAGGCTCGGCGATTATGGAATTCAAAGATTTCGTCAACGGCCGGCGAACGAAGCCGGGCGATATGTTTCTGAAGATAGATAAATATAGTGCTCACGATTGAATTTTCCCGTTTGTTCGCGGGCAAGTAACCTTAAACCCGGATTTCCCAAGTAATGCGTGACAAATGAACCGTGTTTTGATAGTATAGAACTTATGGAGACTATTCAAACCAGTTTCGACCATTTGTTACGGGAGAACCCAATGGGTGAAGCACGCAAGGACGCTCTAAGGCTCGATTTTGCCCGCAGATTGAAGCTCGAATTTCACGGGACCAAGATAACCAGTGATGCAGGATTGCTTGCCTATCGCGAGCTTGATGAAGCCCTCGGTCTGACCTCAACGATTGACTCAGGGCTGCGTGAGAAGCTGATCAAGATTGGGGCGAAGGTGGTCAGGCATTCCAGATACATCATCTTCCAGATGGCGGAGGTGGCAGTACCAAGGACACTTTTTTGTGAAATTCTTGACCACATTGGGCGATTGAGAGCGAGCCCAGAACTTGCGAGGGCAGGATGAGCGGCTGGGCAGGAAAAATCCGGTCAAGTGACGAAGAATCGTGGGTCAGGGTGCGTCGAAAAAGTGCCGAAATGTTGAATTTTCAGCGGATAGGCGTGTCTTGGGGCCTTTCTGGCAGGTGTATTGGCCGTGTTGATGGCCAGAAGCGTTGAAATCGCTGTCCTAATTGTGGTATATTGACAGCGTGGCGTGCAGGAGCACCAATTATGAAGTCAAATGGCAAATCCCGGTGCAGATAGAAGAGCAGGGCATCCCCGAATGGAGCCCGCTGGAAATCTAACGGCCAGGTTGATCATAAAGACCATCGAATTCACACAAGGAAAGAGGAAACAACTATGAAGCATGTACTGTTAATGATAGCGGTGATTTCGTTGGCCCCGGATGTTAACGCTGCATACAAAGAAACCATGGATCCCGACGGATTGACTAAGAACCTCCAGACGGATTTCGGCCTGGTTGATGACAATGCAAAAACAAATCAGAGCGAGCTGCTACAAAAGGCGATCAATGAGGTCTCTTCACAAGGTGGCGGACGCCTGATTATGCCGAAAGGAACCTATCGTTTTGAGGGTGTTTGTCTGAACTCCAATGTGCATCTGTTGATTGAAAAGGACACGGTTATTAAGCCCTATTGGCCTAAGGCAGAAAAAGTCGGCGTCTTCAGTTTGACGCTGTACACTGAATCCAAAAGAGATTCAAAATCGCTGGAAGGACACATCGAGAATGTGAGCATTCGCGGACTGGGCGGCAGCTTCATCATCGATTATTCAGACTATGGACGCAATACGCCCGGAGGCATAAGGGCGATTAACTGCAGGCAGGTTAAAAACTTTCTGCTCTCCGACATTTATATCAAAGACAGCTGGACCACGTATTCTGCGGTTATTTTTACCCCTGCAAGGGCCAAAGATGCCCGAGAATGGGAAGTCTTCAGACCCACGGACGGACTGGTAAAGAATCTCAAAAGTACGAATTCAAGTTCCGGTTATGGGTTAGTTCAAATGCACGCCGGAGAGTCTATTCACTTTGAAAACCTTTCTACCACCAACGGCGGAGTAACATTCAGGCTGGAGACCGGTGCTGGTGGAGAAAACGGTGGAATAGACAACATCACAGCAAAAAATATATATTGCGAAAATGGTATGACTGCCGTGCTGCTAGGCCCACATAAATCCCAAAACGGAGTGGTCAAAATTGATGGCGTTATTGCTAAAAGCTGTGCGACGGGCGCACAGATGGGGCCTGGATTTATTGAAAAAAGAAACATGGATAATCCTAATTATAAACAAGGGAGATTTGCAGACGGCACGACCATAAAGAATGTTCACGTGATATTTGGAACGAATGCACCGATAGCTCTTAAAGCGATGGGGAATGTGCCGGAAGAATACCTAAAGGATCTCCGATGGGAAAATACAGGAAACAATCGCCTCAGGGGACCCTCTATAGCTGCTGTAAGGAACTCAACTGGGGATAGTTGGAACCCCATTATAGAGAATGTCACAAGCGAAGGTTTTAAATATAACGGTGGAATTGTGATAGGGGAGAAAACAAAGCGCGTAAATTGGAGGGAATTTCTCAAAGGGTATCCAGTACTCGATGACATTCCTGCAGACCCAAGGAAGAGAATGAAAAAGGACGAGAGCAAAAAGAAGAAGTAACTTTTCTTTGTGTCATATCAACTCAGAGGCGATAACTGTGAAAAATATCCTAATCATGATGACCATGCTTACAATGACCGCAATCTCTCAGGCGGCATACAAGGAAACCATGGATCCGGCTCAATGCAGACGATCTCAGTTAAAACAATAATTTACAATCCTAATCGCGGGAATTTATTACCCTTAAGGGTATAAATATGGCCGGCCAAGCTCCCAAATCTGCTCGCCAAATCGCAACAGAGGTATTGAATCGGTGGAACTGGCGGCGCAATTATGCCGCCCAGGTTCTCAATAAGCTCCTGTTTCAAACCGAGGAAAAACAAAGGGCCACCGACCTTGTCTTCGGGACGACAAGAAACAGGTTTGCCATCGACAGGGTGATAGAAGAGTTCTCCGGCCGTTCCATCGAAAGGATACAGCCGAAGCTGCTGAATATCCTTCGTGTTGCTGCTTTCGAACTTCTTTATTGCCCAAAAACTCCCCGCTATTCGATTGTCTGTGAAGCCGTCACAAATGCAAAAGCCATATCGGGCAAAAAGCAGACGGGTTTTATAAATGCGGTCCTGCGTCAAATCACGAGCCACCTGACCAATCGCCGGAAACAGCTCACGCAAGCCCGAGCCGCAAATATACTTCCACAGACGCCTCTAACCGGCTGTGAATTTGACAAGGATTTCTTGCCGGACCCCGAAGCTTCGCCCTGTGATTATCTAAGCACTGTCTTTTCACTGCCCCGATGGCTCGTAACCGATTGGCTCGGCGAATTCGGCCTCGAGAAAACCAGGCAAATTTGCCTGGCGTCCAATCGCAGGCCGAGCGTTTATGTCAGGCCGAATAGTCTGAAAATAACAACCGAAGAATTGGCCGACAAGTTCCGTCAGGTCGATATCGACTCAGAAATAGAACATGGTACGTCAATGATACGGCTCAAAAAGCCGCAGAAGATAACGCAGCTCCCCGGCTTTGCGGAAGGTTTGTTTGCCGTTCAGGATATTACGGCTTCGCAGGCCGTAAGGATTCTTCAGCCCCGGCAGGGCTGGACAATACTTGATCTTTGCGCCGCACCGGGTGTAAAAACAACACAGTTGGCCGAAGCAACCGGTGATACGGCAGCGATTATCGCAACCGATATCGACGCCGGTCGCCTTAAAAAGCTCGAAGAAAACATCGCCCGCCTCGGTATAAAAAACATTAACATAATCAAATATGAAAAGCTTTTTGAAAATTCTGAATTCTCAATTCCAAATTCTCAGTTCGACGCAGTCCTGCTGGACGTGCCATGCTCAAACACGGGCGTCTTGGCCAAACGCATCGAGGTCCGCTTTCGCATAAATCCCGACGCGATAAAAAAATTAAGCAAAGCCCAAAGCAAGCTGCTCGACACCGCTGCAAAAATGATAAAGCCGCAGGGGAAAATCTGTTACAGCACGTGCAGTATCCAGAGAGATGAAAACGACAGGCTCGTAAAAGATTTCCTCCTGCAAAATCCCGGCTTTGAAATCGAATCTGAAAGGCTCTTCCTGCCCTCGGCAGAAAGCTTCGACCACGATGGCGGCTACGTGGCAATCTTACGGAGAAAATAAAACGCAGCTTGACCTCTCACAGGTTGATTTATGCTGCCGTCTTGGAATCCGTCCTATCAGCTCCTATAACAATCCTCTGGTTAATACTGGCGGAACGTTTGCCGCTATGTCAGGAGGCAAATACAATCCACAACTTTTCCACATAAAGAACTTACGATGTGCAAAACCTGTTAAGAACATTTTTTTTTCGTGCGCAAAGCCTGTATTGATAGTTATCTCTATCAAGTGGAAAAGAAATTTGCCAAAACGGGATTGATTAGTTTTGTCATTGCTCAATAATAGCCGTCAACGAGTTTCATTTTACTAATAGAAGGAACCGACGCTTGATGTGGGATACCCGTGAATCGATAGTTGTGTATCCCGATGAATTCGGAGAACCCGGTACCCGGAGCAGGAGAGTATATCAATGCAAAGCACAATCACGGACGAAATCAGTGCTGTCAACGAAGCCCTTGCCGAGATAGTAGGGCCGCAGAAGTATCGAATCTGGTTCAAAAATTCGACTAAGCTGACACTTGCCGGCGGATATTTGAAAGTCGGCGTCCCGAACCTTTTCATAGCGGGTTGGATCGAAAATCATTTCTTAAACGAAATCAACCAGGCGGTTCAGGCTGCTCTCGGCAGCACCCCAAAGATTGCTTTCACAATCGACCCCGAGCTTTCCGGACACCAGAGAAAAACGCAACTGGATTCCCAGGCACAACTGGTGGAAAAAACCCGAAACCGAATGCGCAGCCACGGAACTAAAAGAGCCGCCCACGCCGGACCTCAGAGGAAAAAACTCAAGCTGAATTTGGACACATTTGTTGTCGGCTCATCGAATGAACTGGCCTACAATGCTGCAAAAGCGGTTGTTAATGAGCAGCGAAGTCCTTTCAATCCGCTCTTTATTCACGGAGGATACGGCGTCGGAAAAACACATCTGCTCCAGGGAATTTGCAATGCGGTGTGCAAGAAAAGGCCTCAAGCCAATTGGATGTACCTCTCGGCGGAGGACTTTGTCAATCAGTTCGTGCTCGCCTTGAAGACAAAAAAACTCGAAATCTTCAGGGCAAAAATGAGACAAACTGACTTGTTGGCAATCGACGACATTCACTTCCTCGCCAGCAAGCCTTCGACACAGGAGGAATTCCTGCATACTTTCAATACAATCAATCTGGCCGGCAAACAGGTCGTCCTCGCATCCGATGCGCATCCGAAGATGATAGGTCAACTCTCCGAAAAGCTTATCAACCGGTTCGTCTCGGGAATGGTCGTCAAGATAGAAACGCCCGATTTCCAGACCCGTTGCGAAATCTGCAGACGATTTGCGACGTTTATGGTCGGAACATCCTTTGGAGGCAAATCAAAAAAAACCAATTCCGAAAAGCCCATCCCGGAAAGTGTCATAAAGTACATCGGCGAAAGTCTGCGGACAAACGTGCGGGAATTAGAGGGGGCCCTGCTGAAATTAATCGCGTTTTCATCACTGCAAAATCAAAAAATCAATTTGCCTATGGCCCAGGCTGTCTTGGCTGAGCATCTGGCCAGAACCGACCCAATCGTGCATATATCGGATATCGAATCGGCCGTCGCCACCTATTTCGGCATAACGCCCGCGAACATACACTCGTCCAAAAAAGACAGAACAGTCGCATTGGCCAGACATTTCAGTATGTATCTGACCAGAAAGCACACCAAAATGTCTTCCTCCGAAGTAGGCAGATTTATGGGAAATAAAAATCACGCCACCGTACTGCTGGCGTGCAGGAGGATTGAAGATCTCGTAAAGAAAAATGCAGAGATTCACTGGCAGGGCCCTGCCGGCAATAAAATCGCAAAGGCCAAAACAATACTTTCACAGCTCGAAGCCAGTATTTGAACACTAAGAAACTATCTCAAAACACAATTTGTCATTCTGAGCGCAGCGAAGAATCTCTTATTTCAGTCAGCCAGACCCTTCGCTTCGCTCGGGGTGGCAGTATTGAGATAGTTTTTAAGAATCTGTCCTGTCTGTGCTTAAAATGAAATTGTTCTTGATGCTCGTATTCCAATGCACGCATCACGAATCACGGGTCACGAGCCGCGGGAGACGATTTCCATTTTACATTGTGGTATCGCGGCTAAAAACTTCTGCCCGTAGCGTTTCTGGATGATGCGAGAGTCTAAGATTACCACGATACCGGTATCGGTCTTACTGCGTATCAGTCGGCCGAAGCCCTGCTTGAACTTGATAATCGCCGAGGGCAGTTGGTAGTCGTTGAAGGGATTGCCCCCTTGCTCTTTTATCTGTTCCAGCCTGCCGGCCAGCAGCGGCTTATCCGGTACCGCAAACGGCAGGCGTACAATAATTACATTACTCAGCGCCTCGCCCTGCACGTCAATCCCCTGCCAGAAGCTGTCTGTTCCGAACAAAACGGCCGAACCGGCGGTTCTAAAACGCTTCAGCAGCGTACCTCTATCGAAAGATTTGCCCTGCTCCAATAGCTCGATGTCGTTTTGCTCGAGCCACTCGGAAAGTCTCTGGGCCGTCGCTGCGAGCATCTCATAGCTGGTGAAGAGCACAAACGCCCGGCCTGCGGTCTTGAGTATGTATTTTTTCAACGCCTCGGCCGCCTCTTCGATAAATGCCGGTTCGTTCGGATTAGGCAGGTCCTTCTCGATATACATCGTAACCTGCTTTTGATAATCGAAAGGTGAACCCAGTTTGATTGAGTCAAAATCCTCCAGCCCTATTCGCCCCGAGAAGAATTCAAAGCCACTGCTTTTATCGCCGAGTCCGCGGAGCTTTGTAATATTGTCATTACTGTGAAGCTTGTCCTCGACTGCGATCGGGGAGCGGGAATCCGCCTTTCCTTTGTTTTCTCTGCGCTCTTCGCGTTCTCTGCGGTTAGTCATAAGGCTGGGCCCGCTGCTCAAAGTCGCGCTTGTAAGTACAACCGATTCATATTTATCGAACAGGCACCTCTTCACATCAGGCCCGACGTTCACCGCCGCGCTTCTCAAGCGAACGGATGCTCTTTTACTCGAGTCCGCTTCAACCCAGTAAACGCAATCTTTCCTCTTCTGCATCAAAAAGCAGCCCAAATCCTCTATTACTGCCGAGCATCTATTGCCGAACCGCAGAATCTCAAGTTTTTCATCGGCGTCTTTTGTATTTCTTGCCAGTTTCCCTAATTCCGACTGCAGGTTCTTCAAATGGCCCGATATGGTATCTTCGACGAAATTCCTATGGCATCTGCCCCCGGTCTTTTTCTTCGCTTCTTCATACCACTCGCCGGCCAGCTTAAAGAAATTCCTCGCTCCCCGGCTTACTCGCAAGTGCATATCGATTGCTTTCTCTGCCTTGGCGTAAGCCAGAAGCCCTTTATGCGTCCGCGGATTATAAAGACCGTCGAGCAGAAATTTGATTTTGCGATTGCTTATGTTTATCCCGAAATGGTCCTCGGCCACGTGCTCCATATTTTGTGCCTCATCGATTATCACGTACTTGTAATCCGGCAGTAACAATACATCCTGTTCCTTGAGCACAAGGTCGCTGAACATCAGTGCGTGATTCGCCACGATAATATCGGCGCTCTCTAAGCGCCGTCTGGCCCGCTGGTAGAAGCAATCCCCAAAATGTGAGCACTTGCGCCCCCGGCAATTGCCGTGTTCACTGTTGACCGCGTCCCATATCATACTGCTCGGCACAATCTCAATGTCGCTCAGCGAGCCGTCTTTTGTTTGACCGGCCCAGCTGTTTATCAGGTCAAGCTCGGAACCGGACTTGCTGAATAGCGACGCCTGCCTGCGCATCGCAAATTCAAGCCGGCGCCTGCAGAGGTAATTGCCTCTGCCCTTTGCTATAACTGCGGAAAATTTACGACCGAGGCTGTGCGCCAAAAATGGAATATCTTTATTGATTAGCTGCTCCTGCAGCGTGATGGTAAAGGTACTGACCAGCACTTTGCCCGCCCCGACGCCGACCAAATCTATCGCGGGGACCAGATATGCGAAGCTTTTTCCGACACCCGTACCGGCCTCTGTAACTAAGTGCCTGCTGCCCGCAAGCGCCCTCTGAACCTCGCAGGCCATCTTTATCTGCTCGCTGCGCTCCTCGAAACCCGCAGAGAATTGAGAAATCAGCCCACCGGCGGCAAGAACCTCTTGTATATCTAAAGATGTATTCACTCTTATCATTGCAAAAAGTTATCCCTTATTCATCGCCGCTGGGCAAGCAAATTCCACCGTACATTATTCAAAACAAAAAGATAGCGGTAATTTGGTGCGAGATTTGAAATCTGAAATTTCTCACCACAATACGAGATTGTGTCTTTGCTCGGCTTTTGTGGTTAATAATCCGGTTTTACTCGGATTGGCTTTCCCCGGAGACCGGCGGCAGCCACGGTGCCGGACCGCCGTCTTCGGTCGGTTCTATCCGAAGTGTGATATTACTGTCCGACCTGTCCCAGTCCTGCGGGTTTAGCATATGGATATGAAAACCGGCATGGTTCAATCTGATATGCTCAAGGGTAACGCTTTTCAAGGTAGTACAACGGCCAGAAATACTTATAACAGTCTGTTACAGCAGGAGTTACGGACAATACAGCGGTCCGCCGGGTTCAGAGAAGTGTTACTCTGTTTTGAACCATGCCTAAAATTTCTCTTGTGGGAAATTGCCAAGCTGCTATTATTATGCAGTCGGCATTCACGGCAGCGCAGCTTATCAATGAACGTAAATCTGTAAAACCTGATTGAAAGGGGAAAAAATGGAAAGTAGTCCGGACGCGGCGTTCGCGTTAATATTTACTCTGCTTATAGCCTTTATAGCCTTGATAGCGGTTGCCATAAAGGTACTGGTCTTTTGCAAGATATCTTCCAAGGCAGGCTTTAGCTGGGCCCTCGGCCTGTTGATGCTCGTGCCCATAGCAAATATAGTTTTCGTTTTCTACCTGGCCTTTGCAGACTGGCCGATTCGAAAGGAACTGCGAGAACTTAAACAGAAATAAGAAAAGCCGGTATCGCAAATCGTGGAAAATCAACACGAGTTACATATATTAGGCTGAACTTATTCCCCGGCTCGCCTGTTTTCGCGCCGGCTCAAGGCTTTTTCAGGGCGCCAAAAAGTGCATCATATAATCATACTTCTCTCTTGCCTGGCCATCCTGGCTGCGTCATTGCTACTGCAGACAGACAGCACCGACGTCTATCTATTCGGATTGAAATCACCTACTCACTGCTTGTTGTACCACACATTCGGCGTGAAATGCGCTCTTTGCGGGCTGACACGCTCTTTCTGCTCAATGGCCCACGGTAATTTGCTCGAAAGTGTACAGCTTCACCTTCTGGGCCCGGTGATTTTTACCTTTATTTGTTTGCAAATCCCATATAGAGTTTATGCGCTGATGATATATCCCAGAAAAATAAACGCTAAAATAATGAAGATTGGCCTGGGCACAGGCGTATTACTTACAGCAGCACTCTTTGTAAACTGGCTCATTTATCTTGGAGGTCTTATCCTATGAATTCGCAAGAGTTGAACATAAGTGTAATCGACCCTATCGGCCCCGCTTTTGAAAAGGTCAAGGAAATACTCTTCAGGCCCTTCGATCTGGGCAAATGGTTCGTTATCGGTTTCTGCGCCTGGCTGGCATACCTGGGAAGCGGAGGAGGTAATGGAGGCGGAGGAAATATTAATTTCCCCCGGGGAGGACATTCGGAAGCCGGACCCGACCAGGTTTTTCACGAAGCAAAAAACTACATCTCAGCTAACCTGGCCTGGATAATTCCTGTAGTATTAATTGTTATAACGTTAGTAATAACAATCTGGCTTGTTATTACCTGGCTGAACAGCCGAGGGCGATTTATGTTCCTGCACTGCGTGGCCTTAAACAAAGCGGAAGTCAAAGTCCCATGGAGAAAATTCCAAAAGCATGGCGACAGCCTGTTTCTGTTCAGGATTGTGCTGGCCCTTATATACCTCGCTACTTTAATCCTGCCTATTGGTATCGCTATTCTCGTTATCGTAACATTGGTCCGTTCCGATGCGCGCATTGGATTTGTGTTAGGGCTGATAGCAGTTGGTCTTGTCGTCTTTGTTATCTCAATTGCCTTCGCAATAGTGAAAAAGTTCGTACTGGACTTCGTCGTGCCGATTATGTTCCTGCGAACCTCAAGCTCGAAAGCCGCCTGGCGTCAATTTCTTGAACTGCTCTCGGCCAACAAAGGCCGCTTCGCCCTGTATATACTCTTCCAAATCGTCATTGGAATGGCTCTTGGGACAATTGTTCTCGCGGCTGTGTGCGCGACACTCTGCTGCCTCGCCTGCTTCCTGGGGATACCATATATAGGCACCGTCTTGATGCTGCCTGTACTCGTTTTCAAGCTGGCCTATTCTTTGTGCTACCTCCGCCAGTTCGGCCCCGAGTTCGACGTATTCAGTACTGAGGAGACTGCTTTGGCATAAGGTGTGACTGTTTAAGATAGATACCTTTAGCCAATCAACGACGAGAAGCTCTGGTCCAACCTCATTTTGCCGTAGTTCTTGCGCCAGGTGTAATAGGTGGCATCGCTGATTCCCAATTCTTTGCAGATTTGCTCAATGGTGCTGCCGGCCGCGATATTAGCGTCGGCTTGCCGAAGCATTCGAACTATCCGCTCTGGTGAGTGATTCCTGCGTTTCATGAGAGCATCCTTTCATTAAAAAATCATTATTTACCTATGGCACAGGTTACCGGATACTCTCTAATTCACACTGGTACAATTTTTGGGGGGCACGCCGGGGGGGATGCAATTCCCTAAACCATTGCAGGGACAGACTGGACGGTAGCGCCTCGGAAGTGGCGGCGCCTCGACTCGCGTCATGCCGCCACATGGGCCAATCAGCCCCACATACAAGATTAGGAAAAAGAAATCCCCAAAGAACAAGCAATTTTAAGGTTAGAATCCGGCAGAGCTTTCCGGGAGATTCCGTGGTCGAGAGGTCTTGGTGAGAATTAATCGACATAAAACAAGTTACTCCATAAAGTCATAATGACCTATTAACCGACATTTCCCAGATGACGTCATAAACAATGCTCCTGCACACTAAGACTCATATAATAGCACAGACTTATATAATAACACAATATGCGGTTCGATTTCAACGCCACTGACCGTCAACTCAGCCAACATTCCTGTCAGAAAGGCCCAACAATACGCCCGTTCGCCAAGAATCCAGCATTGTGGCACTTCCGCCATCTGGAATACCACATACCGCGAATGCCTGTCACTCCAGCCATGTTCGTCTCGCGTATATGGCCGTGGGCGTGGAAGAAGGTCTGCAGACGCATACCTCACAGAGACGGGTATTGAAAACCGGCGCTAAATTTTGACTTTTTCATAAACAACTGCCAATACATCACTTATGACATGGGCATTCTTGGCGAATTGGCAGATAATGGGTTGTACGGTTGTATCCGAGTTGTAGGCGTCAACCGACGAAAACGGGGCCTATTTCCGGAATGCCCGGTGTAGGTATTACTGGCTGGCTGTATCTCCGAAGACTCAATTGCAACCATAAGTTGGCTTGCCATTGCGGAGCTTCGCATGATACAGTAAAATCACTTCAACAATCACTCCTGCGATAGTGTCAGGAGCCTGTCGAACTTGTACTTTTTTTCGGGAAGGCAAGATGAACAGAAGACAGTTCTTGAAAGCCACAGCGGCTACAGCGACGGCCTTATTTGCCGGGTGTCCAGACGACAATGCAACAAAGAACCGAATTGGCAGGAAACTTGCCGGTTCGAGACCCAACATCGTCTTCATTCTCAGTGACGACATGGGCTGGGCTGAACCCGGCTTCAACGGCGGCAACTCCGAGCTCACCCCCAATATCGATCGGCTTGCATCTGATGGTCTTAGGCTCTCCCAGTTCTATACCCACTCCGTCTGCGCGCCGACCCGCGGCGCCTTTTTGACTGGTCGCTATGCCTTCCGCAACTGGATGGACTGGCGTTCCGAAGACTTCGGCAAACCCAGCTATCTCGAAAAGCTCGGCCTGACTCTTGCCCACAACGAC
>JAUWPZ010000050.1 GCA_030611315.1 Sedimentisphaerales bacterium
TTTCCATTCCCCGTCCCATTCTTCTACTTCTAAATTCGACATTCCTTGTTCAATATTCGATATTTTTTTGTTCATCCACTGTCCTCCGCCCTCTGTTTTCCGTCCTCTGAGGTCGGTTCTTGTTGACCGCTAAACGCTGTCTTTTTTCCTTGCACTTTTCGCCAAAAAAACTATAATTACAAACGACAATTGCAGAGATTAGTCTTTAGTTAATAATGTTTAGTGAATGGCCCGCCAAATAAGCGGCGGATAAATGTTGGATATTATTATTTTAGGCTAAAAAAGCATAAGGACCATATTATGATGAGAGAGTTTGTAAAGGATGCAACGAAACGTTTCTTCGGACAGGTATGGGATGACTTTCTAGGCTACATGCGCGTTTATGAGTATATCAAACTCAAGGCGGCTAGAATTACCGGGAAGTCAGTGTCTGTACCATCTATTGAAAGCTTCTGGTACTCGATTCTTGGCGATAAATTTGGTGGCGACAAACAACCAAAATTTCTGGAACTTCGCGATGGTGACGTTTTGAAATTCAAGGACGTCTTCCTAACAGATTGGGCACCGAAGCTACCCGGAAGATCATGGACTATCGATGGCGTTGAAGATTATGCAAACTCCCAGCAACATGTTGACGGCTTTCTCGAAGTTGATGAAAAATTCTATGCTGTCTTACCCCCCGAAGGGAAAAAAAGAGTAGTTGCAGCGGGATATGGCACTATACGCATAGCACGCAGAATGCGGGATGCCGATCATTTCATGTACATGAGTCTTGTTAGTAAAGACAAATGGCATTGTGATTTAGGTATTCCGGTTGTAGTGTCAAGGCAAGTTTACAACAAATTCTACCAATACGCCGAGCATGGTTCCCCATGGTTGCGTGAGATAGAGGGAGTACTACACCTCGACGAAGAACTGCCATTTGAGAAACTTATACCGAGAGCAATTGGAGCTTTACTCTCGCCTGAGGCTGAGTCAACTCTCCGTTACCGCGCAGGTTTGCCAAGGTGCTACCTTCATGTTGTGTCACCCCTCTCAGTCAAACCAACTTATAACGATTCGCATCCTATGGCGACTGCATGGACACAGTTTCAGAGTACTCGCCGAGAACCATATATGTATACGTACACAATGTTTGATCCAACATCAAACGACAGTACTGAATCGGCCATTGCATTCATTCAACATTATGTTAGGGAGTATGGCGGAAGAAAGATAATCACTGACTTTGATGGCCAACAGCCTCGGCTTGAAGCAGAGATACCAATTACATCTTCACCACTAAAATCTAGAAAGAGCAAGGAAAAGGTTGCAGAATTAGTTGCCGATTATGACAGTTGGATTAAGCAGAAACTAAGAAGGTCTGAACACTACTGGTAATTAGCATAATGGCAGCATAAAATCAGACTTCGACGAGCTCAGCCGAGTCGTGGAAACCTGTGCTATAGGTATCGTTTTGTATGTTACTATTTTATACGTTGAAATCTGAATAGAGACACATGGATATTAGTTGGGGAAGCTTGACCGTCGGGACTCTCTTAGGAATTCTCATCGGTCATCTGTTGAGTCACGTTCTATCAAAAAAACGGGCAAAGCTAGACCGTAAGGCGGCGATACATAATCAAGCTGTAGCTGATTTTAAATCTTCATTTACTGATGCATTAGTCAACTTTAATTATCAGGAAAACACTGTCGTACTTATCTTGCAGCAAACGTTCGATGCCCATAAAATTGCCTATATTCGTTTTAGAGAGAACCTTCCACCCTCAAAGAAAGATGCATTTGATCAGGTCTGGGTAAAGTATGAAGAATATTACAATCAAAACGCTAAAGGGCAAATATACACCCTCTTTGCTTCGGCAAAGACAGATTACGAAACACAGCATAGGATGTTTATAATTGGTCTGATAAAAGAACTTATGGCCTTTGCAAAAGAAGTATAACATCGTGTAGAATTAAAAGTGTCCGCCTTCACCTTTTTGCATTGTGACAGGCAAGCAGGAACGCCGACAACAAGAGCATAGGAAAGCCAGAATCATGAAAGAGATACCGTTAGCCCTGTAAGTTGTCCTCCGTCAGTCCACAGGAAGCCTAACGGCGGAGCACCCTAAGACTGTGGATAGCACCCAATCACCATTTAACCATCTAACGACCATCGAGCATCGAGCATCCTGAATCCAGAATCAAGCATCGAGAATCTACCATCGAGCATCCAACTTTAGCTCACTTTTGTCACTTTACACTTAAAAAATTCACTTTACATCTAACAAATTTTGTGGTATAATACTTATCAAACTAATTGTATCGTACTCATGGAGGGATTTATCATAGCTAACCACCCCCAAAATCAAAACAGCCATCCCGACAACGTCGGGATTCCACAATTTTGCCTTTTTACTTTTAACTTTTGCCTTCCCAGCTTCCCGCTGGAGCTCTACATTTGTCGAGAATCCTCTACAAACAGCCCCCTTTTTATGCAATACAAACCCAATTTACAGAAAATCAGGTGAACGCAAGTTCCGTCTTAGCAAAGGGTTATGAAGATGACATCGTTTTTTGGCCTAAAAATCCCAAAGCCAATTTCCAAAACGGTAAAATGAACATAAGTTACGCCATAACAAAGGATTATGAAAATGTACGCCTTCACAGACGTGGGGAAACCAAACCCAATTCAAAGCCAATTAAACCCAATCAAAGCCAATTTCAAACCCAAAACAAACCCAATTCAAAGCCAATTTATGCCCCAGGTATCAAACCCATTTTTGGCCCAAAACAGACTCGTTGTGGAATTTCGAGGGCGGAATTTGGTTGAAACCGCAGCGCCGAAGAAGTAAAAAGTAACAAGGCAAAAGGAAAAATAAAACAAGGGCGAATTTGAAAGCAGCAATTATGGCTGAAGCACAAAAGAATAATATCGCTAAGCTGAGCTTTGAAGAGGCGATTAAAGAGCTCGGCAATATTGTGGGCAAAATCGAGCAGGGCGAGACGCCCTTGCAGGACAGCCTCGAACAGTATGAAAAAGGGATGGCCTTGATTAAGCACTGCAGGGAGATACTTCAAAAGGCTGAGGAACGGATTGAGAAAATTGCCCTGGAAGAAGAATCGCAAGAACAGACAGAAGAGTCGCAATAAAGATATTGTATACCCTTCAGGGTAGTAAATTCCCGCGAGTAAGATTGTAACTTCTTGTTCTAAAGCCACTACCTGTGGCACAAGTTACCCGCGAACCCGCCGCGGCGGGGGAAATTTCAACTGAGAGCACTATATATCGCTGCTTTTTGCACGAAGGGTTATTCAGGGACGAGCAGTTGCGTTTCATACAGATTTTGATACAATGCACAGTCCTTTATCAGCTCCTCGTGCTGTCCCTGGGCGATAATTCGGCCATTATCCATTACGACTATAATATCGGCGGTAATGACGGTGCTGAACCTGTGGGCGATGATAAAACTGGTCCTTTCCTTCATTATTTCCTTAATGGCCTTGTGAATTTTGGCTTCGCTATCGGCATCGACCTGGCTCGTGGCCTCATCGAAAATCAGGATTTCGGGATTTTTCAGAATCGCCCTTGCTATCACAATCCTCTGCAACTGCCCCCCGCTAAGGCCGGCCCCCTGCTCACCGATTACCGTATCATAACCAAGCGGCAGAGGCTCAATGAATTCGTGGGCATAAGAACGCCTGGCGGCGGCGATTATTTCTTCAATAGTAGCTCCGGGTTTGCCGTAGGCGATATTCGCCGCTATAGTATCGTTGAAGGTTATGACATTCTGCGTGACCAAACCAATCTGGTTTCTCAAGCTTCTCAGAGTACCGTCGCGTATATCCTGGCCGTCAATCAGAATCGAGCCGCTGTCAATATTGTAGAATCTGGGAATAAGATTCACGAGAGTGGTTTTGCCTGAGCCGTTCGGCCCTACGACCGCAACATTGCGGCCCGCCTTTACCATCAGGCTGACTCGGTTTAATACGGGCTTGTCGCCGGACGGATAGGTAAAAACAACGTCGCGAAATTCGATTTTTTCCTTCAAGGGCGATAACTTGGTTGCATCGGGCTTTTCGAATTCAGGCGGTTCGTCCACGATAGCAAAAACCCTCTCCGCTGCTGCGTTTGCCGCCTGAATCTTATTCCAGACATCGCTGGCCTTGCGAAGGGATTCGGCCGCGGTTCCAAGTAAAATCAAGAGTCCAAAAAACGAGCTTGGCTGCATATTGATATTTACATTGGTAACCCAGCTTACCCCAATCAGCAGCGCCGCAGAACCCGCTATCATACCCAATATTTCCATCATTGGCCCCGTGGCCGCCTCGATCTTGGCTATACGAAGTACCCGTTTCAAAAACTTGCGATTGATACCCTGATAGGCCGAATGCTCATACTCCTGGCGATTATATACTTTGACTACGCCCAATGAAGTAATCGCCCCTTTGAGTCTTCCGAGCATAAGAGCGCTGCTCATAAGTGAGCGTGTGGTGTTCTTTTTGATTTTCCTGCCGAGCATGATGGCCAATCCGATAGTCGGCGGGGCGCAGCACAGGAATATGAGCGTCAGCTTAAAACTGATTATCATAGCAGCAATCAGGCAGGACATCGCCTTGAGGGGCTCTCTAAGGGCCTTGCCTAATAATACTTTTACGCCGCGTCCTATTCCAGGTATATCGCCGAGGAGCCTGCTGATGGTATCGCTTGTCGCGCTGCCGGCGAAGAAGCCCATTGGCATGGTCATTACGTGAGCAAAGGCATCCTCACGCAAACCGGCAATCGCCACCTGGACCACTTTCTCAGCCATATATTTTTGATAGAATGTTGCGGCGCATCGAACAAGAGTAACCACGCCCATCAAGACAATTAAAAGTACTACTGCACGCCCTTTATTCTTTTGGGTCTGGCCGCGGGGCACGAAGCTGACGGCCCATTTTGCAAAATTAATAGCAGAGTCAATATAGGATTTATTTTTGCCGGTTTTTAGCTGCAGTTGTTTTGCCTCCGAGCCGCCTTGTTTGTTGACTCGCATCAGCTGTAATGTTATCACGCTCTCCTCGGGCGCTGCGGCCAACTCTTCCAGCAACTTTGCTCGAGGCATTTTTTCAACATCTTTGACTCCGATGCCGACGATTCTATCCTCTCGCAAAAGGCCTGCCGCCTCAGCGAGACCGTCTTCATCGACCCTTGTTATAAGCAGATAATGCGCAATATCGAGGCCGTCTTCATTTGCGAAATCCGCGGATTCCGGCACATAAAAATCCACGTCGTACCGCCAGCGGCAGATTTTGCGGTCCACCCAGCTGTGGAGTCCCTCTTCGCCCATCATCACTTTCAGCAGCGGTATGACCGTCGCAAAACTCAGCGAGAAAAGAACCGCTATCACCACGGCAACCGCTACGATAGAGGCGACTCGAAGCCACTGCGGGCGGACATATTTGAATATGCGCCTAAATGATTTCATACAATTGTTTTCTGTTTTCCTAACGAATAAAGCAAAGAGGCTACCACACCAACCCCTTCCGGTCAAGTCCAAATGCTTCGTAGTCAAAACCGCCGGTCCGCAAATCGATAGGCGGAGTAAGGCTTTTATAGGACCGCGAAACATACTTTTGCCGACCGGCCCTGCCTATTCTCCTCCCAAACCACTATTTCCTCTAATCGGGAAAGTCTATAACAATTTTTGAATGCGGTACGCTATTTTTCTGCATTAACCGGAATGCCTCAAGTGCATCTGAGAATGAGAAGCGGTGCGAAATCAGCTTTTGCCAGTACTGCGGCTCGGCGGCCAACATTTCAACGGCCTTCGGGAATTTATCCAGGCTGTTTCGACTACCCACGACCTCCAGCTCCTTGAAGACGAGGTCCGAGCCGAGAATGTTGGAGATTTGTTTTGAGTGGCTGACGACCACCACTCGCCCCGCGAAAGCCGCGAGTCTGATGCAGTCCTCTAATGACTTGCTTTGTCCTGACGTGTCAAATGCCACAGAGACCCCTTCCCCGTCGGTGACATCAAACACGTGTCGCTCGGCTGTCTGCTCGGCGGCATTTACCGATACCTGTGCGCCGATTGATTCGGCTTCATTAAGCCTTTGCTGCGATATGTCCCAGGCGATGATCTTTGCCCCTGTGGTACGAAGTATTGAAATTACCAGCTTGCCCACGTTCCCTGCGCCGGCCACAAGGCACCAGCGTCCGTTGATATCTCCCGCTCGCTGTACAATATGAAGGGCCAGAGCTAAAGGTTCGGCCAGGCAAAACAATCCGGGGTTAACCTGGGCCGGGACAACGTGCACTCGGTCGGCATCGACGACAAATCTCTCACGAAGAACGCCGTCGCGCTGCACGCCCAGAGTCTGATTAAACTTGCAGCAATTGAAACGGCCCAGCCTGCAGGCATGGCATTTTCCACAGCTTATATAGGGATTGATACAAACAGCCGTTCCATCGTCCAGAGACATATCGGAATTGTCGGACACCACCAGGGCCGAGACTTCATGGCATGGAATTCTCGGATATTCTACAGCCGGCATCTGACCGCTGAAAATCAATCCGTCTGTGCCGCAGAGTCCGACGCTTATCGGCTTACATAAGACCTGGGCTCGCTCTGGCTGCGGCTCGGCCTGCTCTAAAAAAACACCCTCGCACTTATCAACGATTACAAATCTTTTATGCACGCTCAACCTCCCCGCCGAACAAATCTATCATACGTTTCCGGTACTACAACGAAAGTTAATGGAGAGTGCCGTCCCAATTTTTCGATTCCGAACAACACCTATGGTAAATTGGCCGTATTACATTTCATCTTGCCTGGTTTCAGTACCTCTTAATAAATAATTCATATCGACAATATCATATATGGGGCAGGCCAATTAAACGCCCGGTTTTTAGAGAGTGTTAGACTTAGAAACTATAACAAAATGAATTTCCAAATTACTCAACAGTTCTGGATTCCCGCTTTCGCGGGAATGACAGAGAAAACGCTTTCTTTTTGTTAGATAAAAAACCAAGCTTCACAAAATTAGTCACTCTTTAAGCTCGAAAACAAACATCTTATTGCCTGATGTTGGTAAAACTTCAAGAAAATATAAGCCTACTTTGTTCGCAAGTGAGTTCAGTTGCCCGTCGTAAACAGCATTTTCATCAAGATGTGAGAAATTTTTCTCATGAGAACCAAAACTTTCTGTGACAAGAAAATAACCGTTATCTTTAAGCAAGCGACTTACGTTCTCAAGTACTTGCGGTGGATTAGGAACATGCTCTAGAACTTCTGTGCAATATACAGCATCAAATGACTTCTCCGGCAAGGAATGTAGGTCTTGAGTAATTTGTAAATCAAGGCCTTTAATAGCGGCGCTGTGTTGAATATACTCAAGTAGGTACTTATTTACGTCGAAACAGGTAGCTTCAAGGCCCGCCTTTGCAAAAAGCAAGCTATCATATCCTGCTCCAGCACCATAATCCAATACGGATTGACATCCAAGACGAATTAAAGTTGAAAGTGCCAATCTACGCCACTGATTTCGCTCCCACATAAATGAGTGGGCAGCAATTAGATCATATAGATAAGCATCTGTGGATTCATAAAAATTGTTGATTTCATCTTCACTTTTCGGATGTCCGGCTTTAATCCATGCATTATTTACTGTACTACCTGGGTTTTTCAATTCATTGTGGAATTGCAGTTCTACTTTATCAATCGGTAAACCGGTTAGTTTAGATATAAAATGGATATCCTCTTTATGGTCGAACAGAAATCCACTTTTAAGTTTATTTTCAGCAACATCTTTGCAAATATTCAATATTTTTTCAGCGGAATCGCTCGAGGACGGCAACATCAAATCAAATTGCATTGAACTGCGTATCGTATTTAGATTGTTACAAATAAATGTTATTTTTGCAGCCAATGTTTTTTCATCACCTGCCTGAACAGCAAATGAGTTCACACCATCTACTAAGCGTTCTCCCATTCCGCCAATATCGGCGGCTACAACAATAATTTTCCGAGCAAGGGCTTCATCTGCCACACGGCTATAGGTTTCCGGCCAAATAGATGGAATTACAACAACGTCAAGGTTTGTAAAAATTTCATCTAACATTTCAGGCGCAAAAGGTTTTCTCAATCTTACATGTTCTTCATTCCCTTTAAATAATTTCGGGATTTTTTCTCGATGTCTATCAGCTTCAATATCATAAATTGTTACTTTCCACGAACACTTAATTTGTAATAATGCTTTGGCTAGTATGTGCATCCCTTTGGGATATCTTGCGCCACCAAAGTGACCGATCTGTAGAGTATTATGGGACGTTCCTTCTGGTTGTGTGTTTAAATCTTTTTGCCATGTTGGAGATGCAAATATAATTTTTTCTCTTGCAAGGCCTAAATGCTTATTATACAACTTTGCAGCGTGTTTAGAAACACATAATACCGCTTTCGATTTTTCTAACAAAATTCGTGCATTAGAGTTGCGGTTGTTAAAATTTGTGAAATTTTTAATGAACTGTAACGGATGAGATATTTTACTCAGACATTGTGTGCAACGTAATCGTTTTGGTCTTGTGCAAATTTTATTATTTTGCCTCAACAGTTTTACTTGAGGACACATAAGATAGAAATCATGTAGATGTATTATCCATGGGACATTTAATTTAACAAGTTCTTTTGATAGTTGAAAGGGAAAGTTGTAGGGGCTCACTATATAAACCATATCCGGTTCTAAATTCTTTAAAAAACTGTAAAAATCCTCTGATGTGAAATCTTTGTGAGGTGATAGATTTTCCGAGCCGGGCACAAGTTTAATAGTTATTTTTCCAATCCTTTGTTCAGAAGGTTCTGCCTTAGGTCCTGATGTAAAAACTAAAACTGTTACTGCGCTATGCTCAGCCAGAAAGTGAGCTACTTCGGATGTAAAAAGCTCAACGCCTCCCAATTGATTAATAGGATAAATACCATGTGAGATTAGTAAAAAATGCATTAATGTAGACCTTTGATATTTTTCTTGAGATATCAATACTCAAGGCCGTAATTAGTATTTGCCATAACAACGAATACTGATAAAATTAAGAAACTATAACAAAATGAATTTCCAAATTACTGAACAGTTCTGGATTCCCGCTTTCGCGGGAACGACAGAGAAAACGATTTCTTTTTGTTAGATGCTCTAAGCTTTATCCAGCATATCCCATATCAAACGCGTGGCTACTAAACAAAGCCTTCCAATTCCATGATAATATCAAAATTCTACTCGCTTGCCACGCATTACTTGGGAAATGAGGATTACAACGCCTATATATAGCTCGGAGCCGGATTTTGATGAATTTGGCGATTAATACTGGACAGTGGTGTCGTACCGTACGCCTTCCGGGACCGGTACGGGGACGACGACTGTGATGCCGTGGTCGCCGGCGGTCTTGTGAGAAGAATCAACAGCGACAAAGGCGGTGTAGGCCGACATCAAGCTGTAATTCAACGCCACCTGCTTGATTTGGCCGGGCAGGTCCGTCTCTTGGTCGTAGGCGGCCTGATTTGCAAGGTCCTCGATTTTCTTGCGGGCCCATACGCAGGCGATACCGGGATGAGAAGAATCATCGAGGTCAACGCCAATAGAAAGCTCCTGTGTTAAATCCCCCACACTGCCCGATACGCGGATAGTGTTCGCCTCGCCGCTGAATCTGCCGGTAATAATAACCGGACGACCAACGAAGAGGTCGGGGATATGACGCGGGTACACATCTGTAACCTGCATATCGCCCCAGTCGATTATCACGTCGGCCAGAGCGGGATGACTGATGCGGTCATAATACAAATCGACAACCTCGCCTGCACTATCGTCCAGACCTATATATGCGACGGCGCCTCTTCCGAGTTTGGCCATGCGGTCGAGCAGGTATCGGTTGACGGATGAACCGACTCCGAAGCTGAAGATTCGGCTCTCGCCGAGGCGCTCGTGGACCGCGGCGAGTATCTGGGTTTCGTTGCCGATATAACCGTCGGTCATAAACGAAACTAAGCGGAACCTGTGCGGGTCGTGCTCAAAGTCCAGGGCGGCCTTGATGCCCTCAATCATCATCGTTCCCCCGCTGCCGCGCAGTGAATCGACGTATTCAAGACCCTTGCGAATGCTGTCTTTTGTAACGGGGACGGGCTTGGGACCGAGCTGTGAGGCATTATTCGAAAAACGGATAATCTGGAAGGTGTCGTCCGGCTCGAGCTTTCTCAGCGCCCGCCTGATGGCGTCCTTGGCCTTGGCGATGGGCTTGCCGCTCATACTGCCGGAGCAGTCGAGGACGAATATCATCTCCATAGGGGCCCGCTTTAGATGCGACAGATTCTCAGGCGGATAGAGCATCAGCGTGAAAAAGCCGCCTCGCTTATCCCGGTGCGTTACCAGGGCCGACTTCACCCTTTTTCCGGTTACCTTGTAACGAAGAACGAAGTCTTTATTAGGGATGGTGTCGAGGGAGCTTAATTTGACTGCTACGTTTTCTTTTGTTTTGAAGGTCTTTGTAATCGCGTGGTTGGAGCAGGTTATTTTTTCGACGGCCACGCCGGCGTTTATATCGACCGCTAATGAGATATCGTGCCCGCTTCTCTCGCCCGGCTTTAGGTACTGGACTTCGGTTTTCTGGCCTGAGATACCGCCCTTGCCGCGCCCGACGGCCCCGACGCCGTCGGTAAAGCCCGGAGGATTAAACCGCGGCCCGACAACCATCGGAAAAACAAACTCATACCAGCCATCCACATAGGCTAATGTATTGAAATACTTGATATTGATGTCTATCTGCTTGCCCGGCTCGATGTTGGCGACCTTTTGCGTGAAGATATTGGGCCGCTCCTGCGTAAGAAGCGAGGCGACGTGCCCCTGGCTTCTGGCCTGCTGGTAGATTCTTTCGGCCTCTTTGCGCTCGCGGATGATGCCGCGGATTCGCCGCTCGCCGATTACCATTATGAACTCATTGACCGCGGCATTCTGCGGCAGCGGAAATACGTACACCGCCTCAATCTTTTTATCATAAGGGTTGTGGAACTGCTGCGTAACTTCGACGGTGGCGATGTAACCGCTTATCCGCCCCCTTACGTCGGTATGCTTTAGCGGCAGCGGTATCTCTTTCTCCTCTTCGGGCAATTTGGCCAGCATAGCTCCGCAGCCCGGTGTTTCAGGGTCGCGCACGGTGACAGCAACCTCCGCCTTGGCTATCACCCATATCTCATCGGCGCTAACATGTCTCAAATCAGCGTATAATTGCTTTTCTTTTTGCAGTGATATTCCATCCGCGTGCGGTCTTGAAGATGGCGAATAGTTGGGTTTTCTTCCCCCCGCCGGGATACGATACATACCGTTTGTTATTTTGGGCCTGCTACTACTGTTAGAAAAAATTCCTCCACTCCCTGTTTTCCGTTCGTGCAGGGAGAGCCTATCCCCGTCAACATCACGACCGAACCGATCATAATAAATATGTTCATCATTGAATATAACTTTCGACTCTTCTAAAACCTCCTCATCTGCTGATGAAATTCCCGACTCATCTTTTGTTCGCAGGATGTTGGTTATCTGCTTATCGCCCGGTACCCTTCGCCGGAGAACCGTCTTCATATCCTTCGCCGCCTGCTTTTTTACCTCTTCTTTCTCGGTCGGACCCACGGATGTTAACAGACGTTGCTCCCCACAACCGGCGAAGTAACCGATTATTGTTATTGCGACAAGAGCTAAAATGATTGATGCGACTTTTAGTTTGGCTTTCACTTTTATTCTCCTGTTTCAAAAGTTATTTCGGCTGGTATTTCTTTGCCGTCGGCATCGGCCGCGATGGTCAGGTCGAGTTCGTATTCGGGTTCGGCGTCGCCGATTATCTGCAGATGAATAGTGGCGATTCGCAGGCGGGTTTCCGGCAGGTCGCTTGCGGTATTGAAGGCGGCGATGATAATGCGGTCATTAGCCAGGGCGGCGGGGTCGTAGTAAGGCGCTTCGTTGAAAGCCGCGTGTGCTGAGCCTTCGACTCCGACGATTTTGATTTGCCCTGAGATAGTCTTTAACTCGAATTGGAAGGCCGCGAGAGACTTGGAAGCCGGGTCAATAAAAACATGCAGGGGAGCGAAACGAACTTTCGGCTGGTCATCCGGGTATTCCGGGTCGGACTGCCGGGCCAGGACCGGTACTATCACGCACAGACTGAGCAGGATTATAAGCATCGTCTTTTTCATTTTCAGACTCCTTTATCCAAACGAACGGCGTCAAAGGCAACGAAATCCACGTCGCTGCGGTTGACGAATCCATCGCCGTTGATGTCCCATTTCATTTCTGCCTTCTCGGCGGACTCGATGTCCCGGGCCAGCTTGAAGGCGTCGAGGATGTCCACGCGGCCGTTGCCGTCGATATCGACCGAGATATGTGCTCGAACCGTCTTCAAGCTTTTGAAAGTGCCCACACTGTAGCTGTTATACATTTCGACTTGAGCGGGCGCCTGGTCCGAAATTAAAACGCTCGAATCGGGCCCTTTTGCAGTTTCAAAAACAGCCGAACCGCGTTGCCTTCCAGTGTTCGAAACGACGGCAAAGATGATAACAGCCGCGGCGGCAGCCGAAGCGGCAGGCCCGGCCCAGCGAAGCGGCGACCTTTGCCTGCTCCGACGGACGAGATGCTGCCGGGCTTTGTCCATAATCGCGCGGTCTATCTCAGGAGGCACGAATGAGGCCGGCTTGAAAAGGGCGTTCAAATCTTCCGAGAGTTTATCGGAAACCCTCAGGTTTGAATCCTCATCAAAATATTCCTTATTTTCGTTCATAATCGCGGCTCCATCAAGTTAAGCAGCCGGGCAGGTTAAAAAGTTCAAAGTTTTTGAGGGATTTTTCTCCATGGCCGGCATATTGCTCATTCAAGAAAGTAATTCCGCGTGCGCCGGTCCCGGCGGAGGACTTGTAAGCCCTGATAAAGTCTCGACTTAACCGTTCCTACGGGGGCCTCGAGGACGGCTGCGATTTCTTTCAAATTCATTCCTTCAACAAATCTCATCATCAGCACTTCCCGCTGCTCTTCAGGCAGTATCGCAAGAACGAAGGCCAGCTCACCCTGGGAAGTTTGTTTTTCCGCCGGCGCCGGCATCTCGCTTAAAACCTGGTCGTCAAACGTCAACCGGCGGCTCTTGCGCCGGATATTGAAAGAAAGATGCTTGACGGCGGGATAGAGAAATGTGGTCATAGAAGCGGTAAGCTCGAAGTTCGGAAACTTTTTGAGTAAATAAATGAAGGTTTCCTGGAGTACATCCAGGGCATCCTGATGGTTGCGGGTAAATCGCCATGCAAGCCGATAAACCCAGTCCCGATATCGGTGGTAAAGGGCGTCGAACGCATTCGCATCGCCCTTATTCGCCAATTCAATCAGTTCCTGGTCAGATTCCATATAAGGCCCCTGCACCATCAACCCGGCTTACAACACCTGGGACTCCCCCCCACCGATGGACGAAAATCAGTGTAACACAAGTGTCGGAAAAGTAGAAGCCATTTTCGGTTCTCGTTCCTTCGGCTCCGCTCGGGGCGGGCGCGGCAGGGACGGCTGAACACGCCGGATGGAGTAAACTCCGGTGGGGGTATTTTTTGGGGAATTCGCTTGACAATATGGCTTTGAATAAAGATAATATCTATTTCTGTCCGTCAGTGAGAATGGGCTGTTGTGCTGCAATAAACGCCCTTTTTCAAGCGTCTAAAAGACAGAATCGTTGCTTAAGAATTAGGAATATATCGTTAATTCGGAAAGAGGCGAATATGAGTGCATTTAGCAAGACACGCCGGGATTTTCTAAAGGAATCGATGTATGCGGGGGCTGCTTTGGCAGCGGCCGGTCCGCTGGGCAAAGTGCTGGGCATGAGAGCCGGAAGACGCGCTTCGAGGATGAAACTCGGGCTGGTTACCTATCAATGGGGCAAAGACTGGGACATGCCGACGCTGATTGCCAATTGCGAAAAGACGAAAGTGCTCGGCGTGGAGCTGCGGACGCAGCACGCGCATAAGGTCGAGTCGAATTTGAGCGGCACTGAGCGCAGGGAGGTCAAGAAGCGCTTTGCGGACAGCAAAGTTACGCTTTTGGGGCCGGGGACGAACTTCGCCTTTCATCACGCGGATAAAGCCAGGCTCCGAAGCGATATCGAGGGGGCAAAGGCGTATATCAAGCTTTCGCACGATGTGGGCGGCTCGGGTGTTAAGGTCAAGCCCAATGATTTGCCGAAGTCGGTGCCGCAGGAAAAGACGATAGAGCAGATAGGCAAGTCGCTCAATGAGCTTGGGCGGTTCGGCGCGGGCCTGGGCCAGGAGATTCGGCTGGAAGTGCACGGAGGGTGTTCGCCGCTGCCGATTATAAAGGCGATTATGGACGTGGCCGACCATCCCAGCATGGGCGTTTGCTGGAACTGCAATTCGCAGGACCTGGATGGCGAGGGGCTCGAGCATAATTTCAATCTTGTCAAGGGGCGCTTCGGCAATACGGCCCACTTTCGCGAGTTGAATATCGGCAGCTATCCGTACCAGGAGCTGATAGACCTGTTCGTGAAGATGGATTATGACGGGTGGATACTTCTTGAGGCCCGAACAAATCCGAAGGACAGGGTCAAGGCTCTGGTTGAGCAGCGAGAAGTCTTTAAGGAGATGCTTGCAAAGGCACAATCCGGCGGAGGAGCCGGGCGAAGCGGCGGCGTGAAGATTAGCGAGGCTGGTAAGAAGCTGAGGGTGGAAATCGACGGCAAACTGTTCACGGAGTATAACTTCCGGGATGTACCTCGGCCCTATTTTTATCCGGTGATTGGGCCGACTGGTGTGCCGGTTATTCGCCACTGGCCGATGAAGGAGGGGAAGGATGAAGGGGACGACAAACGGGACCATGTACACCATAAGAGCCTGTGGTTCACGCATGGCGAGGTCAATGGCGTGGATTTCTGGGGCGAGGGCTCCAAGTCGGGCAGGATTGTGCACGACAAATTTCTGAAAGTGTCTTCCGGTCGAGAGGTCGGCATGATTCAATCGCAGAATAAGTGGGTTGCGAAGGACGGCAAAGTGGTCTGCACCGATACGCGGACACACAGGTTTTACAATCGGCCCGGCGGGCAGATAATGGACTTCGAGATAACAATTCACGCTTCGCAGGGCAAGGTTGTTATGGGCGATACGAAGGAAGGCTCTATGGCGATTCGCCTGGCGCCGACGATGCGACTCGAAGGCAAAGTCGGCAGGGGGCATATAGTCAACAGCCGGGGCGACCGCGACAAATCCGCCTGGGGCAAGCGGGCGGCATGGTGCGATTACTACGGGCCTGTGGATGGGGAAACGGTCGGAGTGGCGATTTTCGACCATCCAAAAAACCCGAAACACCCAACCTGGTGGCACGTTCGATATTATGGACTGTTTGCGGCGAACCCGTTCGGGGTGCATGACTTCGAGGGCGGAAAGAAAGGTATCGGAGATATTATCATTCCGGCCGGTAAGAGTTTGACCTTGAAGTATCGGTTTTATTTTCATAAGGGAGATGCCAAGCAGGGCAAAGTGGCTGAACGTTATCGCGAGTACGCGACTGGTAAATAAAGAAGACAGATAACAGAAAACAGAGAAGAATGGGTTCCGAGAAGACTCGGAAAGAACCTTTTTAGAATAAAGGAGAAGCATTATGAGCAAGTTGACTCGTCGAAGTTTTATGAAGACAAGTATGGCGGCCGGTGCGGCGATAATAATGGCCGCGCCTCATTCGCGTGTGCGAGGCGCCAATAACGACCTTCGCTTTGCGGTGGTCGGCACCGGCGGCCAGGGTGGTAATCACATCAAGTATTTTAATGAGAAGGAAGGCGTGCGGGTTGTTGCGCTTTGCGACGCGGACAAGGCGTACGCTGAGGGCAGAGCAAAAGATTTCGAGAAGAAATACGGGCAGAAGGTCAAAACATACATTGACGTCCGCAAGCTTCTTGAAGTCAAGAGCATTGATGCGATTACCTCTGCGACGCCGAACCACTGGCACTCGCTGGTAACAATCTGGGCGTGCCAGGCGGGCAAGGATGTTTATATCGAGAAGCCGGTTTCGCACAATGTCTGGGAAGGCCGAAAGATGGTTGAGGCCGCACGCAAGTACGGCCGAATCGTGCAGACGGGCACCCAGAAGCGCTCGGACGGGGGTTTGATAGAGGCTTTCAAGTATATGCAGGAAGGCAAGCTCGGTGCGATAAAGTGGTCGCGAGGTTTTTGCTACAAGCCCCGCTACAGCGGCAACGGGATTGTTAACGGAACGGACGGGCCGATTTCGCCGCCGGAGACTGTGGACTATAATCTGTGGTGCGGGCCGGCCGATATGGAGCCTTTGCGCCGAGAGAAGCTGCACTACAAATGGCATTGGGTCTGGAATACGGGCTGTGGCGACCTCGGCAACCAGGGGATTCACGAGATGGACATGGCGCGTTGGGCGTTGGGAGACCCGAATTATCTGGCGCCGCGTGTGATGAGCATAGGCGGCAGATTAGGGGTTCACGATGCGGGCGAGACGGCCAATACGCAGATTATTTACCTGGATTACAAGCCCGCTCCGTTGATTTTCGAGGTCCGCGGTCTTCCCAACAAGAAGGGGAGTAATTCGATGGACAACTACCGTGGGACACGCATCGGCATCTGCACCCAGTGTGAGAACGGCTACTTTGTCGGCGGCGGCGGTGGCGGCTGGGCCTATACCAACGACGGCGATAAGATAAAGCAGTTCAAGGGCGGAGGCGGAGGCGGTCACCATCAGAACTTCATCGACGCGGTTCGCAGCCACAAGGTCAGCGACCTTAACGCCGACATCGAGAAGGGCCATATCTCCAGCGCTCTTTGTCACATGGGCAATGTCTCCCATCGAATAGGCAAAAAGATGTCGGTTGACAAGATAAAAGAGGCCATCGGCGACAATGCTGATTTGATGGATTCGTTCGAGCGTATGCTGAGCCACCTCAATGCCAATGAAGTTGGTCTTGAGAAAGAGCCGATTACCTGCGGCCCGATGCTGACGATGGACCCGAAGGCCGAGAAGTTTGTCGGCGAGTACAGCGACATGGCGAATATGTATGTATCGCGGAATTACCGCGAGCCGTTTGTTGTACCGGATAAAGTTTAATGAAGTTTGCTCTTTGCAACGAGATGTTCGAGGACCGGGACATGGCCGAGGTCTGCTCGGTTGCGAGCCGATTAGGCTATCACGGCATTGAGATAGCGCCTTTTACACTGTCTCGCTCGGCAGAGGACATCACCGCTGAGCAGAAAAGAGAGCTTCGCCGCGCTGTCAGGGATAACGGCCTGGAGGTTGTGGGGCTGCACTGGCTCTTTGCCGGCCCGGACGGGCTTCATATAACAACTACGGATGATGCGATATGGGGCAGGACAAGGGATTACTTGTCCTGCCTCCTGGATTTGTGCGCCGAGCTGGGCGGGAAAGTGCTCGTATTGGGTTCACCCAAGCAGCGAAGCCTGGTCGCCGGGCAGACCAAAGAAGGAGCGTGGAAAAGGGCGGCAGATGCGCTTGGCAGCGTCCTTGATAAGGCGGCGAAGCTGGATGCGGCGATTTGCCTTGAGCCGCTCTCACCGGCCGAGACCGACTTTATCAATACGGTCTCCGAGGGGATGGAAATGGTGCGTCAAATCAATCATCCGAATCTGAAGATTCATCTCGACGTCAAGGCGATGTGCTCGGAGGGTACGCCTGTGCCGGATATTATCCGCTCGGTGCGCGGCGAGGACGTTGGTCATTTCCATGTGAACGACTCGAACCTTTACGGCCCCGGGATGGGAGATGTGGACTACGGCCCTATCGCCGAGGCGATAAATGACATCGGTTGGGACAGGTGGCTTAGCGTGGAGGTATTCAAGTACGACCCGGACCCCGAAACCATAGCCCAAAAGAGTATCGAGTACCTGCGCAAGTTTTGGCCTGATTAACACGCCGAGTCGGCGGAGGTTGGGTTCAGTGGTTTGTTACTTGTAATTTGATGAGCTGTCATGCTGAGCCGAAAGGCGAAGCATCTGGCTGGCGATACCCGGATTCTTTGTCCACCTTCGGTGGATTCAGGCCTGTCCTCGACCTCCAGTGAAGCAATGACGTCCATCATTTGAGCAGTAACAGAGCGTTAGCTTTATTCTGCGATGACCCGCCAGGCCGGCGGCGTTAGTTCCGGGGCGTGCCATTTACCGCCGCAGCGATGACATTTCTCCATATCCGGCCTTCGCGCTTTGCCGCAAGAGGCACAGGTTACCAGTTTTATCTTCGGCAGGGTCAGACGATACGTGATATACGCCGGCAAGCCGAAGGCAATTGTGCCGATTGTCCAGTAGAATTTCGCCTTTTGTGAAAGCCCAACAGTGGTGGCGTTGGTGCGAAGATGCCAGGTGAGCAGCAGAGACAGAATAATTGAGGGCAAAATCATCAACAGCTCAATCCAGATTCGCATGCCGATGTCGTCTGCATAGGTGTTTCTGGCGGCTGTCGGAGCTAAGGCGTTTGGCAGAATAAACAGGGCCCTGTGGCCGGCCGATGGTTCGAAACTCGACCTTGTGAAATAGCCCGCCAGAGCCAGGACCGGAGGGTGCAGATTTTCCAGAAGGAATTTGGTAACTATCAAACCCGGTCCGCCGGGCGAGTCGAGCGGGTTGCGGACTTTGGCATTCGAACCGAGCGGCTTTCCATTCGGGTCGAAAACCGACACGGCCAGTGCCGATGCGTCCGACGAGACGCTGCTGCAGGCGATGCCGAGTTCTCGGCCGTCCGCGAAAAATGGGGCAACTGTATAAGCGAGAAGACCATCGGTTGTGACGGGGTGGAGCTTCGGAGGCGGAACGGGCAGGCTGCCTGCTGAACCGACAAACTCGAGCGTTTCAGCGTCCAGCCGTCTAATCCGGCAGGACTTGTCCAGAACCAGGATATCTTCCAACTGCCCGTATGCCTTGACATCCGGGCCTATATTCACATTGTGTGGGCCTCGACGGCGTATCGGCGAGTATCTGGTACTTCTGTACGACGGTTCGTAATCGTAGTAAATCTCCACCCGGCCTTGTTCTTTCTCCCATTCTTCCTGCTCCTGCGGCGTTGCCTGTCTATATGGCTGTTGCCAGCGGATACCGCCGCAGAATTCTCGATTTTTGCGCAATGAGTTTATCTGAACAGGGTGGTAGTCTTTGCCAAGCTCGGGGCCTTTGATTACGCTTGCCCGGTCGAATTGAATCTTGAAGAATCGACGGACTTTGCCGTCGAAGATGAGCACAGAGGAGGGCCCGAATCTCGCGGTGCTGCCCCGCTGCAATATTAGCGGCCCGGCGAATCGGCCGAGAGTTTTCTCGGCGGTATCGGCGACACCCTCCGGGCCTGCATACAAATATTCGCTCTTGTGCCATTTTCTCTTGCCCGCCCGCCCTGTCTTCGCAAGGTCGCAGTGAACCACAAGGCCGAGATTTTTGTCGAAATAGACTAAGTGCCAGGTCCTTATTTTGTTGTTCGGGTCTCGTATGGCGTAATAGGAAGCGGTTTTGTACAGTTCACTGCTCAAGGGGTCATTCTGCAGTAATCCCAGGCCGATGAGGATGATTTCGTTTGGCATGTATGTGGCGATGGCGGATTGTGAGACGGTGTTAGGCTCGGAATCGAGTTCGGGCACAAAGCCGGATGGCCGCACCTCCACACTTTGATAATGCCATTCGACCGCGTAGAGCGTGCCCTGGCAGAGTTTACAGGCCCAGAAGAGAGGGACACTCAAAAACAGCAGTGCAAGAAAGCCCACGGCAAGGACGTTTATGATATAGTTGCTCGAGGATTTCATGGATAGTTTCCTAAAGAGATGTTGAGATGAACTTTCGCCAGGTCCGCGCGAGCGATGCGACGATAATAACAGCTAATATGAGGCAGCCTTCCAGACCGAAGCCCTTGATGATGAGCAGGGAGAATAGGGCAATGGTCAGAAAAAGCGCCGTCGTAATCGTTATGACGATGCCTCTGTTCCAGCCAATCTGCAGGCCGATGCAGTAACAGGCAAGCGCCAGTAGAAATGTTACCGCGAATACCCGCATAAAAAAGGCCGTGTATATTCCGGAAACCGGGGCCGGATGAAAGAGTTGGAGCAGAATCGCGCTGGCTGCGACCACGGGCAGCAGGACGGTAAGAATTGTAAGTACCCCGGTGAATATTCTGGCAAGGAGAATATGGATGCGGGTCGTGGCGAGGGTGGACAAAAAGGCTGATAGTTTTTTGTCCCTGTCCGTGTACATCTGTACGAGGCCCGTTATGGCGGATAATAAGGACAGCGTCAGCGGCAGGTAAAACACCAGGGCCAACATCATGGTGTTGGAAATCCCCATCGGTGAAGAAGAGTGGGCTTGCCTTTCTATCACCGAGACGACAATTGTGCCGATGAATATGGCTGCGTACAGAGCGGCAATTGCGAAGAGGATGATATTTTGCTCAATTTCTCGTTTGATGAGGGTGAACATCTGCTGTCTCCTTTTATCCGGTCGCCGTCGCCAATGGGGCCGGCTTTGTGCATTCTAAGAATATATCCTCCAGGCTCATCGGTATTTCGGTGCAGCTCGAGGGCTTGAAGGTGTCGATAATGGTCTGTTTTTGCCGATTCCAGTTTGCGAGGGTTATTACGAGTTCACGGCCCTCGATTTGCTGGTTTATTATTTCGGTCAGGTACAGGTCTGTCGGTACCGATTCACCGAAGATTAACCGCAGCTTTGTAACGCGTTTTTTGAGCTCTTCCAGCGGGCAGTCCACGACGAGTTTTCCGGCTGCGAGAATTCCTATTCGGTCGGCGATTCGTTCGACGTCGTTTAGTATGTGTGAGCAGAACAGTATAGTTCGGCCGTCCTTCTGGAGCAGGTCCACCGCGAGTTCGAGGAACTGTCGCCTGGATGTGGTATCAAGGCCGAGCGTCGGGTCGTCAAGGATGAGAAGCTCGGGGTCTATTGCCATTGCCAGCGCGAGGTTCAACTGCGCCCGCATGCCCATTGACAAATCCCTTACCCTGCGCTCTCTCGGCAGGTGAAACATTTCCATCAGATGGTCGAAGAAATCGTCGTTCCATCTAAGGGAAAGGTCTTTGCAGAGCTTTATGAGCCGGCTGACTTTATAGTTCTGAATAAGATTGTGCCCTTCGGCGACGCAGCCTACCTGGCCGTGGACTTTCGCCGGCAGCTTCGCCGAGTCCGTACCCAGCAGAAAGCTGTGCCCGCGGGTCGGAAAATCCAGGCCCAGCAGGATACGGATGATGGTTGTTTTACCGGCGCCGTTTCGCCCTAACAGACCGTAAATACACCCGCGGGGCACCGTCAGATTGATGCCGTCGAGAACGCAGCGGCCGTCGAAGTATTTGACGAGGTTTTCGATTTTGATAACGTTATCGTTCATTGGCTTGTCCTTTCTTTGCAGGCCAATTGAGTTTTTTGAGGGAATTCTCGAACCACTCCGACAGCGTCTGAGAGTCGATTTGCATGTGAAATGCGTCGACCGCCACTCGCCCAAGCTCCTCACAGATGAGCTTTTTGCGGACGGCTCTGCTCAGGTTGCTGTCGAGATTGGCGACAAACGCGCCGGAGCCCGCCTTTGTGACGATGATTCCTTCCTGCTCGAGCTGGCGGTAGGCCTTGGCTATCGTGTTGGGATTTATGGCAAGCTGGGCGGCCAACTGCCTTACGGTAGGAAGCTTTTCTTCCTTAATCAGCCTGCCCAAAGCGATATCCCGCTTGACGTGGTTTATTATCTGGCTGTAAACGGGTCTCTCTGAGGCGTTGTTTATGCGAATCTGCATTGGTTACCCTGTTCAATTGTACTATTGCAACTATTACAATTATAACAAAAAGACGTCGCGTGTCAAGTAAAGTTCTAAAAAAAATAAAAATCTTGTAGATACCCACGGGCAAGCCCGTGGCACTTAAAAAATCAAAATTCAAACTTCGTTTGACCTGAATCCTGGCGACCTTGCCATTCCACGTATTTCAGTATCTTTTCCTCCTCAATACCTACCGTCGATACAAAATAAC
>JAUWPZ010000199.1 GCA_030611315.1 Sedimentisphaerales bacterium
AATTGACCATAGCTATTTCAGCTTGGGAGCGTTTGAGAAATAAAAACAAGATAGGCATAGACTGGCAATTCACTACAGCCGATGCCCGAGTAAAACTGAGAAAACTATACCCGACAATCTAGCGTGGACTGAGTACTAGCTCCGGACGCGCACCAGCGCAACGATTGCAGCTTCAATACGGCCCAGAATTGCCCCATTTTCGTCCATCGGCGCCTACAACCGTCATACAACTCAACAATCCGTTATCTGCCAATTCGCCAAAAATGGCCATTTCATAAGCTCTGTATTATAAGTGCTTTATAAAAAAGTGAAAATTGTACAACGTTTTATATATACTGTTGCTCGCTGTTTGTGATATCAAAAAAGATAACCCTGAGCAAAAAGTTTCGGAGCAGGAGGTTTCCGGACAATCTTCCGCTCAGGTGGCCTCTGAACAGGGGGGCTCGCAGGCAGCAGGTTCGGGATAAGAGCACTTATTCCGGAGTATTTGAGGTATAGGCGTTTTATGAAGTTCTTCCCTGACCTTTTTTTGTGCCGAGACTGATTTTTGATGCCGGTCGTGCCGGTACGTCTCCTGCTGCTCAAAGGTTGTCTGCCCTAACGCCGCCTGGACTTCTCTTAGGTCATTAGAATTTGAGCCTATAATGGTTGCGTAAGTATGGCGAAGGATATAGAAACCAACACCATATTTTCGTTTTAATCCGGCTTTTTCAAATAGCCGCTTGAATCGACTCATTACCGCATCAGAGCGTTTCATCTTTCCTTTTTCATCTATCCTGTCCCAGCATAAAGGATTGCCTTTTCTGCCGACGAATACGAGTTTTGCAACATCCTCATTTACAGGTTTGCCGCGGTATTCAGTAATATATGCCTTTAGAATTTCAACTGTTTCCGCCCATAAAATGAAATTTCGCTCCACACCGGTCTTCGGACGCGGATGCGATATAGTTCCGCCCTTTACACATGCTCTAACCAACTGAGCTACGCCGCCTGAAATACTGTGCTGTCGTAATTTAACAACTTCCTGTATATGCTGTCAACCCTTTTTAAGCTCAAAATTCTCTTGATATCTTCCGGACAATCTTTGTAATCATCCAATACGGAGTATTCGTTGCAACCTGTTTATTCGGCACTTTCGGACCGGCGAAAAAACCATACTATCACTTTTTTTGACGTTCCAGAATCCTGGTATCGCGAGTGAAGAAAACATCAAAGCAAACTCCAGGTTTATGTCGGTCTTGACTCGTATCTTTTTGGATACCCTGTAAGCGAAAAACACTTGACTTGAAAGACCTGAAAGGGTATAATGGTTACTGTAATAGGGGCGTTTATGACCATGCTGGCGGCTCAGGTGTTTCCTGCAATTTGAAGGAAGTCGCACAGTATCAGGACATATCAGTCCTATGATTGGGGCTGAACGGAGAAGGGTGATTTTTAATGAGAAGAACCAGCCAAATCAACCGGCGCCTTCGGGCTATCTTCGTCATTGTCGCGTGTTTGTCATTAGGATGTTCGATTCATCCTGTCCAGATGGTGGTAGTGAATGGCGAAAGGCTTGAAGACAGGGCTGATATACGACTTATCAGGCCGAATGACAAGGAGCATTCGACAGAAGATATAAGGAACGGCAACTGGAATAACGGGGGGCAATTATCAGAGGACAGCGGACAGGGAAGTCGCTGCTTTGTCAGATATCACCCGTCCTACTCACAAAACCACTGGATGGTGGTTGAGGGCACACTTGGCAACGGGAGGAAGTATCCGGTTGTCCTCGATACAGGAGCAACACCGGGCCTTTTTGTTAATGATATACATATTCTGGAAAACAATCTGGCGATTTACCCGCTTAATCGCAACAACAATTCGGTCGGCTGGGGAATATGTCATCTACCCGGACTACGTATAGGAAAAGTAACGTTTGCCGACTGGCCTTGTTTCTATCGAGAGCAGCACACAGAAATCACAGTATTCGGACTTGGCGTCAAGAAAGGCAATGCCATTATAGCGGGACTGCCGGCGTTACGAAGATTTAAGTATATTGTATTTGACAGCGTAAACAAAGAGGTGGAGTTCTCACTTGAGAAGACATTTGAACCAGGCCGGTCGGACTTGTGGGTGCAATACGCGTTTGTGATTGAAGAAGGCTTCGGCGGTAATGCTTTTCTTTTTGTGAATATACCTATTGCAGGGGAGGAAACTGAGCTGCAGCTTGATACCGGCAGTGGAAAAGGATTGGCAATCTCCCAAGAGTTGTGGGAAGAGATACGCGGGCGAATCCGGAACGTGAAGCTCAGGAAAAGCACAGATATGTACCCGTATATCGGGCGGCTGGCCTGCAGGCAAGGAGCCGTTGCGAAACTTGAGGTTGGGAACAGGATAGTCAGAAATGCAGAGATTTCGGTGTTCCCGGACGACAGCCTGCTTATGGAGAAATGCCGGGGATTGCTTGGCATGCAGTATTTTCGTGATACCGTGATTGTTCTTGATTTTGAGCGAAATCTGATGTGGGTGAAGAATCCGCCAAACCGGTAGCCGTCTGCGACGATTCTTCAATCTCAATACGTCTGGCAACCAGGAAGTGCGCCAGGATTTCCCGGGACAAACCGCGAATTTAATTTCAGCTCCCCCATCATCACGCCCCGGCTTTCTGACGAAGCCAAGCCCCTTTCTACTTCAAACATGTAGAAATCTATAACTACAGCGCACTCGGACTGCTTTTTTGCCTTACCTCCACCAGGACAATGAGGCCTCTTGGCTGAAGACGGCGGTGTGAGCTTTTGGGGGCATCGACACCGGGTAGAAGAAAAATCTGGAAGTATCCGAGAATCCGGGTTATTATTCCTTAATTGCGATAAGAACCGCGCTCTGAGGTTTAAGAGAACAGGAAACGTAATGTCAGTGAAGCTGAGCAAACGGGACAAAGAATATCTGGACGGCCAACACGGCAAGGCCGGGCAGATAGCCATGCGAATTTTGGCGAGAATGGCCGAGGTCCTCGAAGCAGAAGAATTGATGGACGTCAGCCAGGCCCATATCGACGGGTGCGGGCTGCTCAGCGACGCAGGTCTGGAGTTTGCCGAGACTCTTGTCTCGCAGGGTGGCAGAGTTTCAGTCCCAACGACGCTGAATATGGGGCCGCTCGACCTTCAGAACTGGAAACATTTCGGGGTTGATGAGGAATTTGCCGCCAAAGCCATCAGGCAGGGCAAGGCTTATACAGATATGGGGTGTATCCCGACGTGGACTTGCGCACCTTATCAGAGCTACCTGACGCCCCGATTCGGCCAGCAAATCGCCTGGGGCGAATCGAACGCTATCTGCTATGCCAATTCGGTCCTCGGCGCCAGAACCAACAGGTACGGAGATTATATCGATATCTGCGCTGCGATAACAGGCAGAGTACCGAGGTGCGGCCTTCACTTGAAAGCCAATCGCAAGGGCCAGATACTCCTGCGGCTGGTGGATATCGACCCGGCCATCATGCGAAGTAATGCTTTTTACGCCGTATTGGGACATCTTTTAGGCACCGCGGCTGAGGATAAAATTCCAGTAATCGAAGGACTTGACCCCGAAGCATCCGGCGACCAACTAAAGGCTTTGTGCGCGGCGGCGGCCTCTTCCGGCGCGGTGGCGCTTTTCCACGCGGTGGGCGTAACGCCGGAAGCGAACACCCTGGAGGAAGCCTTCGCAGGCAACGAGCCGGAACGAGTCATCGACATCGGTCTCGGGGATTTGCTCGAAGCGAGGTCGGATTTGTCCACGGCCGGTGAAGGAGACAAGCTCGACCTGGTCGTTCTCGGCTGTCCGCATTTTTCCTTCGACGAGTTTCGCGAATTGGCCGGGCTTATTAAAGCCCAAACGAACAAAGGCAACAAGCTCCATAGTAACGTCAGGTTCGTCGTTATTTCGTGCCAAACATCTTATGCCCTGCTGCAGAGGAGCGAGCTTTTTGATGTGATAACCGGCTTCGGCGTCGAAATCACGCTTGATACATGCGTGTTCCATACGCCGATGGTCTCGGCTGATACGAAGGTCATTATGACCAACTCGGGCAAATGCGCTTACTACGCACCCGGCGAACTGGGCACAGGCGTTGCGTTCGGCAACATGGCCGAGTGCGTGCAGTCCGCCGTCAAGGGGCGTGTTTCACGAGAGGAGGCGCTATGGAAAGAGTCCTGAGCGGTAGAGCGGTAGTTGCGGGCGCAGCCGAGGGAACTGCCCTGGTCTCCAGAGAGCCGTTGAGCCTTTGGGGAGGCCTGTGCCCGCGCACGGGAGAGATTATCGACCGGCGTCATGAGCTGTCAGGGAGCTATGCCGCAGGCAAGGTATTAGTAATGCCGTGGGGCAGAGGCTCGAGCACGTCCAGCGCAACGCTGCTGGAGAGCATCAGGGCCGGAGTCGCCCCCGCCGCCATTATTAACTTGAAGGTTGCCCCGATTCTGGCGCTGGGCAGTATCGTCTCGGACGAGCTGTATCACAAGGCCGTTCCTATCGTGGTCCTGAGTGAGAAGGACTTTTTCTCGATAAAACAAGACGACCATCTGAACATTGAGCCTGATGGGACAGTGAAGGTCGAGACAAGGCCCTGAAGATGCACAGAAATGTTCGAGAGAGAATGATTATCGAAACTGCAAAAACGGAAAGAGAAATGATGAACTTTAATAACAGAGCAGCGCTTGGTAATTATCTAATTAGTTCCTGCTGCGGAAACAACATTTGTCATTCCTGCCCCCGCTTTCGCGGGGGTAAACTTGTGCCTGCGAAAGCAGGCAGCAGGAATCCAGGTTTTTTCGATATAGACCCCTGCTTCCGCAGGGGTGACATCACCAGTTTTGGCTTTCCGCAACAGATA
>JAUWPZ010000003.1 GCA_030611315.1 Sedimentisphaerales bacterium
GAGTCCAGAGCGTTCTTCACTTGTCAATTCAACAATATATTTTTTCATGTTGGCCTCCTTGCCTGATTAGAGAGTTAACTGTCATATTAACCCTATCGACAAAAAGACCTAACAGACTTTATTGCACGGACATAGTACTAGGTTCACAATAGAACTATTTGCCGAAAAGCCAATTGTCGCAGAGGATATCGAGCTTCCGTTTGTAAGCTGGTTTGTAAGCGCCGTGAAGAGCTCACCGCAAGTTTTTATTACTTAGCAAGTTATGATTTCAGAGCATCGGACTATCAATCCGATGCTTGGGGCTTCTCCGTAATAGCCGCACGGACAACCGTGTAAATAAATTATAAAGACGGTAATTTGACTCAGGGTGGACATACTGGCAAATTTGTCGACTGCCTTCCGGTTATTTCATCATCTTGAGCATCGCCTTGCCGAACGCTTGGCCCTTGAGGTAATACGTCTTGCCCGAGCCCAGGTAGTGATATGGCCGATCGTTTCCTACGGCTTTCCACTGTGCCTTCTGCTCGTCGGTGCCTTTCCAGTAGCCCTTTTCATAGAGTTCGTGGGCCTTGGTGTCGTAGTACTCGGCGGTGGGGACGAAGGCGACGTTCCCCTTGAATTCCGGCAGGTCGGCGGTAGCGGCCTGTGCCTTCTGGAAGTCGCCGCGGTTGGGCAAGCCGCCCGTGCTCAATTCGCCGATGACAAAGGGCGCGTTCGGTGCGTCCAGGTCCTTGCGGAGGTCCTTGATAAACAGCGCCAGCCACTTGGTGTAGTCCGCGTACCGATTTTCCTTGAGTGTTCTGTTAATCACGTCGTTGAAGTCCTGGTGCCAGACAATACCGGCGATCTCGACGTTGCGGTCTTTCAGTTCGGGGAAGGTTGTCCCGAGGTCAGCCAGGGCTTTTTTGGTTTCGTCCACCAGGCTGCGGTAGTAGAAGCCGTACTTCGCCTTGACGTCTTCCATCGTGGCCGACGGGTTCTTCTTTTTGATTTTCTCGAGCATCGCCTGCAGTGTGGCTTCGTCGGGCAGTCCGGCGCTGGGCGGGTGGAAATCGACTGCCAGGCTCTTGCCGCCCCAGGCGACCTTGACAAGCATGACCGGTGCGTCGATCGCCTCGCCGACGGTGTGGCCGAACCCGAACTCGGGTCCGATCGAAGTATCGCCTTTTGTCCCGTACCCGACGGTGAGCAGGCCATGCTTGGCTCCGCCATGCTTGGTCGGATAGGTGATCCAGACATCATCGCGCACGACCCACTTGTTGCCATTCTTCAGTTTCGGGTAGGTGTCCCTGATCAGCGGGTCATCCTTGTAGGTATCCAGGTGCGTGGCGAGGCCTTTGCCTTCCATGTTCGATTGGCCAGTGAGAATGAAGACATTGACCGGTTTCTTGTCAGCCGCGAGTGCTGATGCGGCAGGTATGAAAGCAGCCATCGCAAAGAGGCCGAGAAGAAATGCACAGAGGTGGCGACGTTGTAACATGTTATGTGCTCCTGTTTATATTTTGGTAACCATTCGGCCGGACAACGCACCCAGCCGTAAAACACTCATTGTACCCGTTTATGGACTGCTGTCAAGGATGTTTTTATCAAACTTAGGGGTTTTCTCGTAAGCTTTTCCGCAGTAAATCCCTGTGAAGCCAAAAGCAGGTATTTATCGCTTCGGTCAGGCCTGCCAACAAACGATACAGCAGAAAATCCGGATTATCCGGCAACGGTTGACTTAGATAAACTAAACGATCGCAAATGTTCGGATGTTCTTCGACAAGCCAGCTTAAATAAATCATCACAAGCACAGCCAGCAGGACCAAACGGCGAATCGCAGACCAACGAAATGTTCGTATTTTCTCGAGGTTTACCTGGCTCTTGAGAAAGCGAATTGCCTCTTCGCATTCCCATCTTCGTATGTAGAAATATACCCCTACCCATTGTCAAGACAAAAACTTGGGGTTTTTAAGGTGGATTCATCGCCGTATGTTAAAGCAGTTGGAACGAAGGGAGCCCGAAGGGCGACCGGAGTGCCAACTGCTACGCCGTACACCTCGGCTGGGGTGCAGTAGCCCAAAGCCTGGTGTAATCGCTGGTTATTATAAAACTCAAAATATCGACCCAGGCTATATGTCGCCTCGGCCACCGTTTGATAGTCCCGCAGATAAACCTCCTCTACTTCCACCGTTCGCCATAAACGCTCTGAAAAAATATTATCAAATACTCGGCCTTTGCCATCCATACTGATTTGAACACTTGCCTTCAGCAATATCTTTGTAAAATCTATCGAAGTAAACTGGCTGCCCTGGTCCGTGTTGAATATCTCCGGTCTGCCAAGGCCCAAAGCCTGCTCCAGGGCCGAAACACAAAACTCCGACTCCAATGTTACCGACACTTCCCAACTAAGAACATAACGGCTGAACCAGTCCATCACCGCTACCAGATAAAGCCAGCCGCGATACATCCGGATATATGTTATATCCGCCGACCAAACCTGATCGGCTCGTTCAATCTGCACGCCTTTAAGCAGGTATGGGTATATCTTATGCTCCTTGTCCGGCATGCTCAAACCACGCCTTCGCCGTGGATAAACGGCTTCTAAGCCCATCTGACGCATCAGCCGCCGAATGCGTTTATGGTTGACCTGATGGCCCATACGACGCAACTGTTCGGTCATCTTGTCGATACCGTAAAACGGTGTCTTGATATATTGTTCATCTATCAGTTTCATTAACTGCTCATTGTACTGTGTATCACCACAAGGTTTATAATACAAACTGCTTCGGCTAAGCCCCAGCAATTCACACTGCCGATAAATCGCTATCTGCCTGTGCCTGGGTTCTATTGCTCTTCGTTTTTGCTCAAGCGTCAAATCCAGATTTTTTTTTGAGCCAGTCAAGCTCTACTTTTAACTGGCCTATCTGCTGATACAAATGTTCTGTCAGCTCACCCTGCTTCTGCCGATCTCGCTGCCGAGAACGAGAGAATATATCCGGCACAGACTCAAGCAGCCGCTTCTTCCATTGAGTCACCTGATTAGGATGAACCTCAAACTTACTGGCCAGTTCAGCTATCGTCATTTCGCCTTTAGCCGCTGCAAGTGCGACTTTTGCCTTAAACGGAGCACTGTGATTACGTCTTTTGTTTTTCATAAATCTGTCTCCTGAAACTGTTATCGTCTCAGGCGACAAATCCACCTTAATTATGCGCCCAGTTTTTGGGGAGTATTATAGTCTGCGAAGACCCAATCGGAACACGCAAGCGAACCCAATATGGTCGATAGAAAAGTTTTCATCTTCCCGTCCTCAAAAGAACTTGCTCCGTCCATGCCTGGGTTGGTGTTTTGGCTTCCTCCAAAGCCAACTTTAATTGTACAACTTGCTATGCTGCCAGGTCAAGGAAATTCAGGGTCAACTATTGCTAAAAGTGCCAATAACCCCAAAAAATCAAAAAAACTCGCCCTGAACGAATCCTGAGCGCCGCGGTAGCTGGCTTCACGTTGAACTGGCCGATGACAGTGACTGTTGGATACCTGATATCGCCGCGGATTTGATTTGAAGTTACTGCAAACTTCTCCTGGCGGAACACACAACTTTCCACAGCAGGATTCTTAATCTGCGGTGTGCAAAAGCACCTGGCGGGCTTGTATGGCTCGGGAAAATCCGCGCGTAACGGCGGTTATATTACTTAGCTCTTCGGGGGACAATTTGTTTTTCGATGAGCGGTAAATCAATATAAAGCCGAGCGATAAGCCGAGCAGCTCCAGCGGGATAGTCACGGCTGAATACTTATTTAGCCCGGCTAAGCTGCCCTGCAGGCCCATTGCGAACATCTCATCGAGCGCGCAAAGTTTGTTCGATTTACAGATATCATCTATCAGCTCGGGACTGAAACAACTTTCCAAGCGTTGCTTTTCAAGCAGGGCGATTGGCTGAACACTGTCGAACATGTGCAGCTCGAAGCTGTCCGCCTGACGCAGAAAAAAGGTGACATTTACATCCGCGATTTCTTCCTTGATATGTTTGACCGCCGCGTACAAAAGACTGCTCAGGTCGGTTGTTGCAATGATTGACTCATAGAAATTTGCTGTGAAGTTGATAGTGTTCAGTTTTTTGATAAAGTCTCTCTGGGCCGCAATGAGGTCGTTGCAGAGGATATCTATTTGTTTTGCCTGCTTTTTACGTTCTTTGTTGAGCTTTGCTATGAGCAGGCGCAACCTTCTATGTCGCTGTTTGTCATCCACGATTTTGTGTATTTTGGTACTCCACCGAATTTTGTTAGGGTTCCAACATTTTAAAGTTCGGCTTAACAGGGATTAGGCTTTAAGGGCAATGAAATGTTAAAAAGGGCCTTTCTCAAGTAGCCCTATAAACAATCGGTTATCAGTTTCTCGCCGTTTGAGGCTGGTTGGGGATTGGAGATTAACTAAAATGCCTCTTAAGTCTGTTGCAATTGATTTGGGCGTGTTTTCGGACTTATTGCCAGGAGGCGGCGCGAATATCTCTCGCCTTGCCTTCGAGAACACACGCAGTGCCTTGGATGAAACAGAACGATAAGCAACTGCATCCGCCCTAATCGAACCGGATAGAAATTTTTTTAGCACATAATCAGGCGTCCTGTTCCGGAGGCCAAAGCGGTTAAATGATATACCCTTCAGGGTAGTAAATTTCCACGGGTTAAAACCCGTGGCATTTGCCGCATCAGGCTTTGCCTGTCTGCCTTTGGCGGATAACTTCATCTACGAGTTAAAACTCGTAGCATTGCGGCGGAAGAGTAAATTCCCGCGACTGGGATTGTAACTTATTGTTCTAAAGCCACTTACCCGCGAACAAACGGTAAATTTCAATCGTGATCGCTATAAAAACTAAAAACTTAAAGTACGAAGCTAAAAACTTTAATTCAACGCATAAAACTTTTGAATTTTACACTGTAGTTTTGCATTTTACCTTTTATGTTTTGTGTTTACGCCTCGACGCCATGTTTCAACCTATAGACCAAAGGCACGAGCGCTTCGGCCGAGTCTATATCAGGATACCTGCTGCATGCCAGCTCAATCAATTCCATCGCCTCGGTTCTCTTCTCGCCCCAGGCGATAAGAATCTCCAGCGCCTCAATCTGAAACGGCTTGAACCCGGCTCCCACCGACCCGGCCGCCTCGGCCCCCACCGCGAAAGACTGCAACTTGCCCTTCAGCTCGGCGATAATCTGCTGAGACATCCTCTTTCCCACCGACGGCAGTGACATCAACGTCTTGTCGTCACCATCCTCTATCGCCGCCGCTATCGTAGCTATCGGCACGCTCAGCGACCGCAGGCCCTTTTTTATACCCATCCCCTTGACGCTGATATACTTGCTGAAAAAATCCCTCTCGCCCGCGTTCAAAAAGCCCACCATCCTCGGTATGAGATTCCCGCCCCCGGGCGCGCCCTCGTAATACTCCATCGTGCAAAGAGTAATTTCTGAACCAATCCTGCCGGAAAGCTCGCTCACGCAATAGCCGGGAAGCATTACCTCATACCCAACCTCCCCGACCTGCACCAGGCAGGCGTCGGCATCAAGCTTGATAAGTTTTCCTTCTATCCTTGCTATCATAAACCAACTTATTATTGATGATGATTTCGACTGCCCCCCGCCTCCGATGGGCCGGGAGCTTTCCCAAATCCTGAACCTTCAAACATTAATACTTTTCAACGAATTCGCACAGCACATTGCCGCCGCTATGGCATCGGCCACATCGTTCGGCTCGGGTCTCTCAGGCAATGCCAAAATCGTTTGAATCGTCCTTTGCACCTGCTCCTTCGACGCCCTGCCGTTGCCCGTAAGTGATTTTTTTATACGCGTCGCGCCGAAGCTCCTTACCTCAACAGCCGCCTCGGCACACTTCTGTAGTATAACACCCCTGGCGTGTCCCATCAATATCGCCGTCTTCGGATGTGCATAGTGCGAGTACAATTCCTCCACCGCCACGACGTCCGGCTTGAAACTATTCAGAATAGACTCCGTATCCCCGGCTATCCTGTTCAGTTTTTGCTCTAACGCCAAGCCGACGGCTGTACGGATAACACCAGCCTCGAGCAGCTTCTCTTCGCCGGCGCCTACTTCCAAACAGGCGTATCCACAGACCTGCAATCCCGGATCTATCCCGAGTATCCTCATTTCCACCTCCATTGTGTTCCATCATGCTTATCTTCCAGCAAAATGCCCGCTTGCTCCAACTGCCCGCGAATTTCATCCGCCCCGGCAAAATCCTTCTCTTCACGGGCCTTGTTCCGCTGCTCAATCAAAATCTTAACAACCTCCTCGACGCGTGCATCATCGACCACGCTGCCCTGTGGATATTCGTCTTTAACAACACCCAACACATCCCCTCCGAGTTCTGTAAACATTTCATCCACTGCCTGCAATGTCGAAACGGCTGCAGTCCCCTCTGTATATATCTTGCCGGCTAATCTTACTATTTCGAATATCACCGACAAAGCTACCGAAGTATTCAAATCATCGTTCATTGCCTCTTCGAATTTGACTTTTAGATTCTCCAGTTGCTCTACAACTTCATCATCGATTTCTCCTTCCGTTGCCTGCTTCATCTGTTTTCTCACAGCCGCCACTGTATCTCTTATTCTTTCCTGGCCGCTTTGGGCGGCGAACAGGGCAGCATCGGAAAAATCCAGCGGGCTCCTGTAATGGCTGTTCAAAATCAACTGCCTTATCGCTAATGGGTCATAGCCCCTCGTCAATTTCTCGTGGGCGCCCGAAAAGGCCTGTTTGAGAGTAATAAAATTATTCAAACTCTTGCCCATCTTTTTGCCGTCAACAGTTACCATATTATTGTGCAGCCAGTATTGAACAAACTGCACGGCGTTGGCAGCCTCCGACTGGGCAATTTCACACTCATGATGTGGAAACTGGTTCTCCAGCCCCCCGCCGTGGATATCAATCGTCTCGCCCAGATATTTCATACTCATCACCGAGCATTCGAGATGCCAGCCCGGATAGCCCCTGCCCCACGGGCTCGGCCACTGCATAATATGATTCGGCTCCGCCTTCTTCCACAGCGCAAAATCAGCCGGGTTCTTTTTCTCCGGCGAAACCTCCACGCGGGCGCCGGCCATCATCTCCTCAACATTCCTGCCGGAGAGCTTGCCGTACTCCTTGAACTTTGAGACGTCGAAATACACCGAGCCGTTCACCTCGTAAGCATAGTCCTTCTCTATGAGTTTTTCCACCAGCTCTATCTGCTCGGTGATATGACCGCTGGCCCGCGGACTGATATCGGGCCTGACGCAGTTCAGCTTGTCCATATCCTCGAAGTAGCTGCAGGTATAGTACTCCGCCAGCGCCATCGGGTGTTTTTTCTCTTCTCGGGCCGCCCGGGCAATCTTGTCCTCACCCTCATCCGCATCGTCGGTCAAATGACCCACATCGGTTATATTCTGCACGTATGTAACGCTATAGCCCAGGTAGCGGAGGTATCGAGCGAGAATATCGAAGCTCACGTAACTTTTTGCGTGCCCCAGATGCGCATGCCCATACACCGTAGGCCCGCAAACATACATCCCGACCCGGTCTTCCTTCAACGGCTTGAACTCATCCTTGTTTCTTGTCAGGCTGTTGTAAAGTTTCAATCCCATATCTTTTACCCTTTACGTTTGCCCTTCTTACAGCGACCTTTTTTTCTTCATTCTCAAAAGCGCTATCGCCGTTGCGCTCATCGCCTCGCCCGCTCCCACGCTACCGAGCCCTTCGCTGGTCTTTGCCTTGACGTTGACGGCTGTAAAATCGATACCCAAAAGCCCCGCTATGCACCGTTTAATTTGCCCTTTGACCGGCTCAAGCTTCGGCTCTTCCGTTTGTATTATCAAGTCAACATTGACCACTTCCCAGTTCTCTTCGAGCTTTTCCTTTACGATAAATACAAGCTCTTTGCTGTCCACATCTTTCCATTCCGCCTCGGTATCGGGAAAGTGGGTCCCTATATCGCCCATCCCGCTTGCCCCAAGCAGAGCATCTATGACCGCGTGCAGGGCCACATCGCCGTCGCTGTGACCGGCCAGCCCCGCCGGAAACGGCACGTAAACCCCTCCGAGCATCAGCTTCCTGCCCTCGACTATCCTGTGGATATCCGTGCCGATTCCACTTCGATATTCAGCCTTGGGTCTCTCAATCACAGTTGTCCCTTTGTGCTTGGAACGTCCGTCCCGACAATACTGACCGCCGAGCCCATCGCCTTGCCCAATCCCTTGAAAATCGCCTCGGCAATGTGATGGCTGTTTGTGCCGTATGGTACGTTTATGTGCAGATTGAACCTGCCGTTATTCGAAAAGCTCCGCAGCATCTCTTCGAGACACTCGACATCGAAATCGCCTATCCTCTCCGACCGATACTCGACGTTATACACACAGCTCGGCCTGCCCGACAAATCCACGGAGACATTCGCCAATGCGTCCTCCATCGGCACGGAACTATGGCCGTACCGGGCAATCCCTTTTTTATCGCCGAGCGCCTTGCACAAACACTCGCCCAGGCATATCGCGATATCCTCAACCGTATGGTGTGCATCAACCTCCAAATCGCCCGCAGCCTTAACCACCAAATCGATTTGGCTGTGCTTGCTCAGGTGCGTAAGCATGTGGTCAAGAAAGCCGATGCCGGTATCAATCTCATACTTGCCCACGCCGTCCAAATTAAGCTCCAAGCCGACCTCGGTCTCTTTTGTTCGCCTGTGAACTTTAGCGATTCTATCTTCCATAAAAACCGTCCTTTTTGTGTTGATGCTTTTCCTTTTGTCATTCCCGCGAAAGCGGGAATCTATTTTCTTCTTTGTACTACCTATCTTTTCTCTGTGCTCTCTGTGCCCTCTGTGGCTTTTTTTATTCCCTATTCCGACAATATCTCCTTCAAGGCCCTTAGCAATTTATCATTCTGCTCCGCCGTGCCGACGGTGATTCTCAGCTTATCTTCAAGCTGCGGATAAGCAAAGTATCTGATATATATATTTCGCCGCGTCAATTTTTCATAAATTTCAGCCGCCTTCGCGTTCGTGCATTTCGCCAGGATGAAATTCGTGCTGCTTTTCATCGCGTCAAATCCAAGATTTCTCAACTGCTCGGCCAGTCTCGTGCGCTCGGCCTTTACTTTTGCGACATTTTCTTTGAAATAGTCCTGGTCCTTTATCGCAGCAGTGGCCGCGGCGATGGCAACGACATCGATATTATACGAATCCTTGACCTTCATCAGGCCGGCTATTAAGCCGGGCTGCGCGATTGCATATCCAAACCGTATCCCCGCCAGCGAATATCCCTTGCTCATCGACCGCAGTACAATCACGTTGTCGAATTCTTTCGCTAATTCAGTGCAATTCTTCTCCGCATAATCCACGTACGCCTCGTCAATCAGCAGCACTCCCGTAAGCTCATCAGCCAGGCCAGCCAATTCATCAACACTCACAAAACTGCCGCTCGGCGCGTTCGGATTGCAAACTATAGTCAAAGCTGCGCCCGTCCCGGCTAATTTGGCCGGCAGATTAAACTCCTCGTCGTACAGGACCTCAATCACCCTGCAATTTTGCAGCTTCGCCAGCACCGGATAAAGTGAATACGTCGGGATGGGATACCCCACAGCACGATTTTCGTCGCAAAACGCCCGAAAGGCAATAGTCAGCAAATCGTCTCCGCCGTTGCAGCACATTATAAAATCAGCCGGCACGCCGTTAACTTCTCCCGCGGCCCGCCTGAATTCTTCCCCAACCGGGTCCGGGTATCGCCGAAGCTGCTCGCCGCTCACCCCCGCCAGCGCCTCCATCACCCGCGGAGAAGGCGGATAGGGATTTTCATTCGTATTGAGCTTGACCACCTCAGCCTCTTTAGGCCTGTCCTCGAGCGAAGCGAAGGGCTGGAATCCGGGCTCATACCCCTTAACAGACTCAATATTGTCCCGAAAATAACCCATAAATTGCTCGTATTTCGTATTGCGTGAAGCGTATTGCGTACAAAGAATCGCGCCTCCTGTCCGCTAAACGTTTATCCTGAGCCGGCTGTACGCTGTACGCTATTTTTCTCAGATTATACGGATATCCACCAGGAAGTAAAAGGCCATTTTGCGATATTGGCAGGATGACAATTAAGCCGGGAACCCCACTGTTTCTTACTTTTTCCCAAAAATTCCGATAATTTCCTTGACTTTTGCACCTCAATCGAATATATAATATTTAGTATTCAAGGAGGAGTTGTGAGGAAGTACGGCGGAATGCCATTTCAAGCTTTCCCACTCAAAAACGGTTATTATTTAAACCGTTCAATCCAAGGACGTTAGTTGAGTATACTTGCGGCATAAATTAGGTAATCAATCTTACTTTGCTGCGAAATAAACGCGATTTTTAAGGAGGAGAAAGGGTGAAGTTATTTGATAGTTCTAAAATATATCTGTCTTTATTTTGCTTGTTATCGCTTTTCCTAAATCTAAGTAAGGCATTCGAAACACCCATATTCTTCAACTATCCGAGGATTTTCGACGCTGATAGGATTACGATTCGACCAGGTTCTATCGACAAGCTCAGTCCTGATGGTACAATTAGCACAGCGGTATCAGGTTTGAATACCCCAAGCGGGCTTACCTTTGATGATGTGGGTAATCTCTACTACGGCAATGTGAAACATAATCCTCTTGGCTTCGAGATATTTAAACGGACACCCGAAGGTATGGCAACGAACATCGGTCAGGTCTGGGACATACCTGGTGGATTTTCGATTACCGGATGGGGATTCGATCTAGCCATAAGTCCAATCGGAGATGTTTTCTTTAACCATCCCGAGAGTAAGACTATTGATGGCATTACAATCCGGACGGGTTCCATCGAAAAACTCAGTCCTGATGGTACAATTAGCACAGTGGTATCAGGTTTGAATACCCCAAGCGGGATTGCCTTTGATGATGTGGGTAATCTCTACTACGGCAATGTGAAACATGATCCTCTTGGCTTCGAGATATTCATGCGAACATCCGAGGGAGTAGTAACGAACCTTGGTCAAGTAGTAGATAAACCAGCTGGACATATCTACGTCACTGGGTGGGGATTTGATATCGCTATCCCTGAACCGGCAACACTTATGTTGCTTGGCTTGGGTGGTTTGGCTTTGCACAGAAAACGCAAGATATAGAAATCCATTCCGCCGCAGGCGGATCTGCGATATTGATTATTGACTATTGATTATTTTGAGATTGCTTCGCCCGCCTTTGGCGGACTCGCAATGACACAACCTCATTTTAGGCACTTTAGCTCACTTTAGGCACTATTTCTGGCAGTAATCCACCAGGCGGGCGATTTCGCTTCGCAGGTCCCTGCGATGAACTATCATATCCACAAAGCCGTGCTCTAACATAAATTCAGACGTCTGAAATCCCTCCGGCAGCTCAACTTTTATCGTCTCGGCAATAGTCCGCGGCCCGGCAAAGCCTATCAGCGCCCCCGGCTCAGCTATCAGGCAATCCCCCAACATTGCAAAGCTCGCCGAGACTCCCCCCGTCGTCGGGTCGGTCAGAACGGAGATAAACAGCCCCCCGGCCTCGTCCAGTTTCGCCAGCGCCGCCGATGTCTTCGCCATCTGCCCGAGCGACACCACGCCCTCGTGCATCCTCGCTCCGCCGGAGCAGCATACCGCCACCAAGGGCAGAGCCTCCTCAATCGCCTTATCGACAGCCGTGCAGAATTTCTCCCCCACCACAAAACCCATCGACCCCATCAGAAAATTCGGCTCCATCACCGCAAGGAACACCGCCCTGCCCTTGATAAAGGCCTTGCCTATCCGCATCGCCTCCCTGGCGCCGCTCTTCTTCTCGTCGCTCTTGATACGCTGCTTATACGTCGTCCCCCGGAACTTAAAATTCAGCGGGTCGTCGGTCGTCATCTCCGAAAGTATCTCCTGGAAAGAATCCTCATCAGCCAGATACTTGATTCGAATCGCCGCCTCGATGCGAAAATGATGATTACATTCCGGACAAACGTTCATATTCTTCTCGACCGCGCTCTTATAGAGCATATGCTCGCAGCCCGGACATTGCATCCAGAGCCCTTCGGGCATATCTTTTCGCGGCTTCAGCGAAAAACCGTTCCATCCTTCGGCTTTGCTCAGGACAGGTTTTGATTTCGTCTTTTTGGCCATATATTTAGCCCCGCACCAATTGTCCACTGGTGAAAGGCCCGTGCCTGCACATAGTATTCTGTCAAAATTGTATTTGTTATTAACGCAATTAAGCTGTCATGCTGAGCGGAGCGAAGCATCCGGCTTTAGCAATACAATTACTTTCAATGTGCAATTGAGATTCTTCACTTCGTTCAGAATGACAAGCTACATATTCAATCATGACAGATTACCAGGTACCCCAGCCAGGTGAACCTATCCTCAACATTATCGCCAAAGAGCCACAAAAACAGCATATTCAATGCAAAGTAAAGAAGTCCCCTGCTCAAAAACATGGACCTAAACAAATCAATTCCGTAAGAACCATCCCCGAATAGGTTCAGCTTCTCCCAGAATCCTTCTGTGCCGAAAAGAATATCCACCACAAGAACAACCGCACACAAACAAATAATCGAAACGGTCACTAAAGGAAATCTCTCCCTTGGCACATCATCTGACAGAGGAACAACTAATCTCAGATGGGACAGATAATAGTTCCGCTTAATCTCGTCCGGATCTATGCCGGGATCGCCCAGCTTTTTCAGTTCCATAAGTCCTTGAGCTACCGCAGAAGCCTCTGGATCTTTCTTGAGATAACCGGCCACACGCTCAACTTCTCCCTTGTCCGCCCAGATGCCACCACATTCCGAACACTTATCCAGAATGACGTTCGAGTCATAAGCATAGTTAAATTTGTGAAGCTTTATTTTATTTTCTCCGGGAGGAGATTTTACCCTCGGATATACCAATACAGGGCTAATCTTTGTTTTTGATAGTTCCAGTGCTGTTTTCTCAAATAGACGAAGATTTTTGCCAGGGGTATTGGGTCATATAGGTGAAAATTGCCAAGGGTTTAGGTGGAACTGGGGAGAAAATGACAGGGGAAATTGGTGGTTTTGACAGTCAGAGAGTCAGTGCATCGTAGTTTTTGCATATATATATTGGTGAAGTGTCGGGTTTTGTGTGGGGGTAAGGTGATAATAGTCCTCATTCCCCCTTCATTTAACTTCGGAAATAATCACGATCATACATATTAACTACTCTTTGCTCTTTGCATTATCATTTTCTGACAATGCATCTAATATATCATAAGCTTCAGCAAAATTAACATACTCTGCATAAGCATATAGCAAAAGAGAGAGGATAACCATACCTATAAGTATGACACTTAAAAGTAACACGTTTGCATCGATAGAGTTAGCAATAATGACTCCTAAAAGAACAAGGGGGAAAAAGAGGTTTCTGACTACTCTGCCCTGCGATCTCCTTCTTCCCACTTCTTCTTTTTCATTCTGCCGTAAAGCCCATCGATAAACAGCATTCCATTTTCCAATTACGGGAAGCCATCTCTTACTAATTTCTCGTGTGTAATCTGTATCGAATTTGTCATTCTTCTGTTTTTGTGCTTTCTCAACTAATGGTCCCACATCATGGTGAGCAAACCAATAAAAAACTATAGCCCTTGGTCCCCGTTCGCTAATCCAGTCCAGTAATGCACGAGACAAATAAGCCGATATTAAGCCAGTAGCATAACAAACGGCAGTAAAAACTACAACAATAACTGCATCGGGGTATTCCGGTGGAATTGTAAAACACTTACACTTGACTGGTGAATAAAGAAATATACTTTCCGCAACAATAATTGTTCCTGGAATAAGATTTTCTATTTGAAATTCAACACCTTTCCAAGCAGATGGGCTTCTCCTGCTCTGTTTTTCTTCACTACCTTTACCCATACTATACTCCTTTTTTCAGTAGGAATGATACTGTGTCAAAATATGCCATAACAAATACACTTGCCTCAATTCAATATATTATCTGGGATTTCCCATATAACATTGCATATCTTAGCTCAGCTACGCTGCTGGGCCTCTTTTCTAATAGAATATCAAATCTGTCTCGAAAACTCAAGCATATCATGCCGGAAACCGCCAAAAAGTCGAGCACATACGTCCAAAACCCGCTTTTTCCCACCATTTTGGCAGACCACCGCCGTTGCCCTCCATTCCTTTCAGCCCGATTTTCAGCAGTTCCACACATCATCCTGGCTTCGCTGCTATTGTCAAGAAACGCAACTGCCTGATCCGGTCAAGGATTTCCCGAAAGAGTCGCTGCGGAACAGCCACTTCTGCCTTGCTAATTTATTGAGCGGGTCCAAGCGTTGTTCCACGCCGGTCCGGGTGTGCCCGCAATTTCACGATTCGTTTTTGACACGTGCGCCTTGGTCTCGAGCTTTTCGCTCGGCCTCATAACGACGAGGTTATTCGGATAGGCTCTTAGCAAAAAATCTTGGAAATTATCAGGAAATCGCAGAATCGCCGGATATGTGAAGCGGGAAAACCGTCAATTTTCACCGAGTGTAAAAAGTCGGGACTGCACAATCCGGGTCTCATCCGAACAAAAGAGCAGTAATATGCCGCTCATGCTTTTGGATTCATCACCCGGCCGATAAATAGAATACCGCCGGAGATGTTGTCGCGGATTAGAAACAAAAATGGATGGTCCGCCCGAAAGACGGCCGGTCGGTCCGGCATGACAGACGTTACGCCAATTACCACTCCGGTTGCCGCTGCCGCCTCTGTGCCTTCTTCGTTAACGTCAACGTATGCCTTGTGGATTACCGCCGAAATGAAAAGGTCCCTCTTGCCGTTCATCCCCGAAAAATCAGCCACGTCCGGCACAAAGGCATCGGTCAAGCCCATCGACTTGAGCACAGAAGCCAGAGAAAATTGACTTGTCATCCTGAACTTCGGAACTGAAACAATCACTTTGCGTTTGTGCAATTTTTTCAGCCACTTCGGAAAATTTTCAGCGGTAAGCGTCTTCTCGATATCACCCAATCCGTCGGTGCGCTTCGGAAGCAGAATAATCATCGACAGCTCGTTATCCACATAGGGTAGTTCAAGGGCCTGAAAGTCCTCGGTTTCGGTATACTTGAAATGCTCGGTCTGATTCATCATCGGGACATCAATCTTTTTGCCGTCCGCCAGAGTAAATGGCTCCGGACGTGTCCGGGCCTTTTTGAACTGCCTGGCCCAGTTGCCCTTGAAGTAAATTGCGTTTGTCAGAACCAGCCTGGTCATCCTGTTGAGCACGCCCGGCTTAATAAGGTCCTTTATCTTGTTTTCGGTCTTTTTCTCCACCCACGTGTTGATGGTCTTGCGGGCCGCTTCAGTCGCTCCTACAAAATCAACTTGTTTGCATTCGCCGCCATATTGGGCCGAGACAACGCGTATAAAATCTGAAACAAATTCGTAACCCTCCTGGCCCCACAATGCGTTGGCAACACGAAGCTCGTATGCGCCTTTCTCGCCCCTGGAGTTGAGGTCTTTTATGATGTTCCCAAAGGCCCCGGCAAATTTCTCCCGGTCCGGTATAATCGTGGAACTAAATTCGTCGCCCGGTCTTGAGATAACAGGATAGTGCATTACCCGTGCCATCTGCATCTCCGTAGAGCCTCGAGCGCCGGCACAAGCCATAGCCAGGGCCGTCGAGATGCTATAGGGCGAGCAAAACAGATTGCCTTCTTTGCCGCCCAGCTTCGCATATAGCTCCAGAGCGAATTTGTTGTTTCCTTCGACAACGGATTTTTCGACCGTTTTCATCCTCGCATTCGGTTTGTCAACCGCCCGGCAGAACCGCGCAATTGCAATCAGAACAACCAGGATAAATAGAAATTTTACCGCTTTCATAATTACTGCCCCGTTATCTCTGTCAATATCACTTCATTCCTTTTCTTTCACACTTACAGACTTTATGCTCATTATAGCCGATTGTTTGCCGCCAGGTCAGCAAAATCAGCCGGAAAAAGGGCGAAAAATATCGGCCCAAAACGGCGTCCCGGCCCACTTTGGGCTGAATCATATTTTTCAAGTATTCTTTGATTCTTGACAATATCATGATTTGAATGTATTATAATAGTTGGTAGAATATTGTGAAAATAGACTTTTTTGACGAGGGATGGTTATGAACGTTGAAAAAGACAGCTTTCTTTGGCGTTTTAAGTGGCACATTGCTATTATTGGCGTCACATTAGTAATCGTAATCCTGCTCACGATTTTCACCAACATCTTCCAGGGAGCCGAAACCAACCTGCTGCGTCAGATGATACTAATGCTCGGTGGTTTGATGTTTTTGAGTGCACTGCTGGCGATGCTCTCAAGGGTATTCAAGATACTTGACGCCCTTCGGGAAAACAGTATAAAACTCAAAGAAGTTACCGGAGCCATGGAGAAAATCTGCACGGGGCTTGCGCAAATCAATCACAGCACACGAGTCAGCGAAGCAGCAAAAGCGATCGCATTTCGCGATGCGGACAGGCAATCTCTGCGGGAAGTCGTTTTTGAGAAGCTCCAGCAGCAGGATTTCGATGCCGCGCACAAAATAGTTGATGAAATTGCAGAGCGCGAAGAATATAAGGAGCTGGCCGAGGAACTGCGAGGCCTGGCCGAACGCTACCACGACGCGACCGACAAGGAACGGATAGGAGAACTCATAACGCATATCGAAAAGCTGTTTGAAAACGCTCAGTGGACCAAAGCCGGCGCCCAGATTGAAGGACTAATCAGAGCTTATCCGGACAGCGAAGAAGCAAAGGCAATGCGACAAAGACTGCTCGATAAGAAAAAAGAACGCAAGAAATCGCTGCTGGCCGCCTGGGATGAAGCCGTGAAGCGCCAGGAAACGGACCGCAGTCTGGAGATACTCAAAGAACTCGACCTGTACCTTACCCCCAATGAAGGGCTGGCCCTGCAGGAAGCAGCAAAGGATGTCTTCAGAACGAAGCTGCACAATCTCGGCGTGCAATTTTCTCTGGCCGTGAACGAAAAGCAGTGGGAGCAAGCCCTGCAAATCGGTCAGCAAATTATCAACGATTTTCCAAACAGCAAGATGTCCGAGGAAATCCACAGCAAAATGGCTGTTCTCAAACAGAACGTTCAAATGCAAAGCAGCTAAATTGAAGACGCCGGCTTATCTGTAGGATGCTGCCTAACTCTTTTTCTTCAACCAGGAACCTCGAAGAGAAAAAATACTGTAATGAGAAGCCGAAGAAAAAACGACATATAATATCGAAACGGTCTTGGGTCTGCGGTCTCGGGTTTGGGGTTAGTTATGCGCACATCGTTCAGCCGGTCCTGGATAAGCACTGTGCAGAATGTCATAACGCGACCAGGACGGCAGGCGGCGTTGACCTGAGCCCGGACAGGACAGATTTCTTCAACGTCTCATATGAAGTTCTGGCTCGCCAGGGCAGACCAGGCCAGAATCCCTACACGAAATGGATTCCAACAGTTAAGGGTAATAAATCCCGCGATTGGGATTGTAAATTATTGTTTTAAGGTTACTACCTGTGGCACAAGTACCTGTGGCACAAGTTGCCCGCCCCTATGGGACAGGCGAACCCGCCGCGGCGGGGGAAATTTCAATCGTGAGCATTATATAGTGGTGCCGCCTTTATCCTATTGGAAGTCGAACAATGACTGGGTCTTAATCATCGTTATCTGGTCCGGGTAAGCAGCGAAGGTGTGGATGTGCAACTCAGTCCGTCTGGCCTCGAAGTCAACATAGCAGAACGGCTGAAGCCTGCCGATTTCCAGGTCCGGAAATTTCACAAACACGCCCCGATTCCGTGCGAAGCGTTCGAGGTCGGTGTGGCTTTGCCTGTACAAATTGGGGCTCATCTTCTCGACCTGAAAATCGGTCATATAACTTACGCCTCGGCTCAAAGTACACTTGTGAGTTCGCGGGCCGTGGAATTGAAAACGCTCAATCAAACCTTGCGAAGGAAGCATCTGGCCGGGATTGCTCACGACCTCACTGAGACAAACGTCACCGGCAAAAACACTGACAACATGAGTGCAGCCTGTAACCCAGATAATAGCCTCGTATTTCTCGGTTCTCAACTGCCGGTTTGCATAAATCTGGAAAAGCTCTGGATGCAAAGGTCTTTGAAAAAGGCTGAATGTTAATTCTTCGACAGCTATGTTGATTTGCGGTGATTCCATACAAACAGTCCCAACTCTAAGAATCAAAGTATCAAGTTCATTGTTATTATACTAAAATCAGCGCTATTAATCAAGGATAATATCAGTACTGATAAGGCCGATACCCGCGCTTATAGGACGAATGTTCCACAAGCTCCGCCCTCTAAAAGAGTAACGACAACGAAGTTTTAAAAAAAACTCCTTCCAAAACGAGTAATTTCCCGATTTTTACTACTGAAAAAAGCGTGCGTTGATAGAGACCGCGATAATATTGTAAAAAGCGTGAGTGCCGGCAGTTATGCCGAAGCCGCGAATCGCAAAAAGAACCGCAAAATACACGCCGGCTATCGTTCTGAAACTGAACCTCATCCAGTTGAAAAGGTCTCTCTGATTCGGCTGACCACTGAGAAAGTCTATATGATGATGTGCACTAAATAACGCCGCTGAAATGAGTACTGATAAGATGATTGAGCTCTTATGGTTTAAGCCCAGAACATCCTGAAACAGCATCATCAAAACGCATATCAAAATCAACCGAAAGATAAGCTCTTCATAAATCCCCGCACCTATGCCGGAGGCAATGTTGGCGACCCAGTATTTCCAGCTCATCGCGCCGCCTGGCTCGGTCGAATCCGCCGGCAAACTGTCCGCTGTAACCGCAGAACAGCTCGTAATGGCCGTGTTCTGCGCCGCTGTTGAAGTGCCATCAAACCAGGCGGCATCGCGTTGGCTTTGGCCCAGACTATTAATGAACAAGACCAGGACAACCAGCGGCACCGCAAGCAAAACACATTCAACGGCCATTCGCCAAACATCGCCAAGCCAGAAACGCCATCGTTTGCCGGACGTTATTTGAAGCGCCGTCAAAATCACCACAACCACCAAAGGCGGCGCCACCCACGCCAGCTTGCCGCCAAAGCCCAGAGACCCCAGAAACTTTTGAAGCCACACAAACGTATCCACCAGAATCGGAGATTGGTTCAAGACATCGGTCCTGATAAAGAGCACACACAGCTCGTAGAAAACAATGAATGGCAGCAGGAAAACTATGGCGTAAATCGGCCGGCTCGTCCGTTCAAGATACGAGTCTTGTGCAAAGTTAAACAATTGACTCGTATTGTATATGCCCTTTGCCGGGCCGTTTTCTTTTGTCCTGCGACTTTTACGTTCTTTTGTCATTAGACGCCCAAAAAATGGTTGACTACGTTGCTTAAATTTCGCAGAGTTTACTTCAATTAAGCCTAAATTACAATAGTCAAGAATTCATTTACTTTCTAAACGGCGACGGCACAATGATAAGTAAACAGCTAACCGAGGTTTATCAACTGCTTTTCGATGCCCTTGGTCCCCAGCACTGGTGGCCCGGCGAAACTCAATTCGAGATAATCACAGGCGCGATACTGACCCAGAATACAAGCTGGGGCAATGTCGAAAAAGCGATAGCAAACATCAAGTTCGCCGAGTGCCTGGCCCCTGAAAAGCTCCACGACTTAGACCTCTCGCAGCTCGCCGAGCTTATCCGGCCGGCCGGCTATTACAATATCAAGGCAAAGCGGCTCAAGAACTTTCTGAGCTGGCTCTTCGACAACTACGAGGGCCAATTAGCCGGTCTCGAAGGCGTCAATACCGGGCAATTACGGGCCGGGCTTTTAGGCGTAAAAGGCATCGGCCCCGAAACCGCAGACTCAATTCTGCTCTATGCCTTCGACAGGCCCGTTTTCGTAGTTGACGCCTACACCGCTCGCATTGCCGTCCGCCACGGACTTATCGAACCGGGCGCCGATTATGAGCAGTTACAGGAATTGTTCCAGTCGAATCTGCCGCAGGATACCCGGCTTTTCAATGAGTATCACGCATTGCTCGTAAGGCTCGGCAAAGAATTCTGCAGGCCAAAAGCAAAATGCCCGCTCTGCCCAATCGAAAAGCTCCCTCACTCGCTCGAAACCGAATACTCCTAAACCTTATATACTCCGTTTTGTCATTGCAAGTGCTGCGAAACAATCTCTGTTCTTCGCTTTCGCTCCTTTCGGAGATAAGGAGATAAAAAGTACCGGCCCGCGCAAAATGTCGAAGTACTCGAGGTGCGATACGTTAACGTTGTGCATCCGACCGACAAAAGTTCCGTGCCGGGCCTCGGCGGCGGGACCTTTCATTCGCGATACAAGCCGAGCAGCGCCGCCGAAAGGGCGAAAAATTCTGGGTGGTACGTATGCACCGGTCCAAAGGCGCCCTACTGCACCTTGTTTATCGACCACCCCGGCACCGAGCTGCGCGTCTGGCTCTGGCAAACATGGAAACGAAAAATCGACGGAATCCTCGTTTGGCAGACAAATTACTGGACAAGCTCGGTCGCTTATCCCGACCCCCAACATCCCCAAAATCCGTATGACGACCCGATGGGCTGGGTCAGCGGTTACAGCACTCCGAAAGGCGCCAAAAGACCCTGGGGCAACGGTGACGGCAGATTCATTTATCCGCCTCAAGACGCTGCCAATGCCAACCCGGCCGGACCCGTTCTCGATGGGCCGGTCGATAGTATCCGCTGGGAAATGCTGTGTGACGGCATCGAGGATTACGAGTATCTGACCATCCTGGAAAGACTACTAAAAGCTAAACAACGAACTATGAACAACGAACTATGAACAATGTTACTTTATCGCATCGTAAATAGCTTTCTTAACGGCGCCTACAGCCTGTGATTGCGGCATCTTTATATAAGCTGTGTCGATTGCCTCTTTGGCCTTGTCAAGTCTGCCCATCCGGTAATAAACGTACCCAAGCAGAAAATGCAGCTCAGCGGTCTTACTTCCTTCCGACCATTCCTCGATATCGGCTATCCTGCTTTCGATTTTGTCCTTGTCGCCTAACACGGCCGCGAGGTCAACCTTATACTTTGCATATTCGGGCATAGCCTCAATCGCTCTGGAAAGAAACAGGGCGCTGCTCATATATTCACCCGCGGCGAATAACGCATGGGCCTTGCCGGCCTGCACAAGTGGGTCGTTCGACTTGTAAATAGACGCCAGCGTATAGGCGTTCGCTGCCCGATAGTACCTGCCCTGCTTCAGGTACAAATCGGCAGCCTGGATATGCTGATTGAATTTACCTTCTGCGAAAGAATCGTAACTCTCATGTGGACCCATAATGCGTTTGGCCTTGGCGGATAATTCTTCGCTTGAAAGCTTGTCCACTTCTTCAATGCTCCAAACTTGCCTTTTCGTAGTAGTTGATACCGGCGACAGTTTTTGTTCCGCCAGCGGGGTCCCGAACATGTCCCACGCAGTACTTCTCCTGCGATAACTATCTTGCCTTTGGGTTCTGCTTGGTTCTTCTTTGCGCTCGGTAGTTTTTGTGTGTGCGAATTGCTGTTCAGTGAGTTTTTGTAAAATGGGAGTATCCCAGGCCTTCAGCGTCCTTGAGGCCTCGGTCTGTTGTGTTGCAGGTAATTGCCCAAAGCCTTTGAGCTCAATCCCATACGCATCCTTTTGCGGCGCCAAAGGGCTTTTGTCTTTTTCGGTTTCCAGGTCGGCTTCTGAACTCGGTAATTTATCAAGCTGCTCCTTAATCTGCTCATAAATATCACGCTTTCGCGGAGGTGTTGTAACCTCGGGCTTAGCGGTTGTTGTCGTCTGCTCCTTTGGTATTTGCTGCGTTTCAAATGGTTGCTGTATCCTGTTGCTCAGCTCAACTGTGGGAAGCGGTTGCAGGGTTTCATCCTTATCTGCAAGCTTTTGTCCCAGTTCAGCAGCCCTGCTTCGTATCTGTTCGAGGTTGTTCCTCAGTTGTTCCATTTGTTTGATGTATTCGTCGGCCCTTAAGTTTCCATCTTTTGGATATGTGCCGACCTTCCCTGGAGCCATTTGCTCTACTCCCGGCGTATGTATTAGCATTGGCTGCAATCCTGCCTCGGAAGGAGAAGCCTTGATGATGGGCATAGTCGGTTGTTTCAGTGATACTGTCGAGTCGGGCCTGGCCGTGACGCGACCGTCAATCCTTGTAGTCGTCGGCTTGAAAACGCCGGGGCGCCCGGGTTGTGTAGCGCTCACTGAATTTGACGGCGAGTAAAACGGTCGGGACATTTGTTTCCTGGTATAGCTGCCGAAGTTGTCCGAGCCGGCGGAATCCCTCAAAAATGAATCAAGTGCGGATGAACCGATTCCCGAACCCATAAATTTATCAGAAGGAAACGAGCCAAGTCCCGTCCAGAAGTTTGTGGGCGACCGATACGGAATCCCGCCGCGAAAGTGCTTGCCCCCGCGAACATTGCCCGTAACCACGTCATTAAAGCTCGTGTCAATTGGGTTCGGACTGCGAATCAGCCCACTGCGTAAACTGCTCGGAGGAGTGGTAGCCGAGCCGATGGGATTCCCGACCGTGGAATTCCGGATAGACCAGCATGTTCCCGAAAGGATGGTGAACAATACCAATGCTGAGATGAGAATTCGAGCTGAGATTCTGCGATTTTGTAACCCGGCTTTCGAGGGTGTAAGCTCGTCCCGGCGAAGATGGCTTCTTCCAGGACGCCCTCTATTGTGCTTGGGGTTTCTGATGGATGGCTGGCTTTTCATATTAAATACCTCCCAAACCACAAATATGTTCGATTCGTAAGAGCAACCATATATTTATAGTGCTCACGATTGAAATTTCCCGTTTGTTCGCCTGCCCCATAGGGGCGGGCAACTTGTGCCATAGGTACTTGTGCCACAGGTAGTAACCTTAAAACAAAAATTTAAAATCCCAGTCGCGGGAATTTATTACCCTTAAGGGTATATAGGTGTTCAGGTCCCATTTTGTGTGCAATCTAACGCGGTGGCTCCTCAAAACGCACTATTTTTGCGTTTGAGGACCCGGCAAAATGGTATCCCTCTTATATTTCGGCTTTTCTGCCCACCTAAGTTTAGTTGCTAATGTATCCCATTGGCTGCGAAGCGGATTATTTACTATCAAAAAATCGCTGCTTTGTCTCTCTACCTTTACTACATCGTCGATTGACAGCTTCAAAGAAACCTGCCCGTCGATTGAGACCGTTGTGCCCTTATTGACCCGTATCCCGAGGATTTCTACTCTGCTGTCGGCGTTGATAACAATCGGGCGAAAGCTCAGTGAATGAGGGCAAATCGACGTAATAACCATTGCTTCCATCTTAGGTGATAGTATAGGCCCTCCTGAGGACAGATTATAGGCCGTTGAGCCGGTTGGCGTGGAAATTATCAGCCCATCGCCGACACAACCGGCGAGCGGTTGGCCGTCAACTGATATTTTCAACTCAATCACTCTAAAGGGCGGCCCTGCAGTGATATAAACGTCATTAATAGCGACTGAGCGGAATTTCTCTCCGGCCTGGCCAAAAACTCTGCAGTCTAACATCATTCGTTTCTCTATCGTGGCATTTCCGGACGTTATATCGTCAAAAAACTCCTTAAGCTCGACCACGCTGAATTCTGCCAGGAAGCCGAGCTTGCCAAGATTAACGCCTATGATCGGCACTTTTGCTACACTTGGATTCCTTACGGTCGAAATGATGCTCCCGTCGCCGCCGAAAACAATTGCGAAATCGCTTTTTTGTAAAATTTTGGTTTTTCCGGCATCCTGGGTGGATGTCAGGTTTTTCGGGTCACCAATACCTTTAGATTCGGGGGGGTTCTCGCTGGCACTGCTCAATTGTTCGGCATCTTGGGTGGATGCCTGGGTTTTGGGATGGGCAATACTTTTAGATTCGGTGGGGTGTTCACCGGCGCTGCTCGATTGTTCGATGCCGTATTTGGCTACTATCTCTGCCTTACCCTTGACAAAGTCGGTAAATTCCTCGATCGCCTCAGCGACATGTTCCTTATTCGCATCACCGAAAATCACCAGTTTGGGCAAGGTTTTCATATCTCACATCCTGCAATCGCGGTTCAAGTTTTCAGCATTTCTTTTGCCGTCTTTACTATGTTATCGGCATTTACGCCGCTGGTCATAAGTTGTACATCGCGGGAATTGTGTCCTATAAATCTTCTTGGTGCGCCGAGGAGACGTATCGAATTCTGCCTTCTCTTGCCCTTTTTTCGCTTTGGTTTGCCTGCGGTTCTTGCAGCCGCCGATTCGAGGACGGCCGAGCCGAATCCACAGGCGCTGGTGTGGTCCTCAACCGCGATTATATTTTTGCCCTGCTCCAACAGAGAGATAATTTTCTTATCGACGGGAGCGGCGAAGCGACCATTAATCACATCGACCGCGATTCTTTCCTCGGCCAGCAGTGCTGCCGCTTTCAACGCCTCTGTCAGGACGCTGCCGTAACTGACAATCGCAATAGCTGAATCTTTGGCCTTTTTGACGACCACGCTTTTGCCCAGCTTGAATGGCCTGGCGCAAGCAGCCCGGACGAACTTCTCCGGCGGGACAAGGTCCTTCGGATACCTTATAACTACGGGCTTATTTTCGGCTAAGGCAAATTCCAAAGCCAGTTTAACTTCAACTTCGTTCGCAGGCGCCGTCAACACCATATTCGGCATCATTCGTAAAAAACCGATGTCCATAAGCCCGTGATGCGTCGGCCCATCCGAGCCGACAAACCCGGCCCTGTCAACACAAAAGATAACCGGCAGATTCTGTAACGCCACCTCCTGAAATATCTGGTCGATGCTTCGCTGCAGGAACGTCGAGTATATGCAGACCACCGGCTTGAAGCCGCTTCTGCACAGCCCGGCGGCGATATCCACAGCCGCACTTTCGGCGATGCCTACGTCGTAGAACCTGTCGGCGAATTTTTTGCGAAATTCCACCAGCCCCGTACCGTCACACATCGCCGAGGTTACCGCGACGATTTTGTTGTCCTTCTCGGCCAGCTTAGTCAGATGTTCTCCGAATACGTTGGTAAAGCTGCGCCTGCCCGGCACCGAGGTTGATTCAACTGTATCTCCGTTTATCTTGAACGGGCCGGTCGAATGGAATTTGCTCGGGCCCGAGTCGGCCGGGGCAAAGCCTTTACCCTTCTTCGTATAAACGTGCAGGATTACAGGGTGATTTAAGTCGACCAGCGCCCTGAACAAAAGCATTAGGGAGCCAATATCATGCCCATCAACCGGACCAAAGTACGGAATATCCAGGCTCTCAAACATCTGGCTGGCCGGCAGAGTCATTCGGATACTTTTCTTGACTCTTTCGATTGCTTCTTCAACGCTCCTGCCGAAAACGGGCATGTGTTCGAGGATATTGGTGGTGGTCTTGCGTAAATCCTCATAAGTCTGGCTCAGACGCACCCTCGAGAAGTATTTCGCCATTGCTCCGACAGTTGCGTCAATTGCCATCGAATTGTCGTTGAGTACGATTAGTAATTGCCTCTTGACCAGTCCGAGATTGTTCAGGGCCTCGAAGGAAACGCCGTTGACGATACTGGCATCCCCGACCACCGCCACGATTTTGTTCGTATCCTGTATCCCGTCTCTTGCACGTTGTTTGTTGTTCGATTTTTGGTTGTCGGTTGACGATTCACGCATTCTCTCGCCAATGGCCATCCCAATTGCCGTCGCTATCGCGGTTCCGGCGTGGCCGACGGCGAACTGGTCGTATGGGCTCTCAGCGGGGTTGGGAAAGCCGCTAATCCCGTCAGCCTGGCGAAGACGCTCGAACTTCTCTTTTCTGCCGGTGATGATTTTATGCGTGTAGCACTGGTGGCCAACATCCCAGAGGAGCTTGTCTTCTTTGAAGTCGAAGACCTTGTGCAGGGCCAGAGTCAGTTCCACTACGCCGAGATTGCTCGCCAGATGGCCGCCGGTTTTACTGACGGAACTTAGAATAAACCGGCGTATTTCGTCCGCCAGAGCTTTTAATTGCGAAACCGAGAGGTCCTTGAGGTCCTCGGGGCTGTCCACTTGCTCTAATAAATTACCCATCAGGCGGTCTTTCATAGTCGTTTATTACGAAAAATACCGAACAATAGTGCGGGTGATTGTGACCAGATTTCGATTTTTTTAATAATTTTCAGCGTTTTTTCACTATAGCAGTTTAGATAGGAAAACGCCATCAAAAAGAAACGTATTTTACATCTAACAGGCAATTATAAAGGGGCAAAGGCACAGAGGGGCAGAGGGTAGAGGAAATTAAAAGTTAAAGTGTAAAGTGCAAAACCACAGTTCAAAAGTCAAAATGAGAACCCCCGCAATAGATTGTGGGGCAGTATTCGTATCGCGTATATCGTATGTCGTATTGCGGATTAGGTCGCCCCTTCGGCAAGCCCCTTAGGGGCAAGCTCAGGGCAGGCTTGGCGGCGAGGGCTAAACTCGGCCGGGGGGTAGAGATCGGATAGAGCACCGGATGACGAAGTAAAAAATGGCTTTAAGATAGGGTAACCGTGTCAATCAAAAGTGACGCACCCTGAAAGCAAAAATCGGGAATTTTGAAATTTTTTTTATTTCTTTTTAGACAGCGACTTACGAAGAAATCCCGCCTTAAAAATCACAGAAAGTTCGCATCAAACGTGCAAGTTCAGCTAATTATAGAGGCGTTTGTTTTTGCCGGGCGGCAAAAACAAAAAGGGAAAGGGGAAAAGGGAAAAAGTTTGACTCTGATGGGCGAGGGATGGAGAGAATTTATACCCTTAAGGGTAATAAATTCCCGCGATTAGGATTGTAAATTATTGTTTTAAGGTTACTACCTGTGGCACAAGTTGCCCGCGAACCCGCCGCGGCGGGGGAAATTTCAATCGTGAGCACTATATTATAAAGGGGCAAAGGCACAGAGGGGCAGAGAGAATTAGTGAATTAGAGATTAGAGATTGGGGTTGTGAGTTTCGTCGCCGCCACGGCGACGGCTAAACTCGGCCGGGAGGTAGAGATCGGATAGAACACCGAATGTCGAAGTAAAAAGATAGCGTACGGCGTAGAGCGGGCGGAGGGTGTAAATAAAAAAGGCCGTAAGCACAATGCTTATGGCCCCTTGGTTCGTAATGGAAATTTTTTACAATAAAGAAACTTTAAAACTGCCGGGCCGGCAGAGGCGGCGGTCGGATGTGAATAGGGGGATTAATTTTATTTGGGAAATTACCCTCTTTTGCCGGTTGATGCGACTGCCCGCTAATCGAATCGCCGACGACCCGAAAAACGGGTATCGCAAGAACCAGCCACAACATATTAACTGGACACTTACTTATTTCCATAATACAAGCCCCCAAAACATCTAATAGTATCGGCTCAGGTTCAAATTTTCCCTTAATTAAATCGCCTTGCTTCGACTCATCCGGATACTGGAAAAAACCTTATAATGTGCGAAAAAAGGCCTGCTTATAATTCATCAAATACCGCGCTTTGTTTGATACTTTTTGCGGGCTGTATTGGGTCGTGGGTTTTTCATACTGATATGTGGTTTTTTACCTGACGTGCATACGGAAGGAGCTTCTCAGGGGCGTTGAAAAAGCACAGGAAAAATGTGGCCCACGGGTGAAATTTTTTTAACTTACCTTGTTCTTTCCAACAGGGCTGCGGCGAGCTGTCGCAGCGTATCGGCTTTCTTGCCGAATGGCTCCAATGCCGCAATCGCCTCGTTAGCCAGCTTCTTTTCCAATTCCTTCGCCTTTTCCATTCCGACTACCGCCGGGTAAGTGCACTTGGCGGCCCTGGCGTCTTTGCCTGCCGTTTTGCCCAACTGTTCACGCGAGCCGGAAACATCGAGAATGTCGTCGGCTATCTGGAATCCCAAACCAATTCTCAAACCGTATTCACACAGGCAATTAAATGGTTTTTTCCCCGCACCGCCGCAGATAGCTCCCATCGCGGCGGCACATCGGAACATCTTGGCTGTCTTGTTGATATGGATATATTCCAAAGCTTCTTTGGTGCCGACGCTTTTTTCAGCTTTCAAGTCAGCCATTTGGCCTGCAATCATCCCCCCCGGCCCGGCATCCTGCGCCAATTGCCCAATCAATTTCACTGCAACGGCCGGCTCGTCAATCTCTTTTGCCAGAATCTCAAACGCGAGAGTCAGAAGGGCATCGCCGGCCAGGATGGCCGTCGCCTCATCAAAGGCCTTGTGGCACGTCGGCTGACCACGCCGAAAGTCATCGTTGTCCATCGCCGGCAAATCGTCGTGAACAAGCGAATACGTGTGCACCATCTCAATCGTAGCGGCAGCAATCTCGGCGTTGTGGTTGGCCTGTCCGCCGGCTAATTCGCAGCACCAGAGCACCAGCACCGAGCGAATCCGCTTGCCCGGAGCGAAAAGAGTGTACCTGAGGGCTTCTTTTAAGTCGCTGTTTATTTGCTGAGCATCTAATAGGCGCCGTAAGGCAAAGTTGACGTATTGCGCCTTCTTTCGTAACAGAGCATTGAAGCTCATTTTTGATTTTCGGTTTCCGATTTTCGATTGTCTCCTGGTTGTTGACTATTGGCGATTGACAATTGATTACTGATTATTGAAAATAGTAAATGATAGATAATAAATAGTAAATTGAAAAATGATTCTAATTCTTGGCGTTACTGCGTCGGGCAAGGGGCGATTGGCCTTCGATCTTGCCGAGAGTCTTGGCGCTGAAATTATCAGCGTCGATTCGATGAAGGTCTATCGGCGGATGGATATCGGCACCGCCAAGCCGCCCAAAGAGGCCCTCCGGCGCGTGAAATATCACTTGATTGACGTGGTCGAGCCGAGTGATTCCTTCAGCGTGGGGGCTTTTCTCGAGGCCGCTTTGTATGCAATAGAGCAAATTCAGAGCCGCCGAAGAGAAGTCGTCGCGGTTGGCGGAACTGCTTTATATATGAAGGCCCTGCTGTATGGTCTTTTCCAGGGCCCCGGAACCGATGAGCAGATACGCGCCGAATTGCAAGCACGAACAGAAACCGAAGGTTTGGCTCGACTCTACGACGAATTAGCCCGGGTCGATTCCGCCGCCGCCGAGAGAATCGGTCCCAACGACGCCAAACGTATAATCCGTGCGCTGGAGGTTTATCAGCTCACAGGCAAACCGATATCGAGTTTTCAGAAGCAGTTCGACGCCGAAGAGCCTCTCGGCGACTGGACGATAATAGGCCTGCGGAGAGACAAACCCGATTCTCACAGCAGGATAAACAGCAGGGCAAAGAAGATGATTGCCGCCGGACTTGTCGATGAAGTCAGGTCTCTGTTGGCTGAGGAAAAGCCCCTGAGCAAGCAGGCCCGATGTGCGATCGGCTACGCTGAAATAATCGATTATCTCGGCGGCCGGATAAGCCTGGAAGACGCGACGGAACTTATTAAGAAGAACACCCGCCGCCTGGCTAAGAATCAACGGACCTGGTTCAAGACCTTCAGGGACGTAAAGTGGCTCGACGTCAAGGCTGATGAACCCGGTGAGGAAATCTTCGCCCGCGTAAAGAGATTACTCGATGTGATGTAGCCATTGTTCGGCGAAGACGACTAAATCGCTCCAATCGACTTTGCCGTTGTTGTCGAGGTCCGCACCGTTACACAGGGCGAACTGGTCGCAGCCCGTTTTTGACCAGTGTGGCACAAGCATAGCATAGTCTTCAAAATCGACAGAGCAATCGCCGCTGAGGTCGGCAGTCGGACATACATCCTCAAACATATATACCGAGCCGGAATTTGTTCCCATGTTGTCATCGTAAGCGGTCGCCAAGACGACATAGTTTCCGCTGATAGAAACCGAAGCGGCCAAGTAGTCGAAGGCTTCGCCGTCCGAAGCCGTCAGCTTGTCCTTCAGTATCCAGGTTGTTTCCTGGCGCTCGAATACATACGCCGAGCCGGATTGGCCTGCGTTGCCATCATCGTAATGGGCGCCTACGACGGCGAATTTGCCGTTGATAGAGACGGATACGCCAAACTCATCCGCGACATCACGGTCGGAGGGGACCAGCTTGGCCTGCTGTATCCAGCTTGTTTCGTCTCGTTTGAATATGTATGCCGAGCCGGAGTTGTGCAATCCATGGCAATCATCAAGAACCGCGCCGACTATGGCATAATCACCGTCGATGGAAACACTGGAGCCGAATCTATCGCCGGCTGCAGCGTCGGAGGCGGTCAGCTTGGCCTGCTCGAGCCAGCTTGTGTCGCTGCGTTTGAATATATACGCCGAGCCGGAGGCCTGGCTGTTGACGTCGTCATCATCGTAATACGCCCCCACGATTGCGTAATCGCTGCTGATGGCAACAGAAGAGCCGAACCTGTCATCGGCTTCGGCGTCGGAGGCGGTCAGCTTAATCTGCTGGGTCCAACTTGTTCCATCTCGTTTGAATATATACGCTGCGCCGGCGGCCTGACCGTTGTCGTTATCATAACGCACACCTACGATGGCATAATTACCGCTGATGGAAACCGACTCACCAAAGAAGATTTCGGCGGCGCCGTCGGAGGCGGTCAGCTTGGCCTGCTCGAGCCAGGTTATACCATCCCACTTGAAAATATACGCCGAGCCGGAATCGGTTCCATTGTCATCATCATCAGGCGCGCCCACAATAGCGTAGTCGCCGCTGATAGAAACGGAATAACCGAAGTTGTCGTTTTGGGCGCCGTCGGAGGCAAACAGCCTGGCCTGCTGGAGCCAGCCTGTTTCGTCTCGACTGAATATATACGCCGAGCCGGCGTCTTCTCCACTGATATTGTCATCGTCGCGAAACGCTCCGACAATAACATTGTCGGCATCGATAGAAACGGAAAATCCAAAGTAGTCGTAGTCCGCAGCATCCGATGCAGTTAGATTGACTTGTTCCCGCCAGGCAGTGCCGGCCCAGCCGACGTTCACCAGAAGTAAGCACCCCAAGATAGCCGACATCATTCCAAGCCATCCTTTGTTTTCGTTGTTTTTCAACATTGCCCGTCCTCTCAAAAAAACTCTCACCGTACACTTTGCGCAAAATCACCGGTATTACTATCGAGGCATAAATATTATATAACAAAAAGTCGCAGAAATTCAACAAGAAAACAGTTCTCGCTCATTTTTTACAGAACTTTTACATTCTGCTTCAAATTCCGTTTCGCCCCCATCTTGACAGCAAACGCCCAAAGCCGAGAAATTTGTCTATGTGTGGCGGAAGAAGAAATCCTCGAAAGCGGAAGACTTAATAAATATTTCGGCTAGACGGTTTGCAACTGGTTCTGTGCTCGCAGCACCGCGGCGGTATCACCCAGAACGAGCTGCTTTATCAAACTACCCGGAACCAGTGTAATTCCCGTATTGAAGATTTTTTCTTCGACCATTGAGGCGATCATGCGTGCGGTTTGCCGCGAGAGGTTATGTTTTTTTACGAGGTCATCGACTATTTGAGATTTGTCCCACCGACGCCTGTTGTCTAATTTTTCGGTCCTTACAAGCAGGCTGGCATCGGTTAGCTCCTGAATATCAATCGAGACGACCTCGGTTCGGGAGCGTTTAAGCTTGCGCTCGAAATGATGTTCGCTCAGGGCAATCGCTGCTTCTTCGTACTTTGTGGCCGCCAAAACCGCCTTAATTACGGAAAAGATTTCGCTGCTGGTTACACTTCGGCTGTCCTGCCTGTTATAAAGGAAATACGTTACCACTTCGGCAAGCTGCTCTGCAATACATATATCCGCCTGATGAGTCTGCGCCAGGGCGTTACTGATAGCACCCATGACTTTGGTATGTATGTATGCTTCTGTACTTCCGTTTGCTTTATTGACTTTGAGTTGTGTCTGCATTTTTCTCCTCTGCCTCCTTGCAAAGTTTAACAACCAAAAGCAGAAAACTCTAAAGCCTTGCTGCTTATTACCGGCAGGGCAATAGGTTTCACTTTTCAGGTTTAGTTTTTTTTGCTTGCTCGTTAAAGAGCATCGACTGTCCAATAGACTCTGTTTCCTGGATAACCTGGCTGACTTCCTCAATCAATTCGCCTGCGTCACTGAAGTCCCGATACACACTTGCAAAACGAATATATGCAACCTTGTCAACCATTCGCAGGTACTTCATTACATTTTCGCCGATAAAGGCCGACGAAACCTCCTTGTCGAAATTTTGGAAAATACTCTCTTCGACCTTGTCGGCTATTTGCTGAATCTGCTCTGCCGAGACGGGCCTTTTGTAACAAGCCTTCTGCAAACCGCTAATGACCTTTTCCCTGTCATAGGGAACCCGAGATCTGTCTTTTTTCACCACGTAAAGCTTAAAGCTGTCACCTATTCTTTCATAGGTGGTAAAGCGTCTTTTGCACATCAGGCACTGACGTCGGCGCCTGATTACTCTACCGCCGTCGCTTGAACGCGAATCAATAACTCTATCCCGGTCTTCCTTGCAAAAGGGGCATCTCATTTTGTATATTGTCTCACGTATTGTGTGTTGTGCACGGGATACAATCCCGAACCGTCATTTCACAATTCACGAGGCACACTCCTCGATGTTTATAAAAATCAACACCACATCTGGTCTTCGCTCGTATTCTAAAGCCAACATATAGTATGTCAAAGGAAATTTCCCGACAATTCTTTAGTGGTCCGAGGTGGGGTTGTCGAAATTTCTTTTTGATGCTCGTAATTGAAGGCCCTGCAAGTATTAAGGAAAAAAGCCAGGAAGAGCTCACAGGTTTTTCGGGCGATGACTTTTTATAAAAAAAGCCTCTGCGCCGGGAAGCGCAGAGGCCAACTCGGAAAGAAACTTATATAGCCCCCCAAAAGGTTCTACACAAATTCTTCACATGAAGGTCTTGTTTTGACTCCTGCCCGGATGCTCTTGACTTTAGATTTAGCCCCGGAAGACTTAAGATTACAAAGCTGGGCCATTCTCTTTAATAGATGAGGCAGCCGCGCTCAAGGCAAATAAAATTAAGCCGGCCTTGCCTGCTTTATTGCCCAGCCTTACTTAAAGTTTAACATAAAAATTGCGAAAGGCAAATTTAGACGGCTGCTTTTTTGCTTTTTTTTACAGCCCTATAAGATAGGGAACCGAAAGCTCAAAGGGAAAGATTATTTCCCGATGCCGGGAGGGTAATTTTTTCAAGTTAATGACGTGGTTTCTTACTTTGTGCTTTAGTTTCCTGGCGTTCGTTTATACTTCTTCGATTTTGGCCTTGCTTTTGAGCTGGTCAACAAACTCATCGACGGCTTTTCCTCGTATCTGTTCCTGCAGCTCGGCGACAATCTGTTCTTTCGCTTCTTTAAGTTCGTGGACAACAGCCGGTTTCCTGTCGTACAGCTTGGCTATATGAAACCCGAAGCGGCTGCGAAAAATGCCGCTTACTTCTCCGACTCCCAAATTGAAAGCGACATCCTCGAACTCCTCGACCATTTGTCCCTTCGCAACGTAACCCAAATCGCCGCCGCTGTCGGCGCAGGCGGTATATCTATCGACCACCGCTTCGAAAGGCGCGCCGTTTGTCAATTCATCGTGCGCTTTTGTTATCGTTTCGTAAGCCGTTGCTTCGTCGGTCTGCCAATTCACATATACTACAATATGAGCGACCCTGACTTGCTCGGGTGATTTGAATCGCTCCTTATTTTCATCGTAGAATTTCCTGATATCAGCCTGTGGCGGCTTCGGCGCGTTGTCGGTTACCTGTTGTAATTTCCTCTCGACTTTCATCTGAAGTTCAAGCTGTTCTTTTATCTTTTCATCGTCCTTGAGGTCAAAATCTTTGTAAAGCTGTTCGGGGTTTTCGTATTGTTCTTTCAGTTTGGCCAAAGCGGACTCAACCTCGTCTTTTGGAATTTCGTCGCCGTTCCGCCTTGCTTCCTGGTTGATAAGGACCCTTTCCAGGACGTTTTCTTTGGACCAGTCCAGCAATTGGGCCTCTCTTTCCTCCGGTTTCATCTCGGCGAATACCTCCTCGTAGTGGGCCCTCATGCGTTCAGCTTCCTGCTTTATTGTCGAATCTTCGATTTTTTCGCCATTAACAATTAAAGCCATATTTCGTTCCTCACGTTTCGTATTGAAGCATCTCGTGCCACGCTCGGCGAGATACATTTCATTTTAACCCTTCGGCTTTGCGTAGAAGTCCGGGTTCTGCGACAGCTTTTCTCTGGCCTCGGTCGTCATCATCTCAAAAGCCGGATGACTGCTTTCCCACGCCCTTGTGTGGAAGGGGCTTTGCCGCATCTTCTCGACTTCCGGCGCAACCTCATCGAAATAGCTGCCGTAGATATGCAGCGAATCGCTTATATCCACATATCTGCCCACCCGCACCGGAACATCTTTTTTCCGGGATATTTCCTCGGCGATTGTTCTCTGCAGGTCGGTCAGGGCATAGACGTTCATAAACCACGCCTTGTAGAGGTCTCTGCTGCGCCAGTGTGTATTCATATTAAGCGACAATTCGCCCGCCTCATTGGCCAGCAGGCGGCACCATATTCTCTGCAGGCAGGGCGGGTCATCCGTTTGCGGGTCCGCCGTCGGCATCCAGGTAACCGCCTGTGCTCTTCGGCTGTGCCCGGCCTGTGATAAATAATCGATAATATACCGGACCTGGTCAACTTTTTTGAACGGCCTGGGCGAGTCGGCATTTCGTATATTTTCCACCGGACAGTATGCGAACAGCCGTTCATGATACGTATAGGTCCACTTACCGGCGGCGGGATTTATCCAGTGGTCATGAATACCGCCGACTACTTCCTGCCGATAAGACTCAAGCTCCTCCGGTCCGCCCGGAAAGTTCTTGTGAATCCTCGGCTCGCAGAATGGGTCGTTTATCGTTACGATAACGGTTGCGTCTTTGCTCGGCGGGTCCTCGGGCTTGTCGTATTGCGTTCGGACCTCCAATCCCTTGTCCCACACCGCCAGGACTGCCCTTTCCCACGCTTCGGGCAGACAGTCGGCGGTTATTGAAATTGCCGGTATGTTGGCAACTGATGCGGTTGTGGTCATCTCTGCGTTCCTTCACGAGTTTGTTGAGTGTCTATTTCAAATTTCCGAGGTCAACTTCTTCAGGGGCAATATTGTACATTTTGTGGTATCGCTCGGGTATGTCGGCGATGAGCCTTTTGGCCTTAAAGGCGTATTCGCTTTCCGGCCATCTCTGGATTATCTGGCGGCAGTGCTCCAGCATCTTTTTGTATCCCAGCTTTACCGCCGGCAGCCGGCCCATCTTTCTTTCCTGTACGGCATAATTCAAAAGTCTTTGTGCTTGAATCTCATCTTCCATGCCGAGCTTTTCGAATTGTGGTTTTGGCGGCTCGACCTGCGTTGGTGGCTGGAGAGGTTGTACCGGCTTGCTCGGCGGTACTTGAGTTACGGGCGGTTCTTTGAGCTGCGGCTCGGCCTTTAGTCTCTTCTCGTCCTCGTCCCACTGGTCGTAAATAGTCTTTTGCTTCGGTTCAGGTCGTGGTTCAGGAGTCCGGCCGGATTTGTCGGAAGATGCCAAAACGCCAATCAGAACGATTGCGCCCACGACCAAAACCGCCCCCCCAGCTAATTTCAGCCAGAATGTATTCATAATTATTCCCAGCTCCTTACCAAAATTGCCAATTGATTGTTAATTGCTGATTATGTATAATTTTATATTGATTGTAGCGATTACTCTTATTTTTTCAATAGTAAATAATCAACAATATAAACAGGTTAAGATGTTCACAGGGCTTATAGAGGCGATTTGTGCAGTAAAGACGGTTTCCGGTGGCGCCGGGGCGGATGCCGCCCGTCTGACCATAGATTTGGGCGAATTAGCCGATGGCGGCAAAACAGGCGATAGTATAGCCATAAACGGCGTCTGCCTGACCATCGCCGAGGTTACAGGTACTCTGGCGACTTTTGAACTGAGCGCCGAAACATTAACAAAATCGACTCTGGGCAAATTAAGACCTTCATCAAGGGTCAATATCGAGCGGGCTCTCAAGTCGGGCGACCGCTTCGGCGGACATTTTGTCCAGGGGCATATCGACGGCACAGCGACGATTAAAACAATCAACAAGCAGGCTCAATTCGCCGATATATGGTTCCAGGCCGGCGCCGAACTGCTCGACCAGATGGTGGTCAAGGGTTCGGTTGCCGTGGATGGAGTAAGTTTGACGATAGCCTCTTTAGGACAAGGCAGCTTCAGCACGGCCTTAATACCGCAGACGCTGAGCAAGACCACCTTAGGCACGGCGAAAATCGGAGACAGCGTCAATATCGAAACCGATATAATCGTCAAAACTATCAAGAAACAGCTCGAAAATATTCTGCCCAAAGAGCAGAGGCTGACGGAGGAGAAATTAAAACTGTTGGGCTTTTAGGCAGTGTTTGGCGCAATAGGAATACAGAACCGTACACTATACGCTATAGATTGTCTGCTATATGCTATGAAAAGAAGCGACGTCAATAACTCGATAACCGAGCAGCCGGTCATAGGCATAACGATGGGCGATGCCGCAGGTATAGGCCCGGAGATTATCGTAAAGGCCCTGGACGACCCGGAGATACGCCGGGCGGCGAAATTTGTTGTCTTTGGTATGAACGAGCAGCTTTGTTACGCTGCCGACGCCGCCGAGATTGAGCCATTCTGGGGCCGGCACCAGCACGAAAAAATCAGCAGGGACTATCCGTATAAGGTTGTTGTCGCCGATTACGATGAGTATTCCGTCCCGTCATGGATTAGACGTCCCAGCAGGTTTGCCGGCGAGGCGTCCATAAGGTTTTGTGCCGATGCTATTGATGCCGCTCGAGCCGAAATTATAGATGCCGTAGTAACGGCGCCAATCAGCAAAGCCAGTTGGAAATTGGCCGGTGCGGACTGGCCGGGCCATACCGAAATGTTGGCCGAAAGATGTAAATCCAAGCGAAAGGCCATGATGTTCGTCGCCGGGCAGTTGAAAGTGGCCCTGGCAACGATTCACGAGGCTTTGTTTGACGTCAGGAACAAGTTTACCATTGGCTGCGTTTTCGAGCCGATAGATTTGTTAAATACTGCGTTGAGGGAGATATGGGGCATGGAGAACCCTAAAATTGGCGTTGCCGCGTTGAATCCGCACGCCGGCGAAGACGGCCAATTCGGTGATGAGGAGCGGAGAATAATATCACCTGCGATTTTGTTGGCTCAGAACCAGGGGATAAACTGTGATGGTCCGTTCAGCGCCGATACGCTTTTTTTACAGGCCGTCCGCGGCCAATTCGATGCTGTCGTCGCGATGTATCACGACCAGGGTATGATTCCCGTTAAGCTGCTCGATTTCGAGCGCGCGGTAAATATAACTATCGGCATTCCAATTATAAGGACCTCGCCGGCTCATGGAACGGCTTTCGATATTGCAGGGAAGAACCTTGCCAATCCGGCCGGGATGAAATCCGCCATAGTTACTGCGATACAAATGGCCAAAACGAGAAAGAATGTAGAATTGAGAGTTTAGAATTTAGAATTGCGGGTCCTTGATTGCAATTCTTACTACTATTGTGAAAAAATCCCGGTCTTCAAAATAATTCTAAATTCGAAATTCTTAATTCTAAATTTGTATTTCCAATGCATACCAAGCAACAAATCCGGCAATTGCTTGCATCGGCCGGCGCCTTTCCAAACAAACGTCTGGGTCAGCATTTCCTCATCGACCTGAACCTGATGCGGCTGCTCGTGGATTCAGCGAACATTGATAAGAATGATATTGTGCTTGAAGTCGGCTGCGGCACCGGTTCTTTGACAGAGGCTCTGGCCGAGAAGGCCGGCATGACAATAGCTGTTGAGCACGACCGGACCCTCGCCGAGATTGCAAAAAGCCAGCTTGCAGAGACAGATAACGTCGAGATTATCAATACCGATATCCTTGAGAACAAACACACTATCGGCCATAACGTTACAGACGCATTGGTCCTTGCCCGCAGGAGCTGTTCCGGTCGGATTTTGTTAGTGGCAAATTTGCCTTATAACGTTGCTTGTCCCGTGATATTGAATTTGATTACAGGCCCGACGATAGTTGAGGCCATGTACGTTACTGTCCAGAAAGAAATCGCCGTGCGAATGTCGGCCGGGCCCGGCAGCGGTGATTACGGCACCTTGAGCATCTTCTTAGGCGCGGCCGGTGATGTAAAAACGATAAGGACTCTGAAACGAACAGTCTTTTGGCCTCAGCCGCAGGTGGATTCGGCAATGGTCGCTTTTGTTCGCGAAGAGGCAAAGGCAAGCCGTATTCGGAATATGGAACTGTTCGCTGAGATTATCAGCCTTTTTATGGGTCATCGCCGTAAGACTCTTCTGGCCTGTACAAAATTAGCTCGGGGCAAACTCGAAAAAATCCACGATTGGGGCGGAATTTTTCAGCAATGCTCCATCGATTCAAAACAGCGTCCGGAACAAATTCGGCCTGAAGATTACGTTGCCATCGCGAATCTGTGCTGTGCCAAAAGCCCCCCCTCAGAGCGATAAAAGGGCAATTGGGACAGGGGCGGGTCGCAAAATCGCCGATTTTGGCACAAAAAGTGATTTCCGTCATTTTTCCCGAGGCTGTGTTTAATCCTCTTGGTTGTTTTGGGCAATTCCTGGCGTTATGACCTTTCTTTCGCTGGGCCGCTCGGGCACAGGTTGCTGCTGCAGATTTTGATATTGCAGGAAAATCGCCTCTGGTGTATAATATGTTATCAAAATTAGCAGGCTCAATAAATAGGCTCAAAATAATTCGAAAACGCAGAATTAACGGAACAGAAAGCTGTTTTTGCGCATCTTAGAATTGTACTGTCATATAGAGTAGGCTTAAGGAGTATATTCATGAACAGACAGCGCGGATTCACTTTGGTCGAGCTTCTGGTGGTAATTGCCATCATCGCGGTATTAATGGCGATTCTGATGCCGGCATTGCGGAGGGTGAAGGAACAGGCCAGAATGATTAAATGCCAGGCGAACCTCAAGCAATGGGGGCTAATAGCCGCGATGTACACCGAAGCAAATGACGGCAAACTCTGGGACTCTGCCCCGGGGTCCCCCGCCTACTGGTGGATAAGATTTTTGGAACCACGCTACAAAGATTGGAAGGCGAATAAAATATGGTTTTGCCCGACCGCCACAAAGCCAATAATCGATGAGAGTGGTATTAAGATACCCAACTTTAATATTTTCAACGCGTGGGGCATATTCACCGGGACTGATATGGGACCGAACGGCATAGCCGGCAGCTATGGCATAAACGGCTATTGCCTGAAGCCCCGCACTGCAACAACGTACGAAGGCGGTGTTTCTGTCAAGGACGGTTTTCACAGCGCAAATTCTCCCGGTGCCAGCCAGGTACCTTTGTTCACAGAGGCCCTGCGTTTCGACCTGTGGCCGAAGGAAAATCAAAGGCCCGCCGACAACGAGTTCGCCGCGTGGTCCGGCAACAACATGGGCCGCTGCTGTATCAACCGCCACCAGGGGTTCGTGGGTACCTTGTTTTTGGATTTCTCGGCCAGGAAGGTCGGGGTCAAGGAGTTGTACAAGCTAAAGTGGCACAAGTCATTTGACATAAACGGGCCCTGGACCTTAGCTGGTAATGGTAATGTCCCGCCGAACGACTGGCCGGAGTGGATAAAACCTTTCAAGGACTATTAACGAAACCATTACAAAGAACATGCCGACCTTGTGAAGTCGGCCGTTGTTTTTGAATAGTATGTAAGAAGATATAGTTTTTTAAGTGCAGAAGGGAGCGTTTTTCTTATGTACAAACAAAGAGCCTTTACCTTAGTTGAGCTTTTGGTTGTGATTGCCATTATAGCAGTTTTGATGGCGATATTGATGCCGGCGCTGCAGCGGGTAAAGAAACAGGCAAAGGAGTCTATTTGTCTGTCGAACCTGCACCAATGGAGTCTTTGTATGACGATGTATATGGATGATAACGACGGCCTCTTCAGTGAAGATGAGCTAAATATGGGTGGGTTTTGGCAGTGTGTGCTTCGGCCGTACTATACCGACATTGGTGAGCTGCGCTGCTGTCCGCAGGCGATGAAGCCGGCGGTGCCCGAAGGAGGCGGTTATGGGAGCTCCGGTAGCACGTTTCTGGCCTGGGGGGTCTTTAACGATACAGTTCGGTTCGCGGAACCAGGTGATTACGGCAGCTATGGGCTAAATGGCTGGCTTTACTCAGGCAGGCCATTTGTGCCACCGGAGAAAAATTATTGGAAGGGCTACCATAATGTTCCACAACCAAGTAATGTACCGCTGATTTTGGATTGCCTCTGGATTGATGGCTGGCCATCTCCCACCAATGCCCCTCCGACAGCCGGGGATGGCCGAGTGTATGGTAACGTGTCGATGATGGGCCGCTTTTGCATCAACCGACACAACGGATTTGTGAACGGCGCCTTTATGGATGTCTCCGTCAGAAAGCTCGGACTTAAGGAGTTGTGGAAGTTGAAGTGGCATCGCAACTTCGACACAGAAGGTCCCTACACCTTGGCCGGTAAGGTTACGCCAGACGACTGGCCGGAGTGGATAAGGCCTTTCAAGGACTATTAACGAAACCATTACAAAGAACAGGCCGACCCCACAAGGTCGGCCTGTTCTTTGTAGAGCTTATTGATTTTTGCTCGACCGGGCGAGGAATAAACCATATCAATAAATAGATTCCCGGAATCTGTTTGTGAGGATGGACAGCCTAAAAGTTCCTGTTGCGGAAACAACATTTGTCATTCCTGCCCCCGCTTTCGCGGGGGTAAACTTGTGCCTGCGAAAGCAGGCAGCAGGAATCCAGGTTTTTTCGATGATATAAACCCCTGCTTCCGCAGGGGTGACATCACCAGTTTCAGCTTTTCGCAACAGATACTAAATAATTGCCGATTTGTGCCTGTGGCTGTGGCACTCGATATTCACCGCCACCGGAAGCGATGCAATGTGGCACGGGGCGGTCTCGACCATAACACCCAGAGCGGTAGTATCGCCGCCAAGACCCTGCGGCCCCAGTCCAAGTGCGTTAATCCTCGAGAGCAGGTCCGTCTCAAGCCGGGCGTAGAAATCATCGCCATTTCGTGCCCCCAAATTTCGGCACAGGGCCTTTTTGCTCAGCAGGCAGCTTAGCTCGAAATCGCCCCCGATTCCTACCCCAACAACAAACGGCGGGCAGGCATCGGCGCCGGCCTGGCTGACAACATCGACAACCCAGTTAATTATCCGGTCTTTTTCCGCCGTGGGCCTGAACATCCTGAATTGGCTTTTATTCTCGCATCCTCCGCCCTTGGTCATAACCGTCAGCTTCAACTTCTGTCCCGGCACGGTTCGTTGATGAATTATGGCGGGGGTGTTTGTGCCGGTGTTCCTGCGTTCATTCAAAGGCTCGGCGACAACGGTTTTTCGCAGGTAACCTTTTTCATAACCGGATTCAACACCGGCGTTGATTGCGTCGAACAGAGTAAGGCGCCCCATGCCGTCAGGGGTTTTGACGGCCGAGTCCGCTCCCTGCTCGACAAAGACTACGGCAAGGCCCGTATCCTGACACAAAGGGATTTCTTTTTCTGCCGCTATGCGGGCGTTTTCGATGAGCTGATTGAGTATTTTTGCCGCCGCCGGGTTGGATTCTTTTTGTGCCGCTTCTTCGAGAGCGGCTAAAACATCGCCCGGCAGCTCATAGGCGGCTGCTATACAAAGTGATTCGACCGTCTCAGCGATTTTTTTAAATTCGATATATCGCACAGAAGCACAAGACAAAGTGTAAAACTAAAAACGTAAAACGCAAAACCAAAGCTCAAAACTTGAAACTGTCATTTCCCTCACGTTATCAAAGAATATAGTTTTGAATTTCAAGCTGTGGTTTTGTATCCTTCGACTCTGCTCAGAGCCTGCCCTGAGCTTGCCGAAGGGACATGCTTTTAGTTTCAAGTTTTTAGTTTTTAATATTGACCTCGAAAGTTTTATACGTTGTATTGCCGACCGCGTCGCTGGCTTTGATAGTGAGTACGTGGTCGCCTTGCGGCAGGTCTTTGTCCGAATTTATCTCGATGGAGAAATTCTCGTTTGTCGTGTCGTAAACCAAATCTTCCGGCACCGCACCTATCCAGTCGGCGTTACTGTCGATTGTGTATTCCAATTTCTCAATCGCACTGAGTTCATCCAGGACCTCAAATTCGAAAACTCTGCACGGCCCGTCGTCTTTAAGCAGCGATGACGTCTTGAAGTTTTTGATGACCGGTCCGGTGTTGTCAACTACTATCGGCTCGCTTATTCTACTGCCCGTCAGTTGAGTTGCAGTGGTGTTGCTTCTCTGGTCGTTTACGGTTATCCTGACTTCGTATCGACCGTCTTCAACGGTCTTTCCGTCCCATTCGAAGGTGTCTTTTTCAAGTTCGTCTTCCAGTTCAATCCAGTTTGTTCTTCCCACCTTTCTGAAATCTATCTTGTAAATCAGCTTGTCGCTGTTGTCGTCCCTGGCCTTATAGCTGATTTTGAACACCCCTTTTTTGCCGGCTGTGGTAAGCCGACTAACGCTGACTGATTCGACTTTCGGCGCCAAATTCGGCACGGTACTGGCAACGGCAATCTCCCTTATAATCGGGCTTTTGTTACCATCTTCGCTGTGCAGCACAAGCTTATATTGACAGAATCTCCCCAGAGGGCAGCGAAGTTGTATGGGCCCTGTTATTTCTGTCAGCTCGCTCCAGTCCGAAAAAGTCGGGTCGTTTACATCCTTAACATTTCCGCTGCGAGAGGCCACTCGGACCTTGCACTTTTGAGGAATATCCGCTTCTATCTGCAGCTTGCCCCACTTGGCCGGCTGGCCGGCGTCGATAAGGTCGGAAGTGTATGTCCCTTCCGAGGAATAAGTTTTGCCTACTTTTATTAACTTCGCAGGATTTGCTGTCCCGAGATACGTGTCCTCTCCGGAGACGGCTATCGCTGTTATCTGCGGCGCCTGCTCATCCTCATAGATAACCGCTTCCTGTTCCGAGGCCGGTTCGATTGTAAAAAGCTGACCGCTGTTTCCGGTGCAGACGAGCAGCTTTTTGTCCTGTTCCGCCAGGCAGAAGAAAACCGCCATCTCGCCGAATACGTCGGTTACGAAACCTTCTTTGCTTATCTTGTATATATGACTGGCTTGAGTCGGCTTGGCCATTTTTGAGATAGTTACTGAGCCCTGGGCTGATTTGTCGCTGCTTGTCTTCGGTGTATTGGGGATTTTGAGTTTACGGCTGGTTTTGTTCTGGTCGTCATTTTTCTCCTTTGCCGCTTTGGTCTCAGGCTTGCCGGCCGAAGCAAGTTTTGCGGCAAACTGTGTTTGACTTTGCACTATCTTGGCCGAAGTCGCCGCTGCATGCAGGTCGCCGTCTTCGGTAAATAACAGGGCTGTAATCTCCGGCTGGTCGCTGTCGTATAGAACAGTCGCTGTTTGAGTGCGAGAGTTAATCTTATATACCAGTCCCCGGCTGTCACTTCCCGCGTATATAAAGTTGTCCCGCCCGGTCACCAGTGAGAGTATATTCTTGTCGATGCTGTCGTAAATAACCTTCGTTTCTTTGCCGAAGGGGTCGCTTCGGTAAATTTTGCCTTGAGGCCCTGTCCCCAGATAAATATTACCACCCTCATCGATAGCTATTGCGAAGATGTATTTGGCATCGTTCGGCTCAAAGATGACTTCCATCTTGTCGGCTTCGAACCGGCACAGTCTGCACTCATCGCCGCTCATACCAGCCAGAAGCCTGCCCGACACATCGGTTGCCATTGCGAAAATATGCTCGTTCGATAGGTGCTCTTCGGCCTTAGTTGCGTTCGAATCTTCGGGTAAATCGGACGATTCGTTTGGGTCGTTTGGGTCGTTTGGGTCGTTTGCATCCTTTGTTTCTTTCTCTGATTCGGCTTCGGCTTTGGGTTCTTTTTGCAAGACGGGCTGTCCTTCCGGTGGATAAATCTTGGTCAATTTACCGAGGCTGTATTTGTAAATGCCGCCGTTGGGACTTGTGCCGAGGTAAATGGTGCCGCCGCTTTCGACGATACTGTTTATTGACCAGACATCTTCAAACTCCTCGACCAGCTCCTCGGCCGTCCGTCCGAGCTGAATGGTCCCTCGTGAGCCAATCACAACGTCTTCGGTCTCGCCCTTCAATAAATCCGAGCTGCTCTTGTGACGCGTAATCTTGCTGCTGACCGCCAGGGAAGCCGAACTCAAAGCCAGACAAAGTAAAGCCGCAAAAGTTACCCTGTACAATCGGGTTCGCTGCCTGTGAAATCTATTTCTCATAGCAATTCCTCAAATATTTCTTATTGCGTATATCGTGTTGCATATTGCGTACTTGTTTTGCGTGATACCCATCACGCAATACGCACGGCGAATTTCATATATGTGTTTTTTACTTTTCTACTGTTATCCGCATAACCTTCTTGTCGATGATGACTGTTCCGGTCTCGATGGTCTTTTCGAGCCAATGTTGGTAAGGCCTGCTCTGAAGGGCCCTTTTCGCATTCTGGAGGACCAGCATCTTCGTCGCCGGCAGGTCGGGCAGCTCTGCCGCTTCCACGGTTAAACCGCTGGGCGGCAGGCTCAAAAGACAATACAGCCTGTCTCTGTCGATTTTCAAAGAATTGTTTATCGCCTCAACCAAGCCCGTAAGATTCCGCCCAATATATCTATAAGGAACGGTTTTGAGAAGAAACTGCTCGTAATCTCGCGAGCCGCACACCGTCAATTCGTATTTTCCAGGCGGCAAATCATCGGGTATTTTCAAGCTGCACAGGTATTTTTTCTTTCCCGCCAGAACTTTTTCGATAATTGTCTCGATATCGATATTTTCGCCGGCCTTGACTTTGGAATCCGACAAATTGACCGACCATATACGCGAAGTGATGTCAGTTGCCGTAACGCGGATATCAAAATCGACTGATTTAATATCAACTTCTTTGTACGGGTTGGCCATAAGCAGCAAAATCGAGCCGGCGCTTTCCATCAGCAACTCACTCACACTCGTCCCGGCGGAGACGTTTTCAAAGGTAATCGGGTCAAATCCCTCTATGTCGATGGCTACTTTGTACTCAATCGAATGGTCGGGCGGCAAAGAGCCCATGTAAAGTACCGCCCCGGCGACGGCCGAGCGAACCGACGCCGGTGTGTACAGTAGATTTTTGGAAACCCGGCAGTTGTACACTCGTTTTTCGGGGTCATTGTAGCGGTCAACTCGTATCGTCAGCGGGAACGTCCGCGCTGTTGCGCCGAGCTGCCCGAGTACCGCCATGCCCTCGTCAGTTGTCATGGCGCCGACTGTCCGGCCCATGCTGCACAACTTCGTGGACCGAAGCAGACTTGATATCACGGTGTGCACTTTCCCTGTGGCCATCGGCAAATCCACCGAGCCGTAACCGAGAAACGTGTGCCCAAAGCCATATATCTTATCGCCTCTGACTTCTGTTACCGTTCCATACACGCCCATTGTTATATCGCCGCTTACCAGCGGTACGGCAAGGCAGGCTCCCGGGACTAATTTATCATCCGGCTGTTCGTTTTCCGCCCCACTTTCGGCGTTCCCGCCAATGCCGGGGACGACCATAAATCCTAAAGGTTCGAAAGTGGCTTTTAACTGCCTGCAAACCTCAGCCGGTAGTCCAGTGGTGATCAACGGACAAGGTAGAGCCGCAGCACCGGCCAGGCCGGAGTTTCTGGAAAATCGTGGGTTTGTAATTTGCCTGTCAATTTCCGCAAAATCAATCGGCCTGGAGAAATCGAATGCGTATCCTGTATTCGCCGCCGCGTAGTTCTTCTCCGGCTTCTTGTTTCCTGCCCGGCCTACTGTTAGCATTTCGGCAATTGGCGTAACGCCGTAAAGCGGGTCCTTGCTGTAGAGCCACCCAAAGGCCAGTGCCCCGGCTAATCGGCCATCGATATAGACCGGCGAACCACTACACCCGCCCACCGGACCGGTGTGGATAAAACGCTCGTCAGTTCCCCTGACCAGAATCGCGTTCCTGCCCGGCTCCATATTGCGTACTACATCCACAACTTCCAGAGAAAACTTTTCAATCCCGGCAATTCCATACACCGTCAGGCAATGTGCCTCCATTCCCGGCTTAATTTCGTCGATATCGATGTATTTAGCCGGGTCCCAAAGGCCTTCCAATCCATCGGGCACCTGTGCCTTATTCGGCTGCTCAGAAGCCGCACAGAGCGAAGCAGCCAGAAACAGGAAAAAGTAGAAAGTGAAGATAGGTAAGTTGTGTTTTTCGCCTTTCACCTTTATTTTGAGCATTTATGTCCTTTCTATATAATTTTCGGGCAAAATACTAATTGATTGTTAGATAAATTGCAAGAGAAAAGATATTTTGCTACAATACTCTTCTGTGTTCGCAGTGGAATTCCGATATATCGGGATGGGTAATAGTCTGTTTTTGGGTAAGAAACGGGGACAAAAATGAAATCCGACCATCGGCACGAGCTGAAAACCAATGAATTGGCCGAGTGGCTAATAAACTTTCCACAATGGACGAAGGACAACCTGATAACGATTATCTGCGTATTGGCGTTGATTATTGTCGTTGCAGGTGTTTGGTTTTGGAAATTCTATGGCAAAAAGGTGGCATCAGTTCAAAAGCAAATCGAGCTTACAAACTTTGTGAACCAGCTATCGCAGAGCAAAATGCAAATCATTAGCGCACAAGCCCAGGGTAAAGACGTGTCGTTTATCCTTCTCCAACCGGCAAACAACCTCGAAACATTCGCCCGGGGCGAAAATGACGACATAATGGCGGCTTTGGCGCTTATTAAGCGGGCGGAAGCCCTGCGTACAGATTTGCATTACCGTCCCGGGACTGTACCAGGGGCGGATTTAACTGCGCAAATAAACAAGGCAAAGGCCAGTTACACCGAAGCCGTCGATAGGGCCGGGGCTAATCCTTTGTTAATGGCTATGGCCACATTTGGGTTGGGACTATGCGCCGAAGAGATTGGTAATTTTAAAGAGGCCGAGCAAATATACCGCGACATTACGGAAAACCCCAATTTCGAAGGTACCACAGTCGGCGTCCAGGCAAAGTACCGTCTTGAGACAATGGCTGATTACAAGCAAAAAATAGTCTTCATGCCCTCCCCAAGACTACAACCGCCGTTCCAAATGCCGCCCTTTGATGCAAATCTGCCTGCCGGGTCTGATTTGCCTGCAGAGTTCAATCTGCCGGCGGAAGTCATTTCGTTGGCCACTGCCAATATCCTTGATATCAATTTGCCCACTGAGGCCAATCAGGCAGCTGTTCCGAATACTGTCTCCATATTCGCTGAGCCGAATCAGGCCTCGGAAGATTCCAACAATGTCTCTGAGCCGCCCGAAGCCAATCCGCCCGGCAGATAATTAACGAAACAACAAGATGAGCCAGACTCCGGATGTTAGAAGTGAACAGTTGACGATTCAGGTTGGAAGTTCAATCAAAGAACGCAGAGTTGATAAGTATCTCCACGGACGAGTCGAATTATCGGAATTCAGCCGACGTTTCATCCAGACCATAATCAAGGAAGGCGCGGTTAAGGTTAACGGGTCAATCGTCAAGCCGAGTTTTAGGTTGAGTCCGGGCGATAAAATCGACATGGCAGTTCCCGAATTGCCGAAGAAAGAGATTCTGCCTGAAGATATCCCGCTGGATATCATTTACGAGGATTCCTCCCTTATAGTCCTCAATAAACAAGCCGATATGCTTGTCCACCCGGCGCGCGGCAACCTGCACGGCACCTTGGTCAACGCCCTGGCGTTTTATTCGGATAAGCTCTCAAGCGGTCTGGGAGAATTCAGGCCGGGCATCGTTCATCGGCTCGACAGGAATACCACCGGGGTCATGGTCGTTGCGAAAAACGATACCGCCCAGTGGAGAATTGCCAAGCAATTTGAGCGCCGCCAGGTAAAAAAGACTTATCTTGCGATTGTCCATGGATGCCCTGAGTTGACCGCTGACCGCATAAAGGCGCCGTTGGGCGTCCACCCGAGGATGAGGGAGAAATACGCTGTTCGCCCGGAAGTCGGCAAAGAATCAATCACTTTTTACCAGGTGCTCGAGGAATTTCGCGGCTACTCTTTGTTGGAGTTGTCCCCCAGGACCGGCCGAACGCACCAGATTCGCGTGCACCTTTCATATATAAAACACCCCATCGTTGGCGATGATATGTATGGCGGCAAGTTCGTCTATCCCTGGCAGTTGGCCGACGCCGAGCAAACCGTCCAGGAGCCTGTTATAAATCGCTTCGCCCTTCACGCCTCAACGCTCGAATTCAGACACCCCCAAAGCGCCGAAATAGTGAAATTCGAGATGCCCCTGCCTGAAGATATGCAGAACTTACTCGATATGCTGAGAAAATACCGAAAGACCTAAAACGCTGAACAGGCGTTCATGTGGTTCTCGTCTTTAAATAGACCGCAAAGCAGGAATTTGCAAGGACCAAAACGTCAAACAGAGCCATCTGCGTTAGGGAATGATTTTAACAGGCTTGTCTTCAGAGTATTTCTTGTTTGCTTTCGCCACGCACATTATTTCAGTTTCGGATTTGCTTATACCTACAAACATTAAGGAGTGCCAATAAACAGCCGTTGCATGCCCGACTTCTAAACGCTTTTTGATCCGCGCGAAATCCTTGTCAAAAGGCTTGTATCTGAAATGCTGAAAGACAGAAACCACTGACCTTGCGGGTACTTGTTTCAGGATGTCCACTATGTCAGTGTACAGGATATGCTGCTCGCTAAACGACTTCTCCGGCTCAAAACCGATATCAGGGTCAATGAGAAACAACTGATCTTCATCAGGTAACAGACCGGAAAAATATCTTCTTCTGTTCTGATTAGTTATGTATGTGCTGCGGTTGTGCAAATTGACTCTATATTTGGCGTTTGTTCTATGAGGTAAACTTGTGACCAGACCGATATCTCTGACATTCCTCAAATCATTGCAGAACTCGATAATTTCTTTTTGTGCGGGGAATAATGTTGCGGGTGTTCCTCCCTCATTACCCTTATCATCAGGTGTAAGCATTGGAACAACATTTAGAACCTGAGAATTCAGTTCCCTCGCCAGGAAATCATGATAGTCCCACTTGAAACTATCTTTCGAGTCGCCAAGATACTGTTTTTTCATCATTCCCTTCTGTGGTAAATGAGCGGTTCCCTAGTGACTTTTCCTACGGCCTGTTGGGCATTAAAAGCGGCACACCAATAAACCGCCTCGTTGTCGTTGAGCACCAAATCCGCCAGGCGCAAATCGTCTTCGGCCCTCGTCAGCCATTGCCTTGTCAATTCCAGTTTAGGATCCATAAATGACCCTTCCATCAAGAAAGGCTTCGTTCATAACGTTGTTGACCATGTGGCGGTACCTCTCGAACGGTGACTTGGTGCAGACAATCAAATCTACCGGAGTTTTCAAGCCCCACAGACTTGCTCTGCCTTTCCGGGCAACGTCACGTGTGGATTTGTCGGTTTCGCCAATCACAGCCAACAGGTCTATGTCGCTGTCCTGGTCGGCATTACCCGCAGCGTGTGAGCCAAAAAGATAAATTCTCTCCGGGTGTATTGACTCGGCTAATCGCATAGTGATTTCATCAAGTAGTTCCGTAGAAAGTTTTTTCATACAACTACACCCTTAATATTATTAGTCGGCTTTATTTAAGCTGCTCATAATCTCACATGCCTTACTCCTGCGGTAGTTTTGCAAGGTCCGCGTCGGAGCCGGCGACCATCAAAATGTCGTCCTGATAAACAACGGTGCCGGGCATCGGGACGTTTATAATGCCGCCTTTCTCGCTCTTTTTGGTTTTGCTGTGCTCGCCTCTTTTGATGGCAACAAGATTGACGTTGTACTTCTGGCGCAGTTGCAAATCTATAATCGTCTTGCCGTCGAAGCTGGCAGGGGCCTTTATCCGGGCCAGGCTGTAGCCGGGTGCGAAATCTATTTTTTCTCCGATTTGCGGCGCGATGAGCTTATACGCCCATCTTTGAGCCGATTCGATTTCAGGATAGATGACCTCCGTAGCGCCTACCTTGGAAAAGACCTCTCCGGCAATCAAGTCCTCGGCTCTTGCATATATGTGCTTGACGCCCATCTGCCGCAGGTTCACTACCGTCAGAATCGCAGACTCGAAGCCCCTTCCGGTGCCCTGTCCTATACCGATAATGGCGCAGTCAACCTTATCGACGCCCTGTGCCTTGAGCGCCTCTTCGTCGGTGCTGTCGAGCCTGACGGCGTGACTGACCTGGTCGCCGATCAGCTCTATCTCATCTCTGTTCTTGTCGATAGCGATGACCTCCGCCCCGCTCATGGCAAGTGCGATGGCCAGTTTCTTTCCGAACCGTCCCAATCCTATTACAGCAAACCGTTTCATAACTGTTACCTCGTATATCGTATTGCGTATTGCGTATATCGTATCGCGTATTGCGTTCTTGTTTTGCGCGATACCCATCACGCAATACGCACGACGAATTTATCCGACAATTATGGTTTCATCCGGATAGTTGTATTGGACCGGTTTCAGGTTAAATGTCAGCGCCGCCAGCAACGTCAACGGCCCAAGTCTGCCGATAAGCATCACGGCTATAATAATCAATTTGCCGGGCGTTGTCAAAGAAGGTGTTATTCCGGTTGTCAGGCCTACTGTCCCCAGCGCCGAGGCCGCCTCGAACATAATATCCGACATCGTAAAAGGCCGGGCGTTCTCGGTGATGCTGAGAGCGAGCGTCGCCGCGAACAGAACCACGACTAAAAGCAGCGTAATAGTTATTGCCCGCCCGACGACAACTATCCGAACCGAACGCCGAAACATCTCGACTTCGGAGCGTTTTCGCAGAGCCGCAATAACCGTCATTATTATTACCGCCAGCGTTACTGTCTTTATGCCGCCTGCAGTTGAGCCGGGCGAACCTCCGATAAACATGAGCAGTATTAAGACAAACTTGCTCGAATCCGACATCGCAGAGATATTGGCGGTATTGAAGCCGGCCGTCCTGGCCGTAATCGACTGAAACAGTGCGCCCAGAATCCCTGTCTTTGCAATTGAACTATCCCCGCCTGCGTATCGCTCGAACAGAAGAATAGCCAGCATCCCCAGGACTATCAGGCACGCACTTACACTGAGAACTATCTTGGTTTGCAGCCGCATTCTTTTCGGCGCTTCCATTGAAAAGCGGTAGCGCTTATTCAAGGACTTTTTGAAAAATCGCTTTGTCCTGTTAACTGCGATATTGGCCAGGTCGTAAAGCACGCTGAAACCGAGGCCGCCCAGGATTATCAGCGGACATATAACCCCGAATACTCCCCAGCTTTTATGGTAGCGCTCGAAACTATCGCCGAACAAACTAAAACCCGCATTGCAAAAAGCGCTGATGGAATGAAAGATACTGCAGAACCACTTATGCTGCACACTATCGTCCCACATCCCGAAAATGCTGACCGCACCGACGGCCTCGATAAGTATCGTCCCAACGAAGATAAAAGCTATCATATTGCCTATTCGGCTTAGCGTTCTGGCGCTTAGCAAATCCTGCATTGCCACCGATTCGCGCAGGCTCAGTGCCTGGCCCAACAGCAGCGCAATTACCGCACCGAACACGACTATCCCCAGGCCGCCAAGTTGAATCAGCGTCAGAATCACGACCTTTCCCATCAAGCTAAAGTCTTCTCCCGTATTCTTTACGATAAGCCCGGTAACGCAGGTGGCGCTGGTCGAGGTAAACAAGGCATCGACAGGGCTCAGGCTTTCGTTCGTGGACGCCTTCGGCAGCATCAGAAGTCCCGCCCCGGAGATTATCAGGACTAGAAAACTCGCGATTAATGTCAGCGCTGGATTCTTTCCCGACGCCGCCAGATTCACGCTGGTCCTGCAAAGCTTGATAACGACCTGCAGAGCGATATAAATACCCACCGCGAAATGGCGAACTACCGAGGACTCTTCCGGGGTGGGAGCAAACCAATGGCCCGCCCCGAGAACGGTAATGCCAAACGCGAATAAAAGGGGAATTTCAAACCAGTTCGCTTTCCAGAACTCTGCTTTCGAAAAGGCATTAGTCAGCCGAATCACTTTCTCGGCGATGAATAAAAAGAGTAAAGCGACCTGGACGGCAAAAAGGAGCGTCTCCGGCAGCTTGGGCTCATCAAAGCCGGAAAGCAGGACAAAGGACGCCGCGACAACCGCCGCGAGCAGGGCGTTGACCCCGATTAAAACCTTCTCCAACCGGTTGTTTTTGTAGGTCATCTGCATAATTAGCGTTTAGCGCGTAGGACTTAGTTTGTCATTCCCGCGCCAAGCAGGAATTTATCAACTATTGGCATAAAATTAACTAATATCTTTCGGCTTTTTACACCTTTTCTCGGCTCAATTCCAGTAAAATTTATTGGGCCGAAATGCTCTGGGGGACGGTCGAATCTTCCAAATTTAGTGACTCCGAAGTGGTTAGATACGGGGATTGCCCGAAAAATGGCGGGTAAAAATCGTCAAAAATGTGCAAAAATACGCAAAAAGTCGGCGAAAAGTCACAAAAATACCCGTTTTTCTAAGCGACGTCCGCCAGGCCGAGCGAATCGCCGAATTTGGCCAGCAGCGCCCGGCGAATGTTCCTGTGCTCGGCATTTGTCAGCATCGGGTCGGAGCGGACCAGCTCGAAGGCGTTTTTTCTTGCCATAACCAGCAGGTCGTAGTCCTCGACGATATTTGCGATTTTCAGGTCCGGCAGTCCGTGCTGCCGGGTGCTGAACAATTCCCCCGGACCGCGCAACTGCAGGTCGTGCTCGGCTATCTCAAAGCCGTCGTTACTCCTGGTCATCATTTCAAGTCTGCTCCTGACTACTTCGCTTTCACTCTGGGTGAACAAAAAGCAAAACGATTTTGCTTCGCCCCTTCCGATACGTCCTCTCAACTGATGTAACTGCGCCAGGCCGAATCTGTCCGCCCCCTCTATCACCATTATCGTTGCGTTCGGCACGTCCACGCCGACCTCCACCACCACGGTGGAGACTAACACGTCGATTTTTCCCTTGTGAAACTGCGACATAATCTGCTGCTTTTTCGCTGTAGGCATCCGCCCGTGTAGAAGCTCGACGGTGAATTCCGGAAAAACTTCTGCGGACAACTTTTTCCACTCGTCGGTTGCGGCCTTGATATCGCTGTCCTGTTCGAGAGCAGTAATCCGGGGATATACAAAAAAGGTCTGCTTTTTTGCCTTTAGACGCTCGCGGATAAATTCGTAAGTTTTCTGCCGGTTACCCCTGTCAACCCATCGAGTGATAACCGCACCTCTGCCCGGCGGCGAGTGCCTGATAACGGAAACATCCAAATCCCCGAAGGCCGTCATCGCCAGTGTCCGAGGGATTGGCGTAGCCGTCATAACAAGGCAGTGGGGAGTGGTTTGCTTTCGCAATCGGGCCCTTTGTTCGACACCGAATTTATGCTGCTCGTCGATGACAACCAGGCCCAGCTTTTGAAATTCTATATCTTCCTGCAGCAATGCCACCGTCCCGACGACAATATCCATTTCTCCGCCGGCTATTTGTTTCAGCAGGGCGGTTCTCTTTTTGCCGGTCAGTCCCCGTGTTACCAGGCGTCTGCTGACTTTGCTGCCCTTCAAATATCTTTCGATATTGGTAAAGTGCTGCGAAGCCAGAATCTCCGTAGGCGCCATAATTGCCACCTGCGTTTTATTGGCGACGGCCAGCAGGGCCGCATAGAGCGCCACCACCGTCTTGCCCGAACCTACGTCACCCTGCAGCAGCCGATTCATCGGTTCGGATTTGCCCATGTCCGTTACAATCTCGTCGATGCAATTGTTCTGGTCCTCGGTAAGCAGGAAGGGAAAACGCTTTCTGATTCGGCTGTCGATTTTATCGCTGGAGGTGCACGCCGGGGCCCGTGAATAATGCTGCGTTCGGAACCTTCTTAGCGCCAGTCCCAGCTGCATCAGGAATAATTCGTCATATTTTAATCTGCGTTTTGCCTGCGCCAGTTTTTCTTCGTCCGGCGGCAGATGTATCCACGCAAACGCATCTTTTCTGCCAATCAGGTTTGTTTTCTTCAGAAAGGCCTTGTCATAGAAATCGGCCACAAGCTCGGGTAAGTTGTCTAAAACGGGCCTGATTATTCGTTTGATTTGCCTGCTGCTCAATTTGGAGGTCGCCGGATAGACTCCGCCGCTGAAGTACTCATCCGGCCCTGTCAGACCAAAGTCTTGAGTCTTGAGTCTTGAGTTTTGAGTCTTGCGTCTTATGTCTATACTGTGTTCTTTGAGAATGAGGAATCTCGGATTGGTTATCTGCAACTGGTGCTTGTATAAAGCGACCTTGCCGGAAGCCATTATTATCTGCCCGGGCCTTAGTTTGTCTCGCAGAAAGCCGCCGTGAAACCACACAATCCTGCATACGGCCGTATCGTCGCTGATTATGGCCTCGAATATAGGCTGCCTGCGATAACTCTGGTAGTCTATTGATTCGACCAGGCCAACGACTGTGGCCGTTTGTTCGGGTCGCATCTGGTTTATTTTGATTGCGGAGGGAGCGAAATTCCAGTCACGCGGGAAGTACTCCAGCAGGTCCGCCACCGTCTCGACGCCCATTTGCGCAAAAACTTTCGCCCTGGCCGGCCCAACGCCTTTGAGGTACTGAACCGACATAGATGCGTCAAATCTTCTTTGTGATTTTGCCTGTGATACTTCAGTCATAAAAGTTGTTCTATGTCACTTTTTTTCCGGCGGCTGCTTTACAAAGCCTTTTAACACGTAAAGAACGATGTGGAAGAGGATGATAACCGCAACTCCCACAGTGGCCGCGAAGATTATGTTAAAGGTGGCAAACAAGGCCAACAGGCCGAAGATTATCGCCGCCAAATAGACCGCTATGCCGATTCTTCGAAAACCTTCATCCAGATTCATAATCGCTATTTCTCCTCAAAGCCGTATTCTCCAAGCAGTTTGACGAACCGAACGTCACAGATTACTTTCTCGATGCTTTTGGCCGCTTTTTTCTCACAGAGGACCAACCGTTGTACCCCTGTGTAGCCGACGGGCGCAACTATGAAGCCGCCGTCGACAAGCTGCCCGGCGATGGGCTTTGGTATCTTCGGCACCGCCGCGGTAATGATAATCCTGTCGAAACATCCCTTTTCCGGCAGTCGGGAATCCGGCCAGCCCAAACTGCCGTCGCCGATATAGAACTCAACATTATTGATGCCCAACCTGCCCAGGGCCGCCTGGGCTGATTCGGACAACTGGCTGAATCTCTCTATCGTATAGACTTTTTTTACCAGTTTACTCAGGACAGCGGTCTGATATCCGCTGCCCGTTCCAATCTCCAGAACCTCGCAATCGGGGCCGGGGCGCAGCTCCTGAGTCATCAGGGCGACAATATATGGCTGAGAGATGGTTTGGCCCAGCCCAATGGGCAGCGGGCCGTCGTCATAGGCCTGAGACTGATATGTCTGGGGGATAAATTCATCCCTCGGAACTTCGACCATCGCGGCTAATACGCGAGGGTCGATTATGTCGCGTCCCTTCAGGTCACACCTGAGCATCCGTTCTCTGGCCTTGGTGAATTTGTTATCGTTTTGGCGGTCGTGCATAACTCTAATATTCCATTATCAAATCAGGTTTTCGATTCGGCCGTCATCAGTTCCAAAACCAACATACCCTGTCCTTTGCTGAAATATACTGCTCATAATTGAATTTTCCCGTTTATCCGCGGGTAAGTAACTTAAAAATAACCAGCTACGGTTTTATTCGCGGACATCTACTACCCTTAAGGGTATATTATCATTGCAGGCCCATCTTCTCAGTCTTTATAATTTATCGGTTTTGAGGACTCTTTGCAATTGACAATTGGCAATTGAGAATCGATAATTGTAAAGAAATTGATGAAGGTAGGAGTTTATGGCCGGTCAGCCGGAATTTAGACGGTATCTAATAAATATCGACTCAAACTCAACACAGCAGCTCTTTACGGATTGTCTGGTGGTAGGGGCCGGTATTGCCGGTCTTCGCGCAGCTATCGAGGCGGCGGAGCACCTGAACGTCATTATGGTTTGCAAGGGTACTCTGGACAAAAGTAACACCTGGAAAGCCCAGGGCGGCATCGCTTCTGTGCTCAACAAGGCCGATACATTCGATTCGCACGTAGCCGATACAATCAAGACAGGCTGTGGAATATGCGACGAAAGTATAGTTGATATGGTAGTTCGCCAGGGGCCTGAGCTGATAGTGCAGCTGCTAAGCTGGGGCGCGGAGTTCGACCAGGCTGACGGTCGTCTCGCCACTACACTCGAAGGGGGGCATTCTCACGCTCGTGTTGCTCATGCTCACGGCGATGAGACCGGCCGGATAATTGCACAGGCGCTCATAAAGAAAGTCAGGCAGAATCCGAATATAAAAATAATAGAGAACCTCTACGTTGTCGATTTGCTCACCAACGACGATAACAGGTGCACCGGGATAATCGGTTACGATGCACAAAGAGCCCCCCAGATTATCTGGGCCGCAAACACAATCCTGGCGACCGGCGGGGCAGGCCGACTCTATCGCGAAACAACCAACCCGGAAGTTGCAACCGCCGATGGTATTGCCATGGCCTACCGGGCCGGCGCTGTATTGCAGGATTTGGAGTTTATGCAGTTTCATCCGACTACGCTCTATGTCGCAGGGGCCTCGCGGGCATTGATTACCGAAACACTACGCGGCGAAGGGGCTGTCCTGCTGGATAACAAGGGCCAGCGTTTTATGAAGGAATATCACGAATCCGCTGAGCTTGCGCCGCGTGATATTGTCAGCCGGGCCATCCTGGCCCAGATGCGGAAGACCGAGGCAACGCATGTTTATCTGGATGTTCGAGGCTTCGAGAAAGAATACTTTTCAAAAAGGTTTCCGCTGATTAATGAGCTGCTTGAGAGCTTCGATATAGATATCGGCAGCGACCTCGTGCCTGTCCGCCCCAGTGCGCACTATATGGTTGGGGGCGTGAAGGCAGACGTCTCAGCCGAGACAAGCATCGAAAATCTCTATGTCTGCGGCGAGGTTGCTTCCACCGGGCTGCACGGTGCAAACCGGCTCGGCAGTAACTCTCTGCTCGAAGGATTGGTATTCGGCAAAATAGCCGGGCAGTCTGTTTCAAAGTACAAACAGGGGCGCGCTTCTCACATAAAGCATCCGATGATAAAATATCAAATCCCCCATTCGGACCGCACTCGCTTGGATGCCGCCGATGTGAGAAACTCGCTTCGGGCCCTTATGTGGCGGAACGTCGGTATCACACGATGGGACCAGCCGCTCGCAGAAGCTCAGGAGATTATCCGGTTCTGGCAGCGTTACGTAATGGACAAGATATTCGATTCGCCGCAGGGCTGGGAATGCCAGAATATGCTTACTGTTTGTCAGCTTATGGCCAAATCGGCGCAGCAGCGCCGAGAGAGCCGGGGCGTCCATTTCAGAGGCGATTTTCCCGACATCGACGATAAGCACTTTAAAAAACACATAGATGTTTCAAAAGAAAAATAAAACCTCAAACGTTTAAGGGGGCGTACTGCGGGATTTTTAGTGTTTCACCGTCCTTGAGCGCCGACTTGTGAGCGATGATTCCCGGTACGGTCATCGCGAGCGCCTCATAGATGTTCACCACAGGTTTGCGGTCTTCGAGGATTGATGTGATGAACTCATTAGCTAAGGGTCCGTGGGAGCCCCCGTGTCCGCCGGCGGGCATGCCGGGAGGAAGCGGCGGGCGGGTTGTGTCGGGAAGATTCTTCGCTGTGCCGTGGTATTCGGTGCCGTCCATCCATCCTCGCCGGCCAAACACACGGCCTCTTTCGATAAGCATCCCGTGCGCACCCTTACACATAAGCATTCGAGAAGAGCCTCCCTCGCTGGTTTGGAACAGCGCAACCTCGTCAGTGAACGGATTGTCATACTTGTTGGCACCGCTCTTGTACGCCGAGAATCCCGCGTTGAATCCGACGCAAGATACCGAGGTAAAGCGTTTGCCGGTCACGCCAACGTAGTAGGCCGTGGAGTGTGTTGGATACCATAGAGGCGGAAAGCCGATGCGCCAGCCCTTAAATGATGGAATAGGTGTCGAACGGTAGTGAAAATACTCTCCCTCGGAGTAGACGAGCCGACCAAAACCACCGGCCTGGTAAATCTGCCGCATGGCATAGCAGTCGGCCCGAAAACAGCTCGTCTCGGCCATCATATACTTAAATCCGGTCTTTTGAACCGTCTCCAGAAGCTGTTCGGCATCTTCGACCGACCCGAACACCGCCGGAACAGCAGTCATCACATGCTTATCGTGCCTTAGCACCTCCATGCAGTGTCGCGCATGGCTTGGTGCATCCGTGGCAACGAACACCGCCTCGATTTTTGGGTCCTTTACCAACACCTCCAACGACTCGTATGACTTCTCGCATCGACAAGCCTTCATCAATCCTTTTCGCCTTTCGGCAATCAGGTCACTGACCGCAGCGACCTCAACATTCGGGTGGTCCTGGAAGCCGAAGGCCGCACCAAAACGGCAAACGCCATAGCCGACGATTCCAACACGCACTTTCCGGTCGGAGACAGGTTCCCACGCCCTGCGTTGCTGCTGCTTTTGAGCACTCACCGCCTGCGCAGGCAGGCCGCCAGCCACAAACGCCCCCAGGGATACCGTCCCCAGCTTCTCCAGGAATTCCCGCCGATAGATAGGACTGCCTGTCATAGACGAACCTCCTTCGTTTTCACTAATCTGAAATGCCTCATATTAAACACCTGACTATGTAACCAAGTTTTGCAGTTGCACGATAATATCAAAATCTTCCTCGAATTTCCACCAAACGAGAAATCCTGGTTAAGAATAGTCCGGGTGATGCAGTTCTATTTATCCTGTTCCAGCGTTATTTTGTGAGTGACGGTTTTTTCTTTGTTAGTTGAGAGATTGGTTGTGATTTGTTTGTAACCGTCCTTTTCGATTCTGACCCTGACGACTCCCCTCCGAGTCATTAAAGTCTCAATTCCTTCGGGGCTTGTCGAGCCCTTTGCGGATTCAAGAACTGAGACCGGCTGGTCGAGTATAGGTGTTGTGCCAAGGAAGATATCATTTCCGGATATTGGTCCCAACTGATACACGGCGGCGCCCGGCGGTTCGGTTTCAATGGAAATCACTCTGCCTCCAAGGTGGTATTTTATTCCTGAATTACAACCTCCAAGCATTAAAACGGCGAACAAAGAGATGTTAAGAAGCATTTTTTTCATAGCAGATTTCCTTTACTCGTGGCTTTTAAGCGTTATTTTTTCTTAAGTTATCAGGGTTTTTCAGGAATTCAAGGCCAATTTACAGCGAAATGTTCAGAAAAAAGAACCTGAGCGGATTTTTGTGGTACAATAACTTAATAATAGAGTGGGTCGGGTGGTCGCCCCGCACCTGCTTTGAGAGTTTACAGTCGAGCGATTAGTGTGCGTCGGCTTACAAACGATGCCCGGCGCTTTATTCGATGGTCGATTCTCAAAGTAGGTGCTGGGAGGAAAGTCCGAGCAGGACAGGGCAACGGTGGTGGCTAACGGCCACCGGGGTAACCCAGGGAAAGTGCCACAGAAAATACACAGCCGATGGTTCTGATGCGTCGGAATACAGGCAATGGTGAAATGGTGCGGTAAGAGCGCACCGCGGTGTCGGTGACGGCGCCGGCAGGGCAAACCCCACCGCCTGCAAGACCAAGTAGCTGGTTGGGCTGGCTGTTTTGCGATTTTCAGCAGAATGGTGAGCCATTGCTCGGCCCGAGCTTGAGCGGCAAATCTTACCGCTCTGCCAGCGGGTAGGTCGCTTCCCGCACCTACTTTGAGAGTTGACAGTCGTTCAATGACTGTGCGTCGATTTACAGACGGCGCTTTGGACGTCATTCGCCGGTCGGTTCTCAAAGTAGGTGCAGGAGAGCCGACTGGTAACAGTTGGTCAAGATAAATGACCACCGCCCCGCACTTACTTTGAGAGTTGACGGACGAATGATTATTGTGCGTCGGTTTACAAACGACGCCGGATACATTATTCGATGGTCGGTTCTCAAAGTAGGTGCGGGGATACAGAAATCGGCTTACAGACCCACTCTTTTTTTTCTTTTTATAGTGCTCACGAAAAGAAATTTTCCCCGCCGCGGCGGGTTCGCGGGTAAGTAACCTTAAAACGGTAATTTACAATCCTAATCGCGGGAATTTATTACCCTTAAGGGTATAACCGGTATGAAATCTCAACCGCTTTGACGGTCGGCTTAGTTCTGCTCCGGATATTCTTTTACTCGTTCGAAAGTACGCGCAATCGCGCCTAACCTGATTTTGACCGTGGCAATATCATTCTCGACAACCATCCGGATTTTGCCCTTGTCAAAACTAAGGTGGTCGAACTCGACTCCGGCGGGGTCGCTTAGTTTTGTCGCCAGCCCGGGAGAGTCTTCCAATTTCAGCAAAATCGTATCGAGTACCTGCTGGATAAGCATTTTGCAGACATCAAGCGTTCCATTGACCCGGCCCGGCGCATCTATATTCTCACCAAGCTCACCTATGTCTTTACGAAGGTTGTCCAGGACGCGCCTTAGTATTGCGATTTGCCTGGTGTTTTCGGCTGTCCGGTCCCTGCCAGGCAGGTCTTTTGCCAATGCCATTTGGCAGTCAAACCTGAGGCTTTGTCCGGGCCTGGCCCTGACCTTTTCATCTACTACAAAAAAGTACTTACGTATTGCAGTCAAGCTGTATTCGTGGAAAGCAACCATATTGAACCAGGTCTTGTAGCCATTTTTATCCTGTCCCAGCGAGGCAACAACACTCTCGCTCTGACTGAGCAGCTCGTTTTTCGAGGCCTGAATCCTGGGCAGCACATCGAGGGTCATACTCTTGTTTATAATTGTTTGGTCATAAGTGGCGGAAAGTCCCGCGTCGTCATAGGATAAGTTTCCCGGCCGAAGATACTCCATAGCAGAACAGCCGCATAGCCCACAAAGAAAAGTAAAGGTAAAAAAGCAGCAGAAAAAACTCTTTGCTGTTATTTCTGTTGTTTTCATAGTGTTCTCCTTCGTGACAAGTAACGGGTACTTATAGCCGATAGTATTTGCGATAAACGCCGGTTAGACCTCCTTCGAGTCTATCCACTTCATCATCTGACGCAGTTCTTTACCCACCGTCTCCAGTTGGCTGTCGTGGTCTTTTTTGTATAGTTCATTAAAGTTTTTGAGCCCCGACCGGTGTTCGTTGACCCACTCTTTGGCGAATTTGCCGGAAGTAATCTCCGAGAGTATCTTTTTCATTTCAGCTTTGGTCTGTTCGGGGATTATTCTCGGTCCGCGGGTCAGGTCGCCATACTCAGCGGTATTGGATATGCTGTATCTCATATAGCTCATCCCGCCCTGATACATAAGGTCAACTATCAGCTTTACCTCGTGCATACATTCAAAGTAGGCGATTTCGGGCTGGTATCCCGCTTCCACCAGGGTTTCGAAGCCGGCTTTAATAAGCGCCGTAAGGCCGCCACAGAGAACACACTGCTCGCCGAAGAGGTCTGTTTCGGTCTCTTCTTTGTATGTTGTTTCGATAATGCCGGCCCTGGCGCCGCCGATTCCGTTTGCCCAGGCGAGCGCGATTTGCCTGGCGTCTCCGGTCGCATCCTGCTGGATGGCTACGAGGCACGGAACACCGCCGCCTTTTTCAAACTCACTGCGAACCAGATGCCCGGGCCCCTTTGGAGCAATCATCACAACATTGACATCCTCGGGGGGCATGATATATTTGAAATGGATGTTAAAGCCGTGACAAAAACCAAGCGTCTGGCCCGCCGCCAAATTGGGTCCGATTGCATTTTTGTAAATTGTTGCCTGAACTTCATCCGGCACGGTTACGATAATCAGCGCTGCGCCGTCCATAGCCTGCTTTATATCGCCTGGTGAAAAATCGTGCTCGGTGGCGAGTTTGAAGTTGTCCGTCCCTTCCAGTTCAGCCACCGCTACTTCTATGCCTCTGTCGCGCAGATTCAGACTGTGCGCGTGGCCCTGACTGCCGTAACCGATAACCGCCACCTTCTTATCTTTTAACGCGTCTATCGGGGCGTCTTTTTCATAATAGATTGTTACTGCCATAGCTTCGTTCTCCTTTCTCAATCTCCTGATAAACTGCAAAGCATACATATTTTGATTAGCTGCCGTGTATTGAGTTCCCACATTATATTCAAGG
>JAUWPZ010000112.1 GCA_030611315.1 Sedimentisphaerales bacterium
CACTGCACCGACTGCGGCGGTATCTGGCTCGACGCTGGCGAACTCGAAATTCTGCTCGGCGAGCCCGGAAAGGCAAAACAATTGTTGGCTTCCTTCAACATCGACTCCAAATCCGCAGAAAAACCGAGAAAATGTCCTATCTGCGATAAAAAAATGAAAAAAATCATCGTCGGCCAATCCGCGCCCGTCTTACTTATCGACAAATGTCCCAGAGGTGACGGCCTGTGGTTCGATAAAGGCGAATTGCACGACATCTTCGACAGGGCAAAGCTGGACGAGGACAATAAAGTTCAAAAATTACTTTCCCGTATGTTCGGGCATAACCAGGAAAAGCAAAATTAGGCGGTGCACTGTGAACAGATTAGCTCCAGGATTTATCTGCATTTTACTCTTTGGTCCCTTCCTGCTGCTGCGGTCCCCGATAGTTCAGGCCGAAACTTCCCTTCCTATGGGTTACAGCATACCCATCGTTGACATTTCGCAGCAAACTCACCGCCAGGTCATCGTTGATAAGGAGCCGGGGCAGTACCTCGGACATCCGACCACCGTGCTGCTCGAAGACAACAAAACAATGATTGCCGTGTACCCCAAGGGCCACGGCCGCGGCGCAATCGTAATGAAACGCAGCACCGACGGCGGACTGAACTGGTCCAAGCGCCTGCCCACCCCGGACAACTGGGCCACATCCAAAGAAGTGCCCACCATTTACCGCGTCATCGACAAAAATGGCGTCAAGAGGCTGATTATGTTCTCCGGCCTATACCCAATCCGAATGGCCGTATCCGAAGATGACGGCAGGACCTGGACGCCGCTCAAGCCCATCGGGGGTTTCGGCGGAGTCGTCGCAATGGCCTCAGTCGAGCGCCTAAAGAACGGCGACTATATGGCCCTGTTTCACGACGACGGCCGGTTTCTCCGAGGCACCGGCAAACGCAACAAATTCCAGGTATTCAAGACTATCTCCAAAGACGGTGGCCTGACCTGGGGCCGGCCCGCTGTCATCGCCGAGCACGCCGAGGCCCACCTTTGCGAGCCAGGCCTGATACGCTCGCCCGATGGTAAGCAGATTGCGGTCCTGTTGCGAGAGAACAGCCGAAAGCTCAACTCCTTTGTCATCTTCTCCGACGACGAAGGCCAAACCTGGACCGAGCCCCGACAGCTTCCCGCAGCACTCACCGGCGACCGCCACACCGGCAAATATGCACCCGACGGCCGGCTGTTCATCACCTTCCGCGACAGAACACTCATCAGCCCAACATGGGGCGACTGGGTCGGGTGGGTCGGCACATACGACGATATCGTCAAAGGCCGGCAGGGCCAGTATCGCATTCGCCTTATGGACAACACAAAGTCCGCCGACTGCACATACCCCGGTCTCGAACTGCTGGGCGACGGCACTTTTGTTACGACAACTTACGGCCACTGGCTCAAAGGCGAATCGCCTTTCATCGTCAGCGTCCGCTTCAAAATTGAAGAACTCGACGCCATCGCCGCCTCAACCGCCCCTAAGCAAACCGACGTCTTCGTCAGCGGAACCGATGGCTATCATACCTACCGGATTCCATCTCTTATGGTAACGAAGAAAGGAACGCTGCTGGCCTTTTGCGAAGGGCGCAAAAAAGGCCGAGGTGACAGCGGCGATATCGACCTGCTCCTCAAACGCTCCTCCGACGGCGGCAAAAACTGGAGCAAACAGCAGATTGTCTGGGATGACGCCTCAAATACCTGCGGCAATCCATGCCCTGTTCAGGACCAGGATACCGGCGCCATCTGGCTGCTGATGACCTGGAACCGCGGCGACGACCATGAGTCGGCTATAAAGAAAAACACCAGCAAAGATACTCGCCGAGTTTGGGTGAGCCGAAGCGACGACGACGGTCTGACCTGGTCCAGGCCGGTACAGATAACCGATACTACAAAAAAACCGGAATGGCGATGGTACGCCACCGGCCCGGGCGTCGGCATCCAGCTTCAAAAAGGTCCCTGGAAGGGCCGGCTCGTCGTCCCATGTGACCACAGCCTCGTCTCACCAGATGACCCGGACGGCTACAACTCGCACGTTATCATAAGCGACGACCACGGCAAAACCTGGAGCCTCGGCGGCGTCATCACTCCAAAGGTCAACGAATGCCAGGTGGTCGAGCTGGCCGACGGTACTCTGATGATAAACATGCGAAACTACGACCGCTCGAAAACCACCCGAGCCGTTGCAACCAGTAAGGATGGTGGGATAACCTTCTCGAATGTAACCCACGACCCGGTCCTTGTCGAGCCAATATGTCAGGCGAGTTTTTTGCGTTACACAATCTCACCCGGCCACAATAAAAATCGGCTCCTGTTCTCCAATCCCGCCCGTCCCAAAAGAGGCGACAGACGCGAGATGACCGTGCGTCTGAGCTATGACGAAGGCAAAACCTGGCCGGCAGCAAGACTATTGCACCCGGGCCCTTCAGCATATTCCTGTCTGTCAGTAATGCCCAACGGCGAAATCGCCTGCCTGTACGAGGCCGGAAAAGGCCATCCATACGAAAAAATCGGCTTTGCACGCTTTACAATCGAGTGGTTGACCGGAGGCAAAGAAATTTCTGGTGAGACATAAGAAAGTGAGTATAATATCGAAGTTCGAGAAATATCGGAAAGTCGTATTAAATGAAAGGAAAAATCATGATGACTATCGTTGCTCTTTCTAAGCTGACTCTGGTGTCGCTAATAGTTGCTGTCATTGCTATTGTCGCGGTAATTATCCTTAAAAAACGAGGATAATACAAAAATCGTAAAACGCCTTCAATATAGGAGATAAGCTATGATACCAGCTCTGATTATCATTGCTGTCGTTCTCGCTTTGCTCTTTCTTTTTGTGATAGGCATTTACAATGCTTTGATTCGGCTTCGCAATCAGGTCGATAATGCCTGGTCTCAGATCGACGTCCAGCTAAAACGCCGGCACGATTTGATACCCAATCTCGTCGAAACAGCCAAAGGCTACATGAAGCACGAACGCGGGACTTTCGAGGCCATTACGAATGCCAGAAGCCAGGCCATGGGAGCCAAAACCGTCTCAGAAGCCGCAAAGGCCGAAGGTACTCTCGGCGAAGCGCTCAGCAAGTTCATGCTGGTTGTGGAAAATTATCCCGACCTAAAGGCCAATCAGAACTTCCTTAACGTCCAGGAAGAGCTCACCGGCACCGAAAACAAAATCGCTTTTTCCAGGCAGAACTACAATGACCAGGTCTTGTCGTTTAACAACAAGATTCAGATGTTCCCTTCGAACATTATTGCTGGCATGTTCAGTTTCGGCAAACGCGATTTCTTCGAGGTTGAAGGTGCCGCCGAGCGTGAGGTCCCGAAGGTAAGCTTCTCTTAATGCCTGAAAGCACTGTTAAGAAATCAGAAAAGACTGATACGAGGCGCTTTTAAGTTTGCTCATTTTTGAGTGGATTTTCTCTGCGCCCCCTGCAGGCTTTCTGGCCTTGAGATGATTTGCGTGAACCTGCCAGGCTTGTATCTATGCAGGATTGTCACCCCTCTAAAGGGGCCGGATGCGTGTCTATAGCTTAAGATTCGACCCAAAAAAACAATGTGGGAGCTAATTAGAGCAAATAAGAGAAACTCCATCGTCCTGATGGTGTTAATGGCGATAGTGCTGTTGGGCCTGGGCTTTGTCATCGGAATGGCCTTTCACCCAAACGGAGGCCTGTTCGGCCTGATGATAGCAACGGCAATATGGCTTCTGCTCACGCTGATAAGTTTCTCAAGCGGAGACCAAATATTCCTGGCTGCGAGCAAGGCCAAGCTGGTTACCCACGATGTGCATCCGCAGTTGTTCAATGTTGTCGAAGAAATGAAAATCGCATCCGGTCTGCCTGCGATGCCGAAAATTTATATCATCAACGACCCCGCCCCGAACGCCTTTGCCACCGGCCGAAAGCCCGAGACCGCATCCATTGCCGTAACCGCAGGCCTCTTGGCCCGGCTTAACCGTGATGAGCTGCAGGGTGTCATTGCACACGAAATGAGCCACATCCTCCACCGTGACATCCTCTTCGTAACGCTCGCAGGCATAATGCTCGGCTCGATCGTCCTGCTCTCCCATGTCTTTCTGCGGGGCATGCTTTACGGGTCGGTTGGCTCTCAGCGAAGGTATTCGTCCGGCGGAAAAGGCGGAGGCCAGGCACAGATTGTTATGCTGATTATTGCAATAGCCGTTGCGATTCTCGCCCCCCTGATGGCATATTTATTATACTTCGCGCTTTCAAGAAGGCGCGAATACCTCGCAGACGCCGGAGCAGCCAGGCTTACACGTTATCCCGAAGGCCTCGCCGGCGCCCTGGAGAAAATCGCCAACGACCCGTCACCGCAGTTACGCAGCGCCAACAAGGTTACCGCCCCGATGTACATTGCCAATCCCTTCAAGAAAAAAGGCCAAAGGAAGCTGTCCGACCTGACCAGCACTCACCCGCCGATTTCCGAAAGAATAAGAATTTTGCGCAATATGACCCACGGCGCCTCTTTTAGAGACTACTCAAATGCCTTCAGTAACGTAACGCACGCCGGCACTGTTGTCCCCGCCGCCGCTCTGACCAAGGAAGAGGTCGCCTTGCGCCAGGCTGAGGCAAAAGTCCGAAAGAAGAAGCGAACAGAAAAACAAATGCATCAGATAGGCGACATTATGCGGCGGGTCAACAAATTCGTGTTTTTGACCTGCGCCTGCGGACTGACACTGAAAATCCCGCCCAATTTCAAAAGCAATAAAGTCCTCTGCCCCAAGTGCAAGAAGCAGCACGACCTGCCCTCATCCTAACTCAAAAACTTGTCTTGAGCGAACACGAAGGTTCAACACTCAAAATTCAAAACTAACTGCTTGCCCTCTCCGCCGCCGCTGATATTTGCCCTCTCATGAGTATTCGAACCGGTTAATTCCGCCTCTTGCAAGACGGCCAAGCAAAGGTTATTCTACTTTTGGCTAAGATAAAAAGAAAACCAGGTTCAACTGTTTTGGGCAAAAGGAGTATTTATGAAAGACATGCACGACCATCTGGAGGACGAACTCGATGACCTCAAGAAGGAATTGGAACACTTCCAGCAGGAAAAGGAACGAGTCAGGGCCATCATCGGCAAAATCGGCGGAATACCGACATTCAATACGAAGCTCATCAACGGCGTATTCATTGCCATAATTGCGATTTCTGTGGTTGTTTCAGTAGTCACGCCCGAGAAATGGCAGCTCTTGATGATCGAGTTGGCAACGATAACACTATCGGTAAAAATCATCTATCTCATACACTGCCAGACGCGTGTCAATCACTTCAAGCTTTGGATGCTGTCATCAATCGAGTGGCGGCTGAACGAAGTTATGAAGCAGGTTAGACACCTGAAAAAAGACTAATTCCGCCGCCGAAAAATGCTCTCTTGAGCCGTCATGTGATTACTAATTGAAAACTGGCTGTTGAATATCCGCCCCCGCCCCAATTAATTGAAAGTCTCCCCTGTGAGGAAAACATATCTAAGCAAACATCCGTATATTCTTTCTTTACCCTGCCCTTAAACCTAAACTTGTATCTTCCATCAACCTGCGAATCTTCTCAATACTCTTCTCCATTTTGTCGAATCTCTGCTGGCAGATAAAAGTGTACAAGGCATCTTCAGGACGGATGCTTCCGCGATTTTCCTCATCGCTTGTGTTTGCGGATAATACCTGCTGCGTGATATAGTCGCTGATTAACTGGCGATGTTCCTTCAGCAGTCCGTGAAGCATTTTCACCGTATCACGGAGTACCACTACATCCCGCTCTAATGCCGCCAGTCGTTGTTCTGCTGTGAGTCTCATCTTACCTGTTTGGCTTCCTGTTATGCTCGATATCTTCACTAGTTTTAACCACCTGCTTTTATCTTATAGTGCTCACGATTGAAAATTTCCCCGCCGCGGCGGGTTCGCGGGCAAGTAACCTTAAAACAATAATTTACAATCCTAATCGCGGGAATTTATTACCCTTAAGAGTATAAAGTGAAAGCTTCTATAATTATCTACCCCTCGAACTCTTGTTTTGTTCTTTATTTTGTCGGTCCTTGTACGGACAAATTTCCACCATTTTGTGCTGTGCCCACAGAAGGATTGTCACCGTCCGCTTACGAGTAATCTCCCGACAGCCCCCGGGTGCTATCGGCGGCTCTATCTCCCCCAAATTATGTTCGGCAATCGGTTCTTATGGTGCCGGCCCCACGAGGCATGAGTACCGGGATTAAAAGCTTATCGTCTCGCCGGGCGTCATAATCTTCACGTCACATCCCGCCTCGTCGGCGAATTTCTCGGCGTCGCTCCGACTGCCGACTATGTCACCCCAATGATACGGTATCGCCTGTTTGGGTTTGATTTGTCTGGCGGCCTCGGCGGCTTCAGCCCCGTCCATCGTGTACTTGCCCCCGACAGGCAACAGCGCAACATCGATATCGGTAAGGGCCTTCATCTCATCCGTCAGGTCGGTATCGCCGGCGTAATAAATCCGCTTCGAGCCAATCTCGATTATAAACCCGACCCAGTTGTTCGCCTTCGGGTGGAACTTTTTGTCGAGATTGTACGCAGCCACGCCGTGCACGCGAACTTTGCCCGATTCAACCGTCAGCCCGGGCATTATTGCCTCCCCGCCGCCCTGCTTGCTGACAACGTCGGCTGAAGCAATCAGTTTCGTATCCGGCCCGGTAACCTTCTCAATATCCTCAGGTGAGTAATGGTCGCCATGGCTATGGGATACGAGCACCAGCGTAGCGTCCTTCGGCGATTCTTCCAATTTCCATGGGTCGATGTAAAGAACCGTCTCTTCGTTCCAAATCTTGAAACTGGCATGGCCGAACCACTGTATTTTCGTACCCATCGCAGCCTCCTTTTGAATTTCTTTTTGTTCCGGCTGCTCCGTCTGCGGCTTTTCTTTTTTACACCCGCACGCAGCCAACCCCAACAACATAGCTAAAATTAATAATCTCAAACCTCGCATGCTGTTGTCATATCTCCTTTCAACCCTGCTTAGCCCAGGCTGCGAACGACATTGTAACCTATTTTTCCGCTGCTTGTCGTGTGGCGATGGGTACATACCCTGCCTCCATGCCAGCCGGCGGGGTTACAAGCAAGGCCGGTTCAATATACGCCAGTTTTCCAATCGCCGGTGGCGCCAGGTAGTCGCGGTCTTTTTTCCAGCTCCGGTGGAGTTTTTCCACCCGCGACTGCAGGCTCTCCCGCTCTTTATCCGTTAAATCGGCGTTGAGTAATGCAGGCTGGTCGGCGAATCGATACCAGTAGTACGTCACAACGCTGCCGTCCCCGGGATGCGCCTGGAAAGGTCCTGCCGCGGGGCCGGGCTTCTTCCAGCAGCTCTCCGCATCGTCGGGAGTGACGTAGGGCTCGGAGGGGCGCGCACTGGGCCGACTAAAGCTAAACTCGGCCAGTCCTGTTTCAGCCGGAACGTCTTTGGGTTGTACCACAACCCACTCCGCCCTTTTATTATCATCTTTCACCAGGCGAAAGTATTCGGGGAGCGTTACCAGTGGGCCGTCCTTGGTATCTTTTTTCGTAACCAGTTCGTAGTTCCACTTGAACCCGTAGGTGCTTGAATCGGGCGCCACGGAAGTAGCAAAAGAATTCCAGGCAATACGCACCTTTTCTTCCCCGGGGGTTCGCGGCGTAGAGATCCTCCAGGTTGCCCCGCCTCGTCCGGGAAAGCTGTGCACAACGGCCCCCACAGGGTCGATGGCGCCGCTGGCCGGGGCCCCGCCCTCGAACCACGCCTTCACGGAATCCCAGAGCGCCTTCTTATTGTAGGCGGTAACGCGGTGCACTACCACCGATTCGCCCTTCGGCCCTCGGGGGAACGAGGTTGGGGCTATTCGGGCGTAGGTATCCCCCTTCTTGTCAACAGACTGGACGCTGGGGATATACTGGGTTTCCATCTGCAAAGCCCTGTTGGGCCCGGAGGGACGGCTATCCAGAAACAATCCAGCCAGGTTGGGGTCGTCCACAGTCACGCGGGACCAGAAATAAGGGGTGAAGAAAGCAACCGGGCCTTTGAAGTTTCGCGTGTTCAGAAACAAGGTCCAGCAGTTATTTCCCGTAGGAACCTTTTTCCCGGCGGTGGTGGATTTGGCCTTGGTCAGCGGAAGCGGCAGGTACCCGTAGCCGAACAGTTCACCGCAGGTGCCTTGTTTCAGATTCAGCCCATCGGGGGGCCACAGCACCCACGGACTGAGTTGTGCCACACCGTACTTGCCTTTCGGCCTGTCCCAGTCCCTTCCTTTACCGGCCCCGGGGCCGTTGGCCCATGCAACGAAATTCAGGGCCACTCCGCCCATAATGAACTTCGGCGTTTCCGTGGCGAACCGCGTATCACGCCACCAGCCTAAGCCGCCCTCGATATCCGAATACAATCTGCCGGAAGGCTTAGGGTCGTCATAATGAGCGTGCATCCAGGTGCCGAACAGGCCGGTTTGAAAACGATTCCCAGGATATTCCTCCAACAATGGCCACGCTGATACATAAATGGAGAACCCGGCGTTATACGTCTCTGGAACTCTATCGTTAGGGACGAGCAGGTATCCGGCCATCTCTCCTTTCTGGACCTGATTGGCGCCGCCTGTCACGGGTGCCGGGAGCAGGATGAACACGAGGGCCAGGAAGGATGTGAATAACGTAAAAAACCTTTTTTTCAACATAAGAGAACCTCCGGTAACTATTTTTATTTCTTTATTTACAGCGTCTAACATAGACGCTGTAAGAGCATACTAACAGGCAATGGACCTCTGTCAAGCAGGTTTTTCGGGAATTATTCAGAACGCCTGTACTTGTCAAGGCCTAACGGGACCATGTAACAACTGTCCTATCTTCTTGGAAAATAAGTATTTACGTCTTAAGCCGCATTTTTGATTTTTAATCTGTGGTTTTTTTCCCTTTTTACTTTTCCCTTTTAACCTTTGCCTTTTTTCTTGCCTTTTTTCCCCTTCCCTTTTCCATTCTTTTGTGCTATTGTCTGCACCTAATGGCGTGTTACATCTTTGAGCGGAATCTTTCATTGAATCGCCTAAGGTAAGAGATAATATAGTCAGGTACCACTATGTGGATGTTCTGTTGTCACAGAAGGACCCTCAGTTCTACGCCGGATCCACGCAAAACCTACTTAAGCGGCTCGAACTGCACAATAGTGGATTGGTTCATTCACAAGGATAAAGGATAGTAGTTATGGATTACATGGGTCAACTCGAACGCATCAAGAAGCTTTCAATAATTGCTATGTTCTCTGATGATTACCTTATGGATATTCTCGTTTTGAAGGGGGGGAACGCTATAGATATCGTTTATGGTATTGCCTCCCGATCCTCGCTTGATCTGGACTTTTCTATAGCAACCGAATTTAATCGGGTTGAGATGAGTTTGATGAAATCCAGGTTCGAAAAAACCCTGAATAGAGTTTTCGATGAAGCAGGTTACAGAGTATTTGATATTAAGTTTGGAGAAAGGCCTGAGGATAGTGGTCCTGATGTACCCCCATTCTGGGGAGGTTACAGATTGGAGTTTAAGTTAATTGATAAGATAAAGTATGCGGAACTGGAGAATGATGTGCAACGTTTACGACTAAGTGCTGTGGATGTTGGCCCTGGGGCACGGAAAACGTATAGGATTGAGATCAGCAAGCGGGAATACTGCGACGGGAAGAATGCAGAAGAACTTGATGATTATACTGTTTATGTTTATACCCCCACAATGATCGTTTTTGAGAAGCTCAGGGCAATCTGTCAGCAGATGCCGGAGTACTCTGAATCCCTTGGAAAGTCTTACGAGACTGCCAGAGCAAGAGATTTTTTTGATATTCACACGGTTGTTGAACACTTCAACATCAACCTGACTACAAGTGAAAATCTTAATTTGTTGAGAGTCATATTTAAGGCAAAGCAAGTTCCCGTTAATTTGATTGGTAAAATTAAGGAATTCAGAGAATATCATCGGCCGGATTTTATTGCGGTTGAGAATACTGTGAAGCCGAACATAAGAATAAAAGATTTTAATTACTATTTTGACTATGTGATAAATAAATGTAATGAGTTACTTGAAGCCCTTGGGGAAATATAATCGCCATTTCTTGGAATAGTCTCGTCCTTTCATTTGATGTATAAGGTAGAAATCGTATTTCATCTCTAATTGAGCCAGCAAATCAAGTTGGGATTGTTTATAAACTCCTGCTGTTTCCAGATAAAATCCTATTGCCTGGTGGTATGGGTAGATATAGTTGATTTTTTTTAGAGTAGCAACCAGTCTGTTTATTGAAACCTTATTGTGTGCAAGCCGGTATGCTTTTAAAACTTCAAACACACCGCCGGCATATTCTGGTCTAACGGTTATGTCGATCAGTGTTCGCTCGACATCGGTTAAACGAATCTTTTCTCCATTAGGCCCGATACCGTCAGTTACACCGAGGTTGTTCGTAAACATGCCATTAAGAAAATGTATTTTTATGTTTTGGTACTCGGCTGTGTTTTGGGAGAGTCTTGTTTTTCTTTTGAATGCACAATCAATTCGTTTCTGTTCGAGTTTTTGTTTAGGGCGGGGCTTGGGTGTTTGTTCCCAATTAATGTATATTGTTTTTGGGATTTGTTCCGTTAGCTCATGGAAAAACATGGCTGTGTAGTGTGTGAAGTAGCAATTTGGTTTGATACTAAGTAATAGCTGATATAGAGGTACATCTCCCCAAGTGTATCTCACTAAAGTTCCATAAGAAAATGGAAACGTGTGTTTCTTAAGCCTCGCGTTCTTTATAAGGTATTTTATAAAGTATGCTCGAGACATACTCGCAGGGAGGCGCCAAAAAGCACGGTTTTCACAGAAGATTCTGTTTAAGGTGGATAAGTCAAAAATGTTCTGTGGATAGTCTTCAAAAAGTGCAACTATGTCGGGTTTAGCTATTGATATTCGTTTTATGGCCATTTTTAATCAGTATATATTGGATGCTAATGATTTTTGTATTCCACTTATGAAACTTTTCGGGCAAATTACATTTATGACCTTAAACTTTATGTACCAGAGTATGAAGTATGTATAAATATAATATCGGCTTAATTATCTGTTAACAATAGTATATATACTATAGTTAACAGTGTTTGTTTCATAGTTTTTCTTTGAAATTTAAGGGTTTATCCCTATTTTTTTTTTAGAACCTGTTAACAGAATTAATCGGACTACCTTTCTTTTAGTATATATACTAAAAGAAAGGTAGTCCAGAAAATCACAGCTTGTGTTATAAGTTCTATTATATGCAGGATTTACGTCTCTATAAATAAGTAGCCTCAGCCATTAGTATTATCCTTTCTTATGAAATACAACGCAAGTAGCATTTCATGTAGTATATATACTACATGAAATAGATGTATAGCTTTTTGTTCCCAAGTGAATAATTAAATGATCAGAACGTCATTTAATCAGCCATTTTATCTTCAAATCCACAATACCCAAAACTGCATTTCCCTTCAACAAAAGGAAATCCGCACACTTTTGGGAGATTATACCAATTGCACTTAATCCTTGCGCCTCACATATTTAAGGTAGCAAGTGAATTCAATGGTTATTCACTCAGGAGCCCCATAAACTACACCAGATAATCTAGTACTATGTCCGTGCAATAAAGTCTGTTAGGTCTTTTTGTCGATAGGGTTAATATGACAGTTAACTCTCTAATCAGGCAAGGAGGCCAACATGAAAAAATATATTGTTGAATTGACAAGTGAAGAACGCTCTGGACTC
>JAUWPZ010000030.1 GCA_030611315.1 Sedimentisphaerales bacterium
GTATCAACCGTGCCGAAGCTGCCAAATACTCATCCCGTAACGCCCCTTCTGTGCTGTTCCCACAGGCAACATCAACTGAAAATCTCCTCTTGTCGTATCTTTGAAGAAGAAACAGGATTTGTGTTTCAATACCGCCTACAACCGGTGACCCTGTGATTTGAAGCACTCGCAATTTCTTGCCACTGAAGTTTTTTGAATCGGCACTCATGCGCCTCGGCCCATATATTATCTCTTAAAATTCTACAACTTGTGAAAAGCGACTCTATCCGCTGAAACTAAAATCGCTGCAGCTATTGTCACGATAGTTATAAACCCATGAGTCGCTACTCAACAGCCTCCGCTTTTTTATGCCAGTCCCATGCTGTTCGGATAATTGTTTTGATGTCGCTATATCTCGTTTCCCAACCCAAAAGCTCCTTGGCCTTTTCCGCCGCCGCGATAAGTAGCGGTGGGTCACCAGGCCTTCTATCGGTTATAATAACAGGTATTTTTTTCTCGGTAACAAATTCTGCTGTTTTAATCACTTCACTAACTGAATGGCCCCGGCTGACTCCGAGATTGACCGAAGTGGAGTTTTTTCCGGCTTGCAGATAATCCAGTGCGAGAATATGTGCGTCGGCCAAATCCGTCACATGGATATAGTCACGAATACAGGTGCCGTCCGGCGTATCATAATCATTCCCAAAAACTGAAATATGAGGTATCTTGCCGAGCGCCGCTTTTAGAACCAGTGGAATCAGATGTGTTTCAGGTTCATGGCTCTCTCCGATTTCCCCATCCGGGTCCGCCCCGGCAGCGTTAAAGTAACGCAGCGAAACAGAGCGAATTCCGTATGCACTGTCGAAATCCTTCAGCATCCGTTCAGCCATTAGCTTTGATGCTCCGTATGGGTTGATTGGGTTTTGAGGATGGTCTTCGCATATCGGATTTTTTTCTACCATACCGTAGGTCGAGCATGTGCTGGAGAAAACAATTCGCCCAATCTTATGCTCCTGCATCGCTTCAAGTAAGGTCAACGTACCGGCTACGTTGTTGCGGTAATATTTGGCCGGCTCTTTCACAGATTCACCAACATAGGCATACGCAGCAAAGTGCATTACGGCTTCCGGACGGTAAGTGCGAACAACCTCATCAAGCCGCTTGCGATCTAAGGTATCACCAATCTCAAGCGGACCCCACTTGACCGCCCAGCGGTTGCCGTAAATCAGATTGTCGTAAGCTATGGGCGTATAGCCCGCCTGAGCAAGTGCCTTGCAGGCATGAGAGCCAATGTAACCCGCTCCACCGGTTACCAGAATACTACTTTTTTCAACCATCCTTACTTTCTTTCAACAACGAATCAAAGTATGCAATCGTATGTTTCAGCCCTTCTTCAAGGGGGATATTGGGGGTCCAGCCCAGCTTCTCCCGGGCAAGACTAATATCGGGCTGACGCTGTTTTGGGTCGTCTGAGGGCAATGGCTTGGATGTGATTTCCGAATCTGAGCCGGTCAGCTCGATAATCTTTTCGGCCAATTGAAGAATGCTGACTTCTTTTGGGTTCCCTATGTTGATCGGACCGACCAGCTCATCGGCCGAATTCATGAATCGGATAAAAACTTCTATCAGGTCGTCCACATAGCAGAAAGAACGAGTTTGCGAGCCGTCTCCATAGATAGTGAGAGGTTCGTTGTTAAGGGCTTGTATAATGAAGTTGGAAACTACCCGACCGTCGTGCGGATGCATACGAGGACCGTACGTATTGAATATGCGGGCCACCTTGATACGCAGGTTATGCTGACGATAGTAATCAAAAAAGAGCGTCTCGGCACAGCGCTTGCCTTCGTCGTAGCAAGAGCGGGACCCGACAGGATTGACATGACCCCAATAGCTTTCCGTCTGAGGATGGACCTGCGGGTCGCCGTACACTTCGCTTGTCGAGGCCTGAAAGATTTTGGCCTTGGTCCGTTTCGCTAAGCCCAGCATGTTGATGGCCCCATGAACACTTGTCTTGGTAGTTTGCACGGGGTCGAACTGGTAATGGATAGGCGAAGCAGGACATGCAAGATTGTAAATTTCGTCCACTTCCACATAAAGAGGAAAAGTAACATCGTGCCGCATCAGCTCGAAATAGGGATTGCCGAGAAGGCCTCGAAGATTATCCTTTGTGCCGGTGAAGAAATTATCTACACACAGCACACTGCGACCTTCCTTCAATAGACGTTCACAAAGATGAGAACCGAGAAAACCGGCGCCGCCGGTTACTATGGTTTTTTTTCGCCCGTATTCCCGCATTAGCCTGAACTCCTTTTTATTGAAACTGAAGTTTATAAATTGATGTATCGTTTCTGAGAATCGGATGTTTAGGAACAACTTCCCGTCAGGTAGAATAAACCGTTCGAATCTAATAACCCGAAATCCGTTTACGATTTGTTACATACCAGTCGATTGTTGCCTTAAGGCCTTCATCGAATTTTGTTTGTGATTCGAAGCCGAAAAGTTCCCTGGCGCGGCGAGTATCAAGGCACCGCCTCGGTTGACCGTCGGGCTTCGTGCCGTCCCACCGAATTTCACCGCCGAAGCCCGTAAGCTCGACAATCTTTTCAACAAGTGTTTTAATCGTTATTTCAAATCCCGCGCCTATGTTGACCGGCTCAGGACCGTTGTAATGCTCCGTCGCCAGTAGAATGCCCTCAGCGGCATCGGCGGCGTAAATGAATTCTCGCGAAACTTTACCCGTCCCCCAGCACTCAATATGCCCCGCGCCGCTCTCAATCGCGTCAACGCATTTCTTTATCAAGGCCGGTATCACGTGACTGCTCGCCGGGTCGAAATTGTCGCCGGGACCGTAAAGATTTACCGGAAGAAGAAATATCGAGTTAAAACCGTATTGCGACCGGTAAGATTGCGATTGGACCAGAAGCATCTTCTTGGCCAGGCCGTATGGCGCGTTGGTCTCCTCGGGATACCCGTCCCAAATCGCATCTTCCTTGAACGGCACCGGCGTAAATTTCGGATATGCACAAACTGTCCCGATTGCAACAAACTTCTCAATCTCGTGAATTCTACCCTGCTCTATGAGCTGAACGCCCATCATTAAATTCTTGTAGAAAAATTCGCCCGGATGTTCACGGTTGGCGCCGATACCTCCGACAGCCGCCGCGAGATGAATAACAATATCCGGCTTCATATCCTCGTACATGCGGTTTATATCATCGAGCTTGACCAGGTCATAGTCCTCTATCTGCGGTACGAGAATATCCTTACAGCCGCGTTTTCGCAGACCCTCGGTTACATAGCCGCCTAAAAAACCCGCGCCGCCCGTAACGACTACCCGTCTATCCTCAAAAAAATCACTCATCAATCGCTCTTTTCCTGCTCCTTGATTATTTTTTCTCGTTTGGCGATTTTCATATCGGCATCGGCCATCATCCGCGCAAGCTCTTTGAAGGTTACCTTCGGCTCCCACTTAAGGACCTTTTTCGCCTTGCTTGCGTCGCCCTCTAAGTAATCGACTTCGCTCGGGCGAAAATATCGAGAGTCTATCTCCACGTGCTTCTCCCAGTCCATATCGAGATGGCTGAAAACCTCCTCCACAAATTCCTGCACCGAATGGCTCTGCCCTGTGGCTATTACGAAGTCGTCCGGCTTGTCCTGCTGAAGCATAAGCCACATCGCCTCGACGTAATCACCCGCAAATCCCCAGTCGCGCTTCGCCTCCACATTGCCCAAATACAGCTTCTCCTGAAGGCCAAGTTTGATTCGAGTCGCAGCTCTCGTAATCTTCCTCGTAACAAAAGTCTCGCCGCGCCTCGGTGATTCGTGGTTAAACAAAATCCCGTTACACGCAAAAAGTCCATAAGCCTCTCGATAGTTCACCGTTTGCCAAAAGCTGTACGCCTTCGCGCAGCCGTACGGACTTCGGGGATAAAACGGCGTCTTCTCCGTCTGCGGCCTTTCCACTACTTTGCCGTACATCTCACTGCTTGATGCCTGGTAAAACTTCGTGTCCTTATGGCTTGAGCGAATCGCCTCGAGCAGCCGAAGCGTACCAAGCCCATCCGTATCGACCGTGTATATCGGCATATCAAAACTCACCCGAACATGGCTTTGTGCGCCAAGGTTGTAAACCTCATCCGGCTTGACCTCGTTTATTATTGTTGACAGATTGCTCCCGTCGGTCAAATCCCCGTACACAAGCCTCAGACGCGGACTATTATGCGGGTCTTCGTACAAATGGTCTATCCTGCCCGTATGAAAAGACGAGCTTCGACGCATAATCCCCCAGACCTCATAACCTTTTTGCAGCAGAAGTTCAGCGAGATATGAGCCGTCCTGGCCCGTAACTCCGGTAATCAACGCCTTCTTCATAACGTCCCTCGTATTATAGTGCTCTCAGTTAAAATTTCCTGTTTGTTCGCGGGTAAATGGCTTTAGAACAATAAGTTACAATCTTACTCGCGGGAATTTACTACCCTTAAGGGTATATTTCTGTCATTCCATTATTTTGTGTCATTCCCGCGAAACTTGTGCCTGCGAAAGCGGGTAGCAGGTAGCGGGAATCTATCCTTTTACTACTCGGAGCATTAAATATTGAACATAAGGCAGTTATAAGTGCCTAAAGTTTGGAGTGCCTAAAGTTGATTTTTTTCAACTTTAGTTCACTTTAGCTCACTTTAGGCACTTTAGTTCACTTGCCGTTTGTGTTCAATATTCCTTGCTCTGCTTAATATGTCACAATTACCGAATATTCCGGCTTTGAATTCTACACTATGGTTTTACGTTTTCCATTTTAAGCTTTTCGCTTCTGATAATTGCTTCCAGCGTTTCAGTCAAACTCGTTCGCGGCTCCCACCCGACCGTCTCTCTGATTCGCTCCAGATTTGGAACACGCCGCATCATATCCTCGATGGGCCGGCCATAAGCGGCCTTGTATGAAATAAATTCCTTCTTGCTCTTGCTGCCCGTCATTTCGATGATTTTATCAGCAAGCTCTTCGATGCTTATCTCCTCGCTCGTACCTATGTTATACACCTTCCCCGCCGCCTCGTCGCACGCCATCAGTTCGATAATCGCATCGACCAGGTCGCCCACGTAACAAAAGCATCGAGTTTGCCTGCCCGTGCCATATATCGAAACCGGCTCGTTCCGAAGTGCCCTTTGAACGAATCTCGGCACCACCATCCCGTACTGACCCGTTTGCCTCAGCCCGATTGTGTTAAAGAACCGCCCGATTACAACGCTCAATCCGTACTGTTGATAAAACGCCAGCCCTAAAAATTCATCTATCGCCTTGCTGCACGCATACGACCAGCGGGAAAAGCTCGTACTGCCCAATACAATATCGTCGTCTTCCCCGAAGGGCACTGCCTCGCTTTTGCCATAGACTTCGCTGCTCGACGCAATCAGGATTTTTTTGCCGTATTTATTGGCAATATCCAGCACCGTTTCTGTGCCGCCGATGTTCGTTTCTATCGTATGGACCGGCCTGTCGACTATCAACTGCACCCCGACTGCCGCCGCCAGGTGATAGACCGCTTCGCTCTTTTCTACCAGGGCATCCATCAACTCGGTATTGCGGATGTCGCTCTCGAAAAACTCGAAGTTGCGATGCTCAGCAAAGCTCTCGATATTTGCCGGACTCCCCGTGCTCAGGTTATCTACGGCAACCACCTCATCGCCGTCCGCCAGAAGACGCTCCGTCAGATGAGACCCGATAAATCCTGCCCCCCCTGTAACCAATACTCTCACATTACACCAACAAGAAAACATTCAAAAACATAACAATATAACATATAACAAATAAAAACAATTGATAGTCAATTTTTGAAGGACTCCGTCCCCGTCGGCTGCGCAAAAAATAAACGCAACCTGCCCGCACCATCCCAACTTTTTTTCGGACAGTCTTTTCAAGCGACCGGGTTATTTGTTGAGCATCCGCTCAATTGTCGGTCTCTGACTTCTTTTTCCAACATAAGTATCGGCAAATAAAGAAGATGGCTTTAGCGAAGACGTGCCCCTGACAGGTCCGAAACAGCCGTTTTTAAGCCAAAAACCTATACGTCCAAAATGCCCGATAAGTTCATATTGACCAACTCCCTCTCAAGCTAAAAAAAAGGCCTTCTTATCGGACGAATACGTACGATCTCCCTCTATTTTACTTGATTTATCGGCCGCAAGCCCTGGCTAACTTGTTCCATCAAAACGTGATTCTCTCACCAAATGCGCAGAGTAATGTGCGAAAAGTTCATAAGACAACTCACTTGTACGTTATTGTATCTGCGATCTACCTCAGGTTCAGGGATTTTTACAGCGTTATAGAGGTGCTATTTCAGCAGTTCCTGGAGCATTTCATCGGAGAGCTGGATAGTGAATTCTCTCCCGGCATCTTCTTCTCCGCCGATTTGGTAAGAGATTGTTGGCTGCTCTTCGAGACCTCTCCGACCGTCGGTGCGGATGCGGATGCAGAACCGGCCCTTGGAATATGGCGGGGCGTTGAAGGTAACCAGGCCGTTCTTATTGGTAATAGGGTTCCTGGTGTGGCTCCAGGGATGTAATAAACCATCAAATAGCTGGGTAACCATCACGCCTTCGACCCCATTTCTTTCCGAATCAACCACCTTGACGATAACTGGAATACCCGGCTGGAAGACTTGCCGGCCAATGTCCAGAAGCTCACCCTGGGTCAAATTGATTGACTGTGGAATCGTAATGGGGCACCATTTACCCGAAGTGCAAAGCTGCAAACGGAAATTCAGGCCGGCCGGTACAAAGATCGTGCGGGGATGGTTGGGAATTATCGAAGATATCTCGATTTTCCTTCCCCCGTAGGTCTTCACGAAGTCACTGACCCAATCCGGGTTATCATTTGCATCTATGATCCAGTAAGGCTGAACGACGACAGGATCTTCTTTGATTGGCTCTAATAACACTTTGGCAGCTGGGAATATGCGGACCAAGGCGTTTTCCGGGTCGCGTTTTTTTGCCGGCCAAAAGGAGATTTCGCGAGCCAGGTAGTTTTCTTCAACCACGCAAATCTCATAGGAACTTGGCCCAGGCGTCACAGTCAATCCATAGAAACCGTTTTTATCCGTGCGCGTCACCTGGTAGAAGCGACATGCCCTTCGAAGCGGCCTAAGCGCGGCATCGTACACGTCAGGGCTCGATTCCAAGGCATGAATTGCCTTCCACTGCTCAGGTGTGACCGATGAAAGCTCTCTCGTTATTTCATAGCAGTCAGCGAGGACGAATGCACCCGCCAAAGGCTCGCCCGTTGCCCCATCAATTACTTGACCGGCATACCTTGCCGGAACGATACTGAAAACCAGTTCTTCGGGAGAGTCTTTGCTAACGTTGAGTCTCTCAAAACAGTATACTTTCTCCTTTGCTTCGTACATTCCCAGGTCAAACAGGCCGCCGTCTTTCCAATCCTTGTACTTCAGGACCCGCTAGCCTTTGCTCCAGATTCGCACCTCAATTCGTTTGAGTCTTTCCGGCTCGGTGATAGGACCGTTTGCGTCCTCAAATGTAAAGGTGTGGAAGTATTTTCCTTCCGTGCCCTCTTGGGGTGGCCGCAGCGTGATAGTGACCTCTGTATGGTTGGAGATGCGTTGACGAGCCGGGGAAACTTTCAGCTCTTTAGGCGGTCGAATCTGCACGTCATACCTGCTGGCTGTCGGTATTAACTCGCCTCCCATTCTTTCAAGCTTATTGTCAATGGGAAGATACAGGCGGAAATATCCGGAATTGTCCGTGATGACTCTGTCGTGTACGGAGCTTGTTCGTGACCTTAGCAGAGTTCCGCCGCCCGGCGTTCCTATCGAATAGCACTGTATAGTTGCCCCCTTGATAGGCGAGTTTTCACTATCCACGATGATTCCCCGCGCAGCTCGCTGCTCAGCTTCACTGCCGGTTTTAACCAGCGGAGCCGAAAAGTCGGTCACATTGAGCGGTTGTTTGACCAGGGCCTTTCCGTAGTCCGGGTGAGAAACAACGAAATAAAACCATTGCAGGTCGCTTCGCACTATCGCCGTTTTTACTCGACCCTGCTCATCGGTGCGCGTGCTGTTCAATGCAAGTCGCGGGTCTTTACTTGATGAAGTTGGTGAAACTAATATCTGTACCTCAGCCTTGGCGATAGCCTGGCCAAGAGCATCACTGAAGCTCCAGTATGCGCTTCGTTTGCCGGCATAGTCCCAGGGCCAGATGGAAAAGCACCCACCCTTTTTGTAATACCGGGCATGGACGCAATCACCTATCACCATGGCCACCGCCGGATCTTTCTGGTCTTCGACGACTACAACAACAATAGCTGTTTTGGCAATTTTGCCCAGAGCTTCTTCAACAGCGTCAAAGCAAACCGACAATCCATCCAGCTCAACCTCAACCAGCTTATACTTAGCTGGCTCCGTCGGCCAGTTGTTATGCACACGGACCACGATTCCCCTGCCGGAGAGAAAATCATGGGCCGACAGGCGCGGGTCGACGTCCAAACTGTTGGGTTCTGTTTGTGTCGCCTGCTCCTGACCGGCGGAGGGCTCGTTATGCTGCGGTTCATTTGCAGATGCCGCCGGCAAACACAGTGCGGCCAAAAGTAGCGACATGGTGAGTATGTGGTTCATTTGACATTTCCCTGCCTATGAGTCAAACTTGCGATTGTTTTAGTATAATCTTTTTTCTCAGATAAATATACCAAAATAATTCAAATCCGCATCGCGGCCCACAACACTGTCATTCCGCTCTTGATGCGGAATCCATAACTTTGAAATTTTCACTGTGGTTTTGCACTTTACACTTTAACTTTTGATTTTATAGTGCTCACGATTGAAATTTCCCCCGCCGCGGCGGGTTCGCGGGTAAGTGGCTTTAGAACAATAAGTTACAATCTTACTCGCGGGAATTTACTACCCTGAAGGGTATAACCTTAAAACAATAATTTACAATCCCAGTCGCGGGAATTTATTACCCTTAAGGGTATAATTTCTCATTGTCCGCGATACGAGCAGTATGTCTTATCGGTCTCCCAGACGGTAACGCAGTCCAGCTCCGCATCGGCGAACTTGCCCACGAGCTTTTCCCACGCGAATGTCGCGATATTTTCAACCGTCGGATTTATTCTGCCGAACCGGGCAACGTCGGCGTTCAGGTTCTTATGGTCGAGCAGCTTTACAAGCTCATCATCCACGATTCTCTCGAAATCCCCGATACAAAACTCCCCCTCAACTGCCCGCATCTTTATCGTAACCTCGACAACGTAGTTATGCCCATGGCCGGTCGGGTTTGCGCATTTCCCGAATACTGCAAAATTCCGCTCCTCGGAAAATTCATCGTTCCACAGCTTATGCATCGCCGCAAACTCAAATTTCTCACTGAAATAAACCATCTTCAAATCCTTCGAATCCAGCCCTGCTTTCCTGAAGGGATTCAGCTTCAAGCTCAATTTGCTCAGAGCCGCCCCGCCGAACTTATCAGCCAGCGCCCCCCACGCCGATTCCAGAAGCTCGCCTGTTTTCACAAATCCGATATGCCTGCCTCGCCGATATTCCTCTCGAATTTCACTTGCGAATATCGGCACCACGAATTCGCGGACGTTTTTATCGATATCGACTACATTGACAACAAAGCCCGTAGCTTCATCGACCTCGCCCGCCACCTCCACGCATAATTCAAAAAATAATGACAACCCTTCCCCCGACGGCTTGCTCGCAAACGAATTCGCCCCCTTGCTGTCCTCCGGCAGAAAAGGATTAATCGAAAACCGCACCTGCCTCCCCGTTTTACGCATAAGAAAAAACCTCTCTTATTCTACCTCACGAAGTCCACCGTCCATTCCCCTTTGAACCTTAATCTGAAATCTTGAATTTGAAATTTGAAATCTATTTGTGCATCAGCCCCAGAACCTCACTTCGGCTTTTCGGGTCCCGCCTGAATATCCCGCGAAGCGCCGACGTCACCATCACCGAGCCGGGCTTTTTTATCCCACGAATAGTCATACAGCTATGCGATGCCTCCATCACCACCGCCACCCCGCGAGGCTTCAGGTTATTCATGAAAAAATCCGCTATCTGGTACGTCAGCCGTTCCTGCGTTTGCAGTCGGCACGCAAAGCATTCTATGATACGCGCCAGCTTACTCACGCCAAGCACCGCTCCCGTCGGTAGATATGCGATATGGGCCGAGCCGATAAACGGCATCAAATGATGCTCGCAAATGCTGTAAAAAGGTATATCGCGCAGCAGAACGATTTCGTCATAGTTCTCGGTAAAGATACTGCGAAGGTGCTTTTTGGGGTCCTCGCGCATCCCCCCCAAAAGCTCCGCATACATCCTCGCCACTCGCTCCGGCGTCTCCTTCAGCCCCTCGCGCTCCGTATCCTCGCCGACCGCCAAAAGTATCTCTCGAACCGCCTTCCTTATCCGCTCGGCATCTATCTTTCCGGCTTTTGTGCTTTTCTTACCCATCTATTTTCTCTTTCGCAATTCCCAAAAATTCCAATCGATTCGTCGCTTACTTTTCCGCCAGATTCGCAAGGTAACTCGTAAGCAGCCGTACTCCGAACCCGCTCGAGCCTTCCGCCGTGAATTCCGTCGCCTTCTGGAAGATGTCCATCCCAGCAATGTCCAGATGTGCCCATTTCGCCTCACCCACAAACTGCCTTAAAAACGCCGCCGCCGTGCAGGCCCCGCCCCATTTGTTGCTCCCGATATTCCTCAAATCCGCAATCTTGCTCTTCATCTCTTTTGCGTACTCGTCCCCGCTCGGCATAGGCCAGACCTTCTCACCGCTGTCTTCTGCCGCTTTCTGCAGTTGCTTTACCAGTTTATCATCGTTGCCCATCAGACCCGCCATATATCTACCCAGCGCCACCAGGCACGCCCCCGTCAGCGTCGCAACGTCAATAATCACGTCGCACTTCTGCTTCACAGCGTACGCGAGCCCGTCGCAAAGTATCATTCTCCCCTCGGCGTCGGTATTCAGCACCTCGACCGTTTTGCCGCTGTAGGTCGTAATAATGTCCCCCGGCCGATAGCTCGTTCCGCTCGGCATATTCTCCGCCGATGGAATTATCCCCATCACGTTCAACCCAAGCCCTAATTGCTCGACGGCCTTCATCGTACCCAATACCGCGATTCCGCCTGATTTGTCTAATTTCATCTGGTCCATATTCTCTGCCGGCTTGATGCTTATGCCTCCCGAATCGAATGTTATCGCCTTGCCCACCAGTCCGACCTTTGGCTTGCTCTTCGCCGCTTTGCTCTGAGGGCTGTAATTCAAAACGATAAACCTCGGCTCACTTTGTGAACCCGACCCCACCGCAAGAACTCCACCCATACCCTTGGCGGCGAGCTGTTTTTTATCGAAGACCGTACAGCTCAGCCTCTTTGAACCGCGGGCCAGCTTCCTCGCAACCGCCGCCAGCTTCGGTGGATTTATCACATTCGCCGGCCGGTTCGCTAACGTCCGAGCATAACTTTGCGCTGCGCCGATAATGGCTCCTCTCGCTGCTCCATCGTTTAATTTCTTCGCCTTTGCTGCCTCTGCGTCGATTATCTCCACCCTCATCCGCCCTAATCGCGAGTCTTCGCTCTCGGTAACATACTCGTCATAGCAATACCCGCCGAAATATGTCCCCTCCGCCATGGCTCTGCCCATCGCCCCCAAATCGAACCGCCCCTCGAACGCCTTGTGAATCGCCAGGCTGACGGATTTTGCCTTTATTGCAACTGCTTTTTTGGCCGCGTTCGCCGCCGCCTTGCGAACAGTATCGAGCGTCGCCTTCTTCTTTTCGCCTAAGCCAACCAGGAGCACCCTCTCGGCGCCTGTCTTCGCGTTGCCGTAAACAATCGCGTTAGTCCCTTCCGCCCCTTTGAAATCGCCTAATCGAATCACTCGCTCAATCGCCCCGTCCAGCTTTGCGTTGAGTTCTTTGTTCAACTTGTCTAATCGCTTGACCCCGCTGAACAGCCCTACTCCCAGCAGGTCCGTCTTGGTTTTGTCAAATGCTGTCCTTCGCACCTTCACTCTGACGTCGATAATCTCTTTCATTATTCCTGACCTCTATGATTTGTCTCTTATTTAGTTCCTGTTGCGGAAACAACATTTGTCATTCCTGCGAAAGCAGGAATCCAGGTTTTTTCGCTGTAGACCCCTGCTTCCGCAGGGGTGACATTGCCAGTTTCGGCTTTCCGCAACAGATACTATTTAATCCATGTAATCAACATAATCCGCGATACGATTCACGATTCACGAGATACCATCCACGAACAACGAACTATGAACCAAGAACCAATTCTATAATCCCTAATTCACTAATTCACTTTGCTCCTTTTTCCCTTTTGCCTTTTTACTTTTTACTTTTCTTCTTGGCCCGGTGCCGCAGATAGCTTTCGATAAATCCGTCGAGTTCCCCGTTCAGCACTGCCTCCACGTTACCCGTCTGGAAGTTCGTCCTGTGGTCCTTCACCATCTGGTAAGGCTGCATCACGTAGCTTCGTATCTGGTTGCCCCACGCAATTTCGCCCTTGTCTCCGTACAGTTTTGCAATCTCGGCGTCGCGCTTCTGCTGTTCCCGCATATACAATCTCGCCTTGAGCACCTTCATCGCCTGCGCCCGGTTCTTATGCTGGCTTCTTTCGTTCTGGCATTGCACCACGATACCGGTCGGCCCGTGTGTAATCCGTACCGCTGAGCTGGTCTTATTTACATGCTGCCCCCCGGCCCCGCTCGCCCGGTAAAAATCTATCCGAAGGTCGTCTTCGTTTATCTCGACGTCGATGTCGCCGGCGAATTCGGGCACGCAGTCCACCGCCGCAAAGCTTGTATGCCGCCTTTTTTGCGAATCGAACGGACTTATCCGAACGAGCCGATGCACCCCGGTCTCGCAAGAGAGCTTACCGAATGCAAACGCCCCCCTGACCCGCAGCGTTATCGACCGCAGCCCCGCCTCTTCGCCCGGCGTAATATCAAGCTCCTCGAATTTATACTTGTTTGCCTCGAAATACCGCGTGTACATCCTCAGCAGCATCGTTGCCCAGTCGCAGCTCTCTGTCCCTCCAGCCCCCGCATGAATACTGAAAAAGCAGTTCTTCAAGTCCTCCGGCCGAGACAGCAGCCCCTGCAGCTCTATTTTCTCGCACCTCTGAACCAGGGCATTCAGGTCGCTTCCCAGCTCTTTGATTTCCTCCTTGTCCGATTCGCTCGCTAATTCGAACAGCTCCTCGAGGTCCTCGACCTCACGCCGCATCTCCTCCACCGGCTCAATCACCGATTTCAGTGCGCTCAATTGCGTAACTACCGCCTGGGCCGAATCCGAGTTATCCCAGAACCCTGCCTTGGCCATTCGTCTCTCAAGCTCCGAAAACTCGATTTTTTTATTAGGCAAGTCAAAGCCAGTCCCGGATCTTCGTGACCCGGGCCGACAACTCTTCTATCGCTGATTTCAACTCTGTTGCTTCCATACTAATCCTTCTGTCTCCTGTCTTCTGTTTCCTGTCTATTGTCTAAACTTATATCACAAAAACCACGGTTACGCAATCTCTTCCCCCAAATTTATTTGCGCCATCCCCCTTGTTTAGCCGTCGCCGGAACGGCGACTCAATCGCAAACCGACAATCAAAAATCGAAAAAAAACCTTCTTATGGTATATTCAACGGGTCAATGTCCTTGATTTTCTCGGCATAAATCTCGTATGGATATTTCCCAAGAAGCTCTTTGGCGTATTCCTTCATCAGAGCTAATTGGTTTTTGTCGGTTATTCTATATTTGACATTGTTCTCCATTCCCTTAGAATACTCTTCCGCCCTGCCTGGATTTTTTTCCAGTATCTTGACGATGCGCCACTTGAACTCCTTACGGTAGAAGCCTTTCATCGGCCCCAATAGTTCGTTCACCTTGCCTTTCCATAAATCCTTGAAGAATCTCGCTTCGCTGCTGGCATAAGTTTCAATAGGCTTGCCCTCTTTTTCCAGAGAGTATTTTCGTCTGACCGACTCGAAATTTTCGCCGTTATCCAGTTCGCTCTTGACCTCTTGCGCTATTTTAAGGTTCGCACACCAGATTTGGTCTGTCTTGAGGGACCTGTCTATCCTGAATTCCTCCTTGTTGTTATTGTAGTAGGCTTTCATCTCCTCGCTCGTCGGCTCCTTGACCCCTTTTCTCTTTTCCCGCTTGGCCTTGGCGAGAACACCACTGTCTTCATACTCCCTGAGCTGCTTTAGGAAATCTTTATCCTTATCGAGTCCACGCAGCTCGGCTTCAGAGATAAAAACCCGCTTCCTGATAGCACTGTCCAACAGCCGTTCAACTCCCTTGGCGGAATTCAAATCGCGCGGCCGACTCGGAGGAACTATTTCACACAATGTTTCCAACCAGTACTTCAATGTTACTTTTCCATGGTCATATACCGCCAGTGGAAGATTTTGCTCTTCAGGCGTCATTTCGGCTGTCAGTTGGGTAATGCGAATAAAGTTCATTTTGCGTGCCACTTTAGGACGGTATAACAGCCTGTAGTGAACCTCGGCCGCCTTGGGATAATTCTCCCTTAGCTTGCGAACGTGGAAGCTCTTATACAGCTCTTGGTAATAATCATTTACAAGTTTTTTGGCTTTTGCCCTTTCAATCTCCGCCTTTGCCCGGGCCCGGTCCAGATTAGGTTTCGTTTTTATCTTCTCCTCTATTTCAGATTCGCTAACCCTCAGATGTTCTTCCAGATACTTCTGATACAGCAGGTTTGTAAGCCTCCTCTCCCTGAAGTTCCTGACCGACCTGCTTATCGTTTCATCTTCCAGGAGGTTTAGCTTACGGCCTTCCATAATCATTGCTTTTTCTGCTACCAATTCCAGAAGCGCCGTTTCGGCGTTAATCGGCTCACCGTCATCGAGATATTCCTCATATTCATCCGGGTGCAGTCTCTCCATTAATCTTTTCTCGAGGGCCTCTTTTGTGATGGCGTAATCGCTTATCTTCGCAACGACATCTAAAGCGTCGGCAGCCAGTTCGACAGTGGGCTGCTCCTTTGGCTTCCCCTCTGCAACCGGGGCTTTTGTCTCAGGCTGCTTTACCTCAAGCTGCTTTACCTCAGGCTGCTTTACCTCAGGTTGCTTTACCTCAGGCTGCTTTATTTCCTGCTGTTCGGTTTCAAGCAGCTTTGGCTGTTTCTCCGGCACCGGTGCTTTGGTCTCTTTTGGCTCGCACGAGGGACAAAGGATTATTAACAACCCCAGAAAGAATAATGCAAATTTACTTAAGAACGATTTTCTCATGTCCACGCTCCTTATTCAGATGTTCGGCGCTGAATTGCGCGGTTGTAATAAACTCTCAGTGGATAACCTTGTTAAGAGGGTAGGTGATTATGCCCGAAGCCCCCGCCCGCTTCAAGGCCGGAACCAGCAACCGTTCGACTTTGTCTTCGACAATCACTTCTATCGCCACGTAATCGGAATCAGCAAGGCTCGAAACCGTCGGACTCTTTTCAGCAGGCAGCATCTTCAATATCGAGTCCAGATTATCTTTTCTTATGTTCATCTTCAAACCGACCTTGCTGGCCGCTTCGATTGCCGCGTTAAGAAGAATCGAGATATTTTCAATCTTTTCCCGCTTGAATTTGTCCTCCCAGGCGGCTTTGTTGGCGATAAATCTTGTCGTCGAGATTATCACGGTATCTAATATTCGCAGACCATTTGCCCGAAGCGACGTGCCCGTCTCCGTCAATTCCACTATCGCATCCACTAATCGGGCCTTTACCTCCGTAGCTCCCCAACTGAACTCGATCTTCACGTCGATTTTTTTATCTGCGAAGTATTTCTTTGTTACATTAACCAGCTCGGTTGCGACCAGCCCTCCGGCCAGCTCTTTCGCACTTTTAACCTCCGATTCGTCGGGAACAGCCAATACCCACCTCGCCGGATTGCCCGTGTTTTTGCTGTATGCAAGTTCGCACACCTCAACCACGTCCGAGCCGTTCTCCATTATCCAGTCGTACCCGGTAATCCCGGCGTCGATAACGCCGTCTTCAATATACCTGCTCATCTCCTGTGCCCGCAGCATAACCGGCTGGATCTGCTCGTCATCTATACCCGGACGATAGCTTCTTTTGGAATCCGTGATGTGGAAGCCTGCTTTACCGAAAAGTTCGATTGTTGCCTTTTGCAGACTTCCCGCCGGAATACCTAATTTTAATATCTTTCCTGACATCTCAAACCTTTATTCTCCAGTGCCCGGCGCCTCGGGTTACTATTTCTTCCTTTTTACTTTTACCTTTTTACTTTTAGTTGTCTTCTTTTTTGTTTTGGTTGCCTTCTCGGCCTTTTTCCTGCCCGTTGTTTTGGTTTTCTTTTCGGCTTCGCCCTCGCCGGCTTTCTTGGCTGTTTTTCCCCTGGTTTTTCTTACCGAGCGAGCCTCACTCTCACGTCGCAAAAGTGCGTAAAATTCGTGCCCGTTCTTAGCTGGAATCTGCTTGGTTAAAAAACCTTCTATCTCCTGCTCGTCGGCTTCGGGGTGCACCACCTCGATGCTTCTTAGATATTCTATCATCTTTTGCGTAAGCGGTATGGCGTGACCCTGCAAAGACGTAAGCATACAATAATTGACCACGAAACGGCTGACACCCTCTATTTTCTCGAGCGCCTGTTTCGCCGGACGTTTACCAACCTTTTTCAACGACTCGATACTGACCCTGTGATATTCGCTGAATATGGCGCCCAAAGCAAGGGGCAGTGTCGTAGCTGTATCTCGTGTAGCAGCGGTATCCTCACCCAACATTTCCACAATTTCTTCTTCTTGCGAAACACGCAAATCATTCAAATCAACGAAGTAATCGGCAAATCTCCTGCTTGCGGCTCGTGTCGCCTTTTCGTTCATTTTTTCGTTGATGATGCCGTAAACAAGGGCGTCCGTTATTTCCTCATACTCGGCTTTTTTCACTTTCGGGTGTTTACGTTTCAATGAGCGGTATAACGCCTGCACTTTTTTGGAATACTTCTTGCTGTCTTTCATAACATTCCCTGCCAAACGGTCCAACAATTTACCGTTTTACCATTTCACCAACCGACCGCCTTACTCTTCAGCCTCCTCATCATCATCCGAGTTCTTTTGATTCAACTCGCTGGTTGCCTGGTTTATCAGCTTCATTATCTCCAGCGTTTTTTTGAACTTCTCATCCCTGTGAAAACGCAAAACAGGGCAGAATTTGCTCTGCACTCTACCGGCCAGAAGCGATTGTATTCGGCTTCTCGCATGAGATATTGCCTTGAAAGTCTTGTTCCCGGTGGCGTCGTCCTGGCTGAAAATGCTCAAATAAACTTCGGCATTCCGTAAATCAGGGGCCATCTCAACTCTCGTAACGCTCACGAATCCTCCAATACGTGGGTCGTTAAGGTGGTGGGCAATAGCATCACTGACCGCTTCTTTGACCACGCGAGCTACTTTCTCCTGTCTTCGCGTAACCATAATTGTTCGTCTCTCGTGACTCGTCGCTTGCGGTTCGTCATTCGTTCTACGAGCGGGAAGCTGAACTTAAAGAGTTCTCGCTACTTTAACGATTTCATAGAACTCAAGGACGTCATCGACCTTAATATCGTCGAACCTCGATATCTTGATGCCGCACTCCAAACCTGTCTTCACATCCCGAACGTCGTCTTTGAAGTGTTTGAGGGTTTCTATGCTTAGGTTGTCTTTGAGCACAATGTTGTCGCGTATCAATCGTACCTTCGCGTTCTTCGCCGCGCGACCGTTGCTGACATAACTGCCCGCAATCGTGCCGATTCGCGAAATCTTAAACGTAGCTCTTACCACGGCCCTGCCAAGCGACTCTTCCTTCTCTTCCGGTTCAAGCAGACCCACCATGGATTTTTCAAGGTCTTCCGTTATACGGTAGATTACATTGTAGAGCCGTACCTCAACGCCTTTGCTTTCTGCCGTCTTGGCTGCGTGCTCTTCACTGACAACGTTAAAGCCGATTATAATCGCGTTCGACGCCTCAGCAAGGACCACGTCGCCCTCTGTAATCCCACCGGGCGCTGCATGCAGAATATTTATCTTGACTTCCTCCGTGCTAAGCTCGGATAAGTATTTCGTCAAAACATCGACCGAACCCTGCACATCGGCCCGAATGATAATATTCAACTCTTTGACGTTGCCGGCTTCTATTTGGCTGAATAAATTGTCCAGAGTAACCTGCGTCCGTTCCACCAGTGAATGCTCTCTGCTGAGTATTTGGTTTTCCTCAGCCGCCGCTTTGGCCCTGTTAATATCACCCAGACAATAAAATCTGTCGCCCGCCTGGGGAACGTCGCTCAGGCCCGTTATCTCTACCGGCATGGAGCTTGAAGCGGCCTTAATGTTCTTGCCGTAGCTGTTCTTCAGCATCTTTATCCTGCCGAACGAGCCGCCAGCCAGAACCGCATCGCCTTTCTTGAGCTGGCCTTCCTTGATTAACAAAGTTGCCACAGGCCCGCGCTGCGCGGACATCTTCGCCTCAACGACCCATCCCGTCGCTGGAATTGTATCATCGGCCTCAATCTCGAGCAATTCAGCTACGTAATCCAGTGATTCGAGCAAATCGTCCATCCCTTCGCCGGTAATTGCGCTGGTTTTCACAATTTCCGTCTCTCCGCTCCATTCAGTCGGCGTCAGCTCATGCTCGGCTAACTGAGAGTAAATACGATTTGTATCGCAGCCGGGCAAATCTATTTTATTCAATGCCACAATAATCGGCACGCCTGCCGCCTTGCCGTGTGCTATCGCCTCAGCGGTTTGGGGCATCACTCCGTCATCGGCGGCAACCACAAGAACCACCACATCCGTCATATTGGCGCCCCTCGCACGCATCGCCGTAAAAGCCTCGTGCCCCGGGGTATCCAGAAATGTAACCTTCTTGTTGTCCCACGCCACTTCAGATGCGCCAATATGCTGGGTAATGCCTCCTGCTTCACCCGCCGCTATCTGAGTGGAACGGATCTTGTCAAGAAGGCTCGTCTTGCCGTGGTCAACGTGACCCAGCATCGCCGCCACCACGGCACGCTTCTTGAGATTGTTTCTCTCACGCCCCTCGAATTCCTTCCGTATCTGCTCTTCAAGAGTGCTCTTGCGCTCCACCACAAGCTCAGTGTCGAATTCAAGAGCGACCAGTTCTGCAGATTCACTGCTTATAACCTGATTGGCCGTCGCCATTACGTTCTGCGCCATCAGTTTGTTGATAATATCACCTGACTTAACCGCCAGAACTGCGGATAAATCCTTGACGGTAATCGGCTCGCTTATCACGGCTTTTTGTGGTCTGGCCCGTGCGGCAATCCTCCTGTCCGACTTCGTCGTGATTTTTCGCATGGGCCTTAATCGCAAACCTTCACCCCCGGCGGCATTAAGACGCGCTTGCCTTTCTTCGATATCTCTTTGCCGCCATCTACTTCTGGATTTCGGCTTGCCTATCGCAACCGTTTCTCGTTCGCCGTGACGACGCCCGTGTGTTCTCTCTTTGGAACGCTTTGCAACTCGTTTCTTGTCCTTGATTGGAGCGCTAGATGCACTGTCTTTTTCTGTTGTACTTAACATCAAAGGTTCGGTAACAGGTGCATCGTACCGAGGCTTTGGTCTTGGTCTTGGTCTTGGTTTTGGTCGTCGTAACGGCTCCGGCGCTTCCACTCGGACAACCTGCGGACCGCTCAATCGGGCAGGATCGGGCTTTTTCAAAATCGGACCGGCAGGAAGGATGGGCTCGGGTTCTTTCTCCTCCGGCTCTTCGGTTATCGGCTCCTCTGCGGGGGACGGTTTTTCTGGAGTTACTTTAGGCTTGGCAGCCGCTCTCTTACGCTTAGGAACCTTCGCTACCGGCGTCTCCTGCTCAACTTGTTCAGCTTCTGCTGCCTCGGCCACTGCTTCGGTGGCCTCGCCGTCCGGCTCAGCCTTCTTGGCTTTCTTGACTTTCTTGACCGCGACCTTTCGCTTGGTCTTCTTTTTAAGGCGGACCTTCTTCAGGTCCACTTTTTGGGTCGTCTCGACAGTTGTGATATTCTCTCCTTCGCTGAACCATTCTTGAATGGTCGCACCAAGACCCGCTGATATCACCGCCATATGGTTTTTTACGTCCAGACCCTCATCCTGGCACTTTTTCACAATCGCATCGCTTTTTACACCAAGCTCCTTCGCCAGAATGTAAACTCTTGTAGAAGCCAAAAAAGCCTCCAATATCTACCTTTATTGCTCGATGCCCAAATTCACTTTACTGCTTTTGGACGCCTTTTTCGTTATTAACTGGTTCCGTCTGCTCGGCCAGTTCCTTTTCCGCCTGCTTTTGTTTCGTCTCATCCGCTAATCGTGTTACTTCCTCGGCTGCACCTGTAACCAGCTTTTCTGCCGTTTCCGAGTCAATATCCAGTTCATTTATCAGCGGTTCAATCCCGACATCATCCAAATCCAGTACGGATATCACACCCAGCGCTATCAGCTTGTCAACCATTGTATCATCGGCGCCCTCTATGTCCTTGACGCACTTTGTCAGTCGTTCAACGCCCTGATTGTATTCGTCCGGCGTCAGTATATCGATGTCCCAGCCCGTCAGCCGAGCAGCTAATCGTACATTCTGACCGTGCTTGCCGATTGCCAGGCTCAGTTGGTCTTCATCCACCACCACTGTTGCCCGTCCCAGCTCAAAACAAAGCGATATCTCGCTCACCTTCGCCGGCATCAGCGCGTTTGCCACAAGCACTTGCGACGATTCGTTCCAGCGAACAATATCTATTTTCTCGCCGCCCAGTTCATCAACAACGTTCTTTATCCTGCTCCCACGAACACCCACGCACGCTCCAACAGGGTCAACCTTGTCGTCCAGAGAGGCCACGGCAACTTTCGTCCGATAGCCCGCCTCGCGCGCCAGAACACGTATTTCAATGATCTTTTCCGTAACCTCCGGTACTTCAAGCTCGAACAATCGCTTGATAAAATCAGGATGTGTCCGAGAGAGAATAATTTTAACCTGGCTCGAACTCTCTTTGACGTCAAGAATCAAACATCGAATTCTCTCGCCGGGTCGGTGAGTTTGGCCCATTATTTGTTCGCCTTTCGGCATAAAGCCTTCTGCCCAGCGATCCAAATTGATAATCAGCGTTCCGCCTTCGTATCGAACAACCGAACCGCTTATGATTTCCCCTTTTCGCTGGACAAACTCGGCATAGATACTGTCCCTCTCGTCGGCCCGTATCTTCTGGATCATCACCTGCTTGGCCGTCTGGGCGGGGATTCGGCCGAGCCGCCTTATATCGATTTGCTCGTCGTCCTTAAGGGCGGTGATTTCGCCGGTATCACGGTCGATATTGACAACTATATCGCTTTCAGTATCGCCAAAATGTTTCCTTGCTGCAGAAATCATGGCCTCTTCCAAATCCACAAATATCGATTCTCGCTCGATATTTTTATCCCGGGCAATATTGTCCACAATCCTTAGCAGTTCCTGATTCATTGTCTTTTCTCTCTAATCCAACACAAACTTCTTTGTTCTTCATAAACCGGCGGCTCAACCTGAGGCCTGGATAAAAAAAAGTGGAAACTTCCGGGTTTCCACTTCGACCGGGGACCCAAAAACAGGTCTCCTGGCACGCCAACAACGAACAGAGGTTGTAGTGGTTTTATACTACATCATCTGCCTCCGGCCGGGTAACCAATTTGGATGTTTCTCGAAAATTGGAAACCCACTCAAAAAACCTTGTTCGTTTCCCGGCTTTGAAGCAAAAACATCGTTTTCCAAGCCACTATTTGCGCAAAGTGCAGCCCACACATCATTTATTCGTTTACTCTGCACTGTTCGCCAATCCTGTCAAAAGCATTTTATTGACCTCTTCAGCTTAAAATTTAGCTTGGTTAGCCGTTAATCATTATAGCCAAACTTAGTATAATAATCGTCAAACACGGCAATTACAATAATTTTTTTGTCAAATTTGTATAATTTTTGGTTCAAATCTGATGCAAAAAAATGCTCCTGTAGCCCCGTAAGCTAGCGCAAACTGCTAACGTCCGAAAACAATAGGCTTTCCCAGGGCCTGACTACCTTTTTATATCTGCCCCTGGCACGGCTTTTTTTCGTTCAACACCCCCAAAATTGCCGAATTCCACGGTTTTTCCCGCCCGCCGACGATACTGAATCGAACCTTCGATTGAGATATGCTTGCCTGCACTACGAAACCGGAACCAGGTGCAGTATCAATTTCTCCTCCTGCACGGCTATTTTCTCCACCCGCACCTTCGCATCCTCCAGCTTGAAGACAGGCTCGATTGGCTCATCATTGAGCAGTGCTCCTGCTATTTTCGTCCCCAGGGCTTCCCTGTCTATCTCTGTGGCCGCAATTTGTTCTGCGTACATCTTTTTGGCTAACATCTTGGCCAGGGGCGTGATATTTATTGCCCCAATCTTCACTTTGGTCGCCTGAAGCCTTAAAAGCCTCTGCTCATCCATCATTGCCTCCAGCTCGATAGTAATGATAAATTCCACACCTTTGATATCCGCCGTTCCCATCAGAACTACGCTGCCGGGCACAAAGAGCACCGCGGGCGCATACAGCATAACGTCCTCCGATGCCTTCGGCCATCCCAATCCCGCGACTATTTCATTCATCCCATCCTGCGTAACGACAACGTCAAAGGGCTTGCCGAGCTGTGCCCCGTTATAAATTTTGGGCGATAATTCGTGCGTCAGATACTTGCTGACCTGCTCCGGGTTATAGCTGCCGCTCTCAACCGGCGTATAACGACCGGGCTTATGCAGTAGTAAGGCAAATACAATACCCGCAACGGCTATATCGACCAGAAGCCATATAGTCAATTTTTTGAACCTCGCTTTTTTGCGAATTTTCAAATCTGCTGCTTTACTTTGTATTTCTGTCTTGCCTGTTTCCATTTCTATGATTATAGTGGTTCCGGGCTTTGGTAAAAAGGTTTTTCCAAAGCGTCTTATTCGTGGTAATAATGAAGAAAGGAAGGTTTGTTTATAAATGGCAAGTCATTTTGCTGACCGCCTCTGCGATGCCGTCAAGACCAAAAAGACTTCTTTGGTTGTCGGCTTGGACCCGGTGTACACTCGGCTGCCCTTGGTGATAAGGAGTCATCGAGAGATGAATGACGAGTTTGATGCCGCTGCTGCCGTGGATGCAATCTTCGATTTTTGTACTCAGACAATGCGAATCATTGCGCCGATGATACCCGCCTTGAAGATAAACATCGCTTTTTTCGAGAAGTACCTCTGGGAAGGCCTGGAGACTTACTATTCCCTGATTACAGAGGCCGATGATTTGGGACTCGAAGTCATCGGGGACGTAAAACGAGGCGACATAGGACATACTGCAGAGCTTTATGCCGCAGCTCACCTCGAAAATCCCGAGCTGGCCGGCCTTGAGGACACCCTTGCCCCCGACGCAATAACCATCAACGGATACATGGGAACCGACGGCATCGAACCTTTTGCCCAAATGGCTGACAAACAGGGCAAAGGACTCTTCGTTCTGGTCCGAACAAGCAATCCTTCCGCAGCGGCCGTTCAGGACTTTGCCGACGCAGAAGGCGTCAAAATGTACGAAAAGCTCGCAGATATCGTCGCCGAAATCGCCGGTAAAAGCGAGCGAATCGGAAAAAGCGGCTACAGCAACATAGGAATGGTCGTCGCCGGCACCGCACCCCGGGCGACAACGGCTCTGCGCGAAAAGTATGACAACATTTGGTTTCTCGTCCCCGGCTATGGCTCACAAGGAGCCTCCGCGGCCGATTGTGTGAGGTTCTGCAAGCCCGACGGAACAGGAGCTTTGATTAACGCTTCTCGCTCCATAATCTATGCCTATGAAAAGCCCCAGTATAAGGCCCAGTTCGGAGACGACTGGAAAAGGTGCATCGAGCAGGCCGTTATAGACGCAAAAGTTGACCTGGCAAATGCCATGCAGACCTTGCTCTAAAAGGCCACGGGCAAACTTCGCATTCTCGGCGGTGAATTGTGCGACATACGAGATACAAAATGCGAGATACGAAAAAGTCGTTGCAAGGAGCTTGCCCCTTAGGGGCGAAGCGAAGCAATCTCAACCAACGCGATACGCAATGCGCGATACGCAATGCGAAACATGATTTTGCAGGTAAAACAGTCCTCGTTATGGGCCTCGGACGGTTTGGCGGCGGAAGTGATGTCGCTGAATTCGCCGCAAAAGCTGGTGCAAAGGTAATTGTAACGGATTTGGCCGAGCCATCACAGTTGAGCGATTCTGTAAAGCTTCTCAAATCCCACTGCCCTGATGTTGATATCGAATTCCATCTCGGTTCCCACGACCCAGCCGATTTCGAACGGGCTGATATCATCGTGGCCAATCCCGCGGTCGCACCTGATAATGAGTTTCTCGAAATCGCCCGCCGTTGTGAAAAGCCTATCACCTCCCAGATTGGCATCTTTTTTGAGCTGTGTACCGCCCCAATCATCGGAATAACCGGCGCCAACGGCAAAAGCACAACAGCCGCCCTCACAGCACATCTGCTCAAAAATACGCACAACGCACAACGCACAACGCACCACGAAAAAGTCATTGCAAGCGAAGCGAAGCAATCTCAACCTACGAGATACGAGATACGAGATACGAGATACGAAAATGTTTGGCTAAGCGGCAACATTGGCAATCGGCCCTTACTGACCTCCTTGGAAAGCATTTGCCCTGATGATTTGGTAGTGCTCGAGCTGTCGAGCTTTCAACTCGAGCAATTGGCACAGCTCAAAAAGGCCCCGAAGGTCGCCCTCTTGACAAATCTTTCGCCCAACCATCTTGACCGCCACGGCACATTTGCTAACTACTGTGCCGCCAAGGAAAATATCTTCAGGCTCCAAACCCTCAACGAAGATTCTCCCGCTGTTTCTATCTTCAACGCCGAGGACAAAATTGCCGCCGAATGGTTTGAAAAATACAAGTCCGATACCGGCAGGATTTGCATCAAATTCTCAACTGACGATGTAAGCGGGAAAATTCGCGATGCTTTCACGCTGCCGGGCCGGGCTAATCTCTCGAACCTCGCTGCCGCTCTCGCAGTCGCCCGGTGTTTTGGCCTTGAAGATGGCCCAGTCATCAAGGCCCTGCCCAAATTCAAGCCGTTGCCCCATCGCCTCGAATTCGTCGAGCAGATAAACGGCGTTCGTTGGTACAACGATTCGATTGCCACCACCCCCCAAAGCGCCATTGCCGCCCTCGAAGCCTTTGAGCAGCCCAAAATCATTATCGCCGGAGGATATGACAAAAATCTGCCGTTCGACGAGCTCGGCCAAAAAATAGCCGAAAACGCCAAAGCTGCCATCCTGCTCGGCCGGACCGCTCACAAAATCGCCTCAGCAATACCAAATACGAAAAAGTCATTGCGAGCGAAAAGAGCCGTTAGCCCTGAGCGGAGAAGGGGAAGCAATCTCAACGAACGAGATACGAAATACGCGATGCGAGATACGAAAATCGAGCTTGTCGATTCACTCTCCGAGGCCGTACAACTGGCCCACCGCCTCGCTGTCGGAGGTGATGTCGTTTTGCTAAGTCCCGCCTGCGCAAGCTACGATATGTTTGACAATTTTCAGCAGAGAGGCCGTGAATTCGTCAGGCTCGTCAAGAAAATCAACTGCTGATTATAGGAATATACTTGCGGAAAATCGAAAAAAATGCCAAAAAACATAAAACGCACTTCTCCTTAATTCAAAACCAAAAATCCCGCAATTAGCCATACCAACGCAACCGGTAAGGATATTTCCGGTTAATACCTCGTAAAGTTACCCCTTAAACTTGACGATTCCCTCTCGGATGGTGATAATAGCAAATTCTTTCTGAGGTATTGGCAATGCAAGAAAATAGCGAGCGAAGAACAGAACAAAGATTACATTATTGTTGGCCTATTTGGTTTGCTGAGGAGTTTAACGACGTGCTCGCACAGGGCCAGATGGTTGATATTTCCAGCGAGGCCGCTGGTTTTACCTGCTATGCCGACGGCAGTTGTCCACGCCCGGGCCAACATATAACCACTCGTTTTAGTGTACCCTGTTATGGTCCGGATGAATCCTTCGATATGGCAAATTTCACCCGTTCGGGTCATATTTGCCGGGTTGACAGCGTAAGTCCCTTCTTGCGCCGCGTTGCCATTCAGTTTGCAGAACCCCTGCCCTTCATGCCCGGCGAACAGGAAAACTGCAAAGCCGAAATTGGTTCCCGGCAAAAACTTAACGCACTGACGATATAAGTATAATTGACTCAAACTAACCGATTTGCCGTGCTTGTCCCGCACTTTACAGAATTCCGCCGTAATTTAGCGCGGAATTATCTTTTTCTGCCTTCTGTCCTCTGCCCTCTGCCTTCTGTCATCTGCTTTCTTGACTTTCACCGGACTTCCTTGCCCAGTTTCCTTAGTATTGCACCTTGTAATTTGTGTAATTCCATCAGATGGCTTACATATTCTCCTGCTTTTGTTTGCCCTTTTGTAGTTCTCCCGCTCTTTTTCGCCGGCATTACTCCCTTTGTTTTTTTTGTAGATTTTGCCATTTTTCCGCGCTCCCTGTATTGACGAAATTTATATTTGCGTCTAAAATGCCTCTTGTTGAAAAGCGCCTTTTCGAGTATTGTCGCTATTGCGAAGTATTGCAAGGATAAAATTCGCATTTATGAAAAATTTTAACGAAAAAGCGATAATTGAGCGAGTCAAGCTCTTACGCGAGCAATATGCCGGCAGCAGGGGCAAAAGCAAGTTTGCACAGGCTTTGGGCATAAGTCCTTCTACGTACAATTATTACGAAAGCAACAGGGTGCCTCCGATTGAGATTTTGCTGAAAATGTGCGAGGTTACAGGGGCGGATTTAGAATGGTTGCTGACGGGTCAAGGCAGCAAAAAAAGCCCCGCCTCAGGCCCCAATAAGGCCATTCTGCAGGAATTGAACGAATTATTCACCCAAAATCCCGATTTGGCAGAGCCGGCTATGGCTTTTATCGAATTATTGTGCGAGAAAAAAGGGATTGAAAGCCGCTTTAATTCCAGCGTTCAGCCATCCGCACCCGACCGTCCCGGCTGGATTCCCGTACTTGGCCGGACCGCCGCGGGGATGCTCCATTTTTGGGACCAGACATCTCTACCCGAGCCCCGGCAGGCCGTTACAGAGCTTGACGAGCTCGTCAAAAAGCATATCGGAAGGGACATTATCCGTTCTGTCGATGGAACCGTCTCGATTGACCTCCGCGCCGCCGCATTGCTTGACGGCATAAAAACACGGCAGGCCAATCTTATTCAGGTCCGCGGGACAGAGCAGGAGCAGATAGTGGAGTTTGTCCAGTGCGAAGAAATCCACAGGCTCTTTCCGGACAGCTTCGCACTGCAGATAGATGGCGATAGTATGTCTCCAAGGATAAATGATTGTGATATCGTGGTACTGAGTCCCTCGGTACCTGCCGCCCAGGGCCATATCGCAGTTGCACGCCTTGCAAATCAAATCGGCGTTACATGCAAGCTCATAAGAAAAACGCAAAGTGGCCTTCACCTCATTCCAATAAACGAAAGGTATGAAACGAAAATCGTGGCTAAAAAGGATTTGCTTTGGGCGTTGGCGGTTCTCTGTCATATAAGCCTCTGATTGGGCCGGTGCTAACTGCTGGAGAGCCTCTGTAATATAGGCCCCATACGTTTGTTTCGCAACTTTGGCAAAGAAAGTTATTGCCCGCCCCAAGTCGTTCAAAATTAGAGATTTAGGTTGACTTTGTGCCTGACATTTGTTATACTAAAGTACCAATAGAGGAAGGATCCACCTGTTCACACAAAGCATTTCGGCACTTGTTATGCACCGGTTGTTTTTGTTGTATTTACTACTTAATTTAAGCAAAGGAAAGGTTGAAAATGAAATCAAATCGGGGCCTTAATATCATTTTATTGTTGGTAGGATTTGCAGCTCTTTTGCCTCTGCTCACCGCTGCCGGCTGCGCGCCGATAGACAGTCCATATATATGGGCATACGAATACGAGAACGCACAGAAGCAGTCCGACTTGAGCTCCTCGATTACACAAGGCAAAAATCTCGTACATCAGGAAAAGTATGACCAGGCCATAACAAAGCTTGACGCAGTCATCGAAAAGTATCCGGGTGCCGAGAATGCCTACTTCTGGCGGGGAAGGGCATACTACGGCAGGAAAATGTATAAGGAAGCTTTGGAAGACTTTGACCGCCATATCCTGCAGCAGCCAAACGACCCTTACGGATTCAACCTTCGCGGAAACGTCTATTCCGCCATGGGCCGTCGCGATGATGCCGTTGCCGACTACACCAGTGCGATTAAGAAACGCCCGCAGGCCCTCTTTTATTATCTCAGGGCAGACGAGTATGAAAAAATGGGCCAATTGGACAAGGCGATTGTTGACCTCACAAGCACGCTCAGCGCCGTTCAAAAGCCCGATATGCCACGTGTCTTTGGCGCCGACTGGGAAGGGGACGTTATTTGGATGCGAGGCTCTCTCCTTAATAAAGAAGGCCATATCAAAGCAGCACACGAAGACGCCAGGCGGGTGATAGAGATGAACCCGAAACGCTCACTCGCTTTCACCGAGGAAAACCTCCTGGATTATTTTGACCTCGATAAGCGAAAAAAAGTTGCCGACGAAGCCATAGACGCGGGGGAAAATGCCGAGGCTGGAGGAAGTTACCTCACTGCCTTTCGTGAATACCGCAAAGCTTACGCCTGGGGCGTAGATTCTCCGGAATCTATTATCGCCGATATGCAGGGCATTTATTCGAAGCTCAATCCAAAGCCCAGGATTTCTGAAGAGGTGCGGCGTTATGGCGTGCAGGCCGAGAGCGCGACCAGTGAGAAAAAATACGACATGGCAATCGACTTGTACAAGCGCGCGCTGGAAATTGAGCCGTGCTGGCCTCAGGGGTATTTCAACATGGCCATGATTATGGCGGAGAAGTCTAATTTCAGCGGTGCTATCGCGAAGATGAAGATGTATCTCAAACTTGTGCCCGATGCTCGCGATGCTCGTGTCGCACAGGACTCGATATATCAATGGGAATATAAATTGAAATCTGCCTCCAGATAAACCAACAGACCCCAGCAGGTCCGAACATTTTGTCAAAGGGAGGATTTTATGATGAAAAAGATTTTTCTCATTCTGACTGTCGGGATATTGTTGATAGTCACAGCGAATACGTCTGCCATTCAGGGAAGGTACATGGGCTACGGCTGGTGCGCCATCTGCGGCAGAGATATGCCGGCAAGCCACGACTTTACCCACGGCGCCGGAAGCGGGGGCGGCGGCGGTGGATACAACAGCTACAATGACCCCTTTATACAGGCGATGACGCCCATCATGCAGTCAATGTTCGAACAAATAGGGCAGGACTTCGCAAAATCGATGTTTGGCGATCCTGTCGAGGAGGCCAGACAACGGGCCATTCGCGAGGAGGAGGAAAGACGCCGCGCAGAAGAAGCCCGATGGCGAGCGGCCGAGTTGGCGCGGCAGCGCGAGATTGCACATCAAAAGCTTATGAAGTCTCTCAAGCACTTCGGCACTACCGGTGCAGGACTGCAGCTAAAATCCCTCACCGCCGGAGGTTTGGATTTCGACGGGAAAAAAATGGGAGGCCTTAAACTCAAAAGAATGGACGATGAGCCTGTTGAGCTAAGACCCGGAGGCTCTTCCTTCTTTGGTCTTGGCGGCGGCTCGGACGTTTCGCTCGGTAATGGTGGCCAACCCCTGGCTCATAACGACCCGATGGTGGTGGACCTGCGGGACTATCGTCGCACAAGCTTTCTGGCGCAGGCTGCCAACAACGCTGCGCCCGAAGACCAAAAATTCCTGGTTGATGAAGCCGTCCGCGCCGCCGATGGTGACACATCTTTTGTCGCCGAGCCGCCCGAAGGGACCCCGGTCGCCGAAAACGAACAGAAGTTTCTGGAATTCCAGAAGACTAATAAAAACTACCGCGAGGCTCAGCATGATTTTGTCGCCGCCAGTGCTCGAGAGAACCTGGCCCAGCGGCGGGTGAAAGTTGCCGAAGAGGGCGTACGGCGGACACAGAAGGAGCTCGACCAGCTCGTCGCCAAGGGTACCGACCCCAGTATAATTGCGAATAAACGTAAGTATCTCCAGGAAATACAAAAAGCCCTGGCAATCAGCCAAGAAGAGCTTAAAGAAGCGGAGCAAGAGACCCGGATTGCAAAAGACGTTCACGTGCTAATCGGCTGGGGACGAAGACAGCAGGTAATTTCGCTCGGCGGCGGCCGGCCCGAGCCGCTCTCGGAAGAGCAGAAGGAAAGCCTCTCCAAGTTGCAGCGGGTTTACGGGAGAATGAAAGAGCCCCCAAATCCGTATATTGCCGGCTGGACAAAGCGGGCCGAGGCCGGACGACGGGCCTTCAAGCAGATAGAACGCTTTGAAAATACAATTGCGCTTAATCCTGAGCTAAACAAAGAGGCCCTGGAGCCCCACCTCAAGCAGGCCAAACACAAGGCCGAGATGATGGATTATTACGATAAAATCATCAACGCCCGAACGCTTGAGCGGACCGAAGCGATGCGGGAGCTAACCGTAATCCGGGGCAAGGCCGAAGTGAAATTCAAACAGTTCTCTGACGAAGCCCTCGGCACAATCGAAGGCGCCGTCGGCGACTTCCGCTCCGCCGCGAACGTCGTTCTCGGCGACCCAACTTTGGCCGGGGCCAAAGAGATGCTCGACCTTAATGACAAGCTCCAGAATGCAAAGGGCATTGCCGACGACATAAAAAGAATGCGCGGTCTTATTCAGACGGGACAGGCCGATTTCGAGACCAGGTCCAAGCTGGTTGAGAGGACCAGCAGTTTAAGCATCAGTCTCGTTAAGGATATGGACCTGCTCAAAAGTAAACACCCGGAGGTGGCAAAACGCATTCTGGGCAGGTCCGCCTTCTGGGTTAAAGCCGGTCACGGTTTGGCTCGAACGACAAACCACACTATGGACCTGCTCCAACTGCACCAGGACACTCGGCTTACCTCGGACAATCTGGGCGAGTGGGCAAAACACGGCGCCAAAATCCAGAAGATATATAAAAAGCAGGTCGATGGATATATTACCGAACGCAACGAACTCAATAAAATGCTGCCTATGGGGACAAAGTAAGAGCGAGGCTCTTTAAGTCGATTAAAACTATTGCCCCACCTCAAAGGCGTCACGCCTGAAACGCAACAATGATGTGAATCCTCCGGAAAATGCGTCGGCGCGATTAACCTTTCGAGCGAACCGAACCGGGAGCGGATTGTCCGGCTATATTCAACAGCACTCCAACCGCAGCGGACGACAGCAGCATGCTCGTTCCACCGGCACTTACGAACGGCAGTGGTATGCCCTTTGTCGGCAGCACTACCGTTACCACGCCGATATTAATTGCCGCCTGAATAGATATGGCTAAAACAATCCCGCCGGCCAAAAGCTGGCCCAAACGGTCCCGGCAGCGCAAAACCACCAAAACTCCCAGCCAAACAAACAAAACAAATAAGCCGATGACCACTGCATTTCCGACAAAACCCAATTCCTCCCCGATAATTGCAAATATGAAATCCGTTGTATCTTCCGGTAAATGGCCGTATTTGCAAATTCCCCTGCCCAGACCTTTGCCCCATAATCCGCCTGAGCCTAAGGCAATCAGCGACTGGTTCGCCTGATAAGCGGCTGAATCATTCCATTTATCAGGACTCAAAAAAGCGGCGATTCGCCTCATTCTGGGCGGTGAGCTGATAAGCGCTGTGAAAAAGGCAAGAGCGCCGAACAGCAGAGGAGCTAAAATGTGCCACCATTTTGCCCCGGCGATGATTAACATCAAAAAGGCCAAAAGCGCTATAAACGCTGCGGTGCCAAAATCTTCGATGATTATCAAACCGACGGCCAAGCCGACAACCGCGCAGATTGGAGCAAACCTTTTCCAGAACGACCTTATGCCAGTACCAAACTTATCGCAAACAGCAGCGAGAAAGAAAATTGTTGCCCATTTTGCCAGTTCTGAGGGCTGAAAACTTATTTTTCCAATAGGCCCGGCGGGGATTATGAACCATCGGCGGGCGTAGTTTTTTTCGGTGCCGACACCGGGTATCAAAACGAGTATAAGCAGCACTATACTAAGGACTAACAAATAAATGACCGGTGAATTTCGCCAGCCGTTGGACAGGCTGAGTTTTCGATAATCGAAGATGGAGACTGTGTACATAATGATGCAGGCCAGAGGGAAGTACAGGACCTGTCGCAATTCGGGGTACTCCATAAATCTTTGTAAGTCGAGTTCGTGCTTGACGTTAGCATCTGCAGAGAAGACAAAAACTGTTCCGATGGCCATCAAAAGGACAGCTATCATCGCGGTGAAGCCAGCCATCGGATTGTATCTGATATCAGTAACCATTGATTATTACAGTATTTATACCCTTAAGGGTAGTAAATATCCGCGAATAAAACCGTAATTGGTTATTTTTAAGTTACTTACCCGCGGATAAACGGGAAATTTCAATCGTGAGCACTATATATCATACAGGAGGCCCTGTTCAGACAGCTTAGAACCGGCCTTTACAAGAGTTTTTTCGGCTTTTTTGAGCGAATAACAGCAGAAATTATTTCGCAAGAATACGGGCAATATAGAGGTTACGGGGGAGGGAATTGAGAATGTCGATTGCCGAAGTTGAGAGATAGCGGTTTTTAAGATTGCGTAAATTAACACATAAGAGAAATTGGAAAATTGGATTTTGGGGAAAATTGGGCATTTTCAGGTTTTTTTAGTTTTCTTTTGTTGCGATGTTCGTTTTTGAGCTAAAAACGGGGGTGGGTGGG
>JAUWPZ010000060.1 GCA_030611315.1 Sedimentisphaerales bacterium
ACGAGATGTTACTTACCAAGCGAAGAAGCCTCTCAGTCCGAAAGCCGGATGCTTCACTTTGTTCAGACCTGTCCTCGAGCGAAGCGAAGGAATGACAAGCCGGCGCAATACATTACTATCATTAAGGTTACAGTGTGCCGGAAAAATTTGTCACACCCCGGAGAGATGTATTTGGTCCTTGTGGGTAAATTCCAGGCCCGAATGGACCCGAATTGGGGCTACAGGACAAACATGTTGAAATGCCGATTTGCTGTTTGCCGGATGGCTTGAGTTATTTGCGCTGCGAAACGCCGGCTTAAATTTACTACTCATGCCATCTTTGTATCGTGAACTCTACGATAACATTGTCTGCGGCAACTTCCCTTAGAGACGCATCGTAGTTGAAGGTGGCGGAGTTCCTTTGCACAAAGCTATTGGCTGCAACCGCACCGTAAGCATCAGCGGAATTGTCGAATATCACATCCGCACTTGGAGCGTAAATAGCTCCGTAGAAATCAGTTTTGTTCTTGAATAGCATTCGTTCGGAGCTGTCAAGCCCGAATATCTTGAGTTTTTTGGGGTCCTTTGTCAAGTTGTTAATGGCGCTTGAGTTTTTACCTTCAAAGTCCCCCCCTAAGTACAGAGTCAAAGAGGCGTTGGGGTTTGTTTCGACGATTTGAATTTCGGCTGAATTGCCAAGGATTACGTCGCCGGTAATGAAGAGACCGACTGCTCCGTCAATTTTAATTATGTTGCCGTTCTTGAGGTTAATGCCCCTGTATTTCCCGGAATTGGTTATTGTTTGACTGTCTCTGATAGTTCCCCAGAAAGGTCGATACCGCAGCCAGCTTGGCACCATTACAGGGTCCAGTTCGATTTTCTCGCTCATTGTGGAAGTCTGGCCTGTTACGTTCGCACCGGTTTTCAGTTCGATACCGGTATCAGCGTCTCCTCCCATACCCACAAAAACATCGCCTTCTACGGTTGCCGAGTTCCTCAGGATGATAGAGTCCGGTTCGGTGCTGTTGGTGCCTATCCTCACATTTCCACCGTTCTCGTCGAAGTTATACCCGGTCACGAGACTGGAGTTTGCAAGGTCCACACGTGATTCGGAAAAGATGGAGTATTCAAAGGGCCCTCTCAGTCTCAGAATGCCCGTTACTTTCTTTTGCGAATAACCGGATTGGCCGACCGATTCGATTGTAAAGCCGCTGCCCATGTTTCCTGTGACGATGTAGCTGAAGGATTGGTTACAGTTGGGCAGGCTCTCATTCGTTGTTATTGGCAGATTATGGGAATCCCAGGGTTTAATTCTTAATTTCTGATTCATTTCGTACAGTGCTTTGACCAGTCCTGCATCGGCGGCGACCTGCGCCGCAATTTTGTCTGAGGTCCGCACTGCATACACCCTCGACTGTAGGCCGAGGCTCAGCATTCCCAGGCCCATTGTAAGCAGTATTACTACTGTAACTATCACCAGCGGCAATGCCGAGCCGGATTTTTTTGTCTTGAGAAAGTTATTCATAATCACCCAAAGCCTCTCTTTTACCAAATTCCTTCTAATTGTGCATAACAGCCGATGAGACTATAGTGTTCGTCCGGGTTCCGTCATCGAGTGTGAGTGTCATTTGCACGGAGTTGCCGAATTGTTTGAAAGTGCAATCAGATACGTTCCCGGAGATAATTTGGTTTTTCAATGCCGTTTTGGGGTTGAGCTGGCCGTATTCGATATTGAGGTTGCCGTTAGCGCAATAGAAACGTGCGTAGCGGTCAACGGCGGTCGATTCGCTATTTGCGTAGTAATAAACCTCAATCCACTCGCCGTTACTGCCCAGCGAAAAGCCGTCCACGCTTGCTTTACGTATCACAGCATCAAACTTTGCCTTTGCCGCATGGCCGTCGGTAACGATATCGGAGTATGTCTGGGCGTATAAGGAATTGAACCCGCGATGACTGTCGGCTATGACGAAAGCTATGGCAAATACGACAATAATCATAATGGCTGAGGCCGTTATCAACTCTGAAAGTACGAACCCTGCCGAGAATCTTTTGCACGCCCGCCTGAAAATATCAGGAACCGAAGGACCGTTTTGTTGATTTATAGGCCTGTTTCTTGACATGGCTTGCTAATGTCCCTGAAATATTTAATTTGTCGTGTATGTTGTAAACTTAAACGTTTTATCTGTGTCCTCGAGGCTGGCGCTGCTTTGACGCTGCTGTGCCCAGACTACGTTGATGTTCAACGCCCTCAATCCTGTCTGGACATCTTTCCATGATAGAGTTGTGTAGTAGTTGCAGTTGTTTAACTGAATCTTGTAACTTCCCAGCAGGGTAAAGTCTTCAGGGGCGTCAGGGCCGTCGCTGTTGGTGATTGCCATTTCCGAATCAAGATATTCTGTTGGATTATAGGTCCCATTGCCTTTGAGGGCACGCCAGTTTTCGGTAAGCATCAGTCCAATCCTGGTAGCCGTTGTCAATGCGGCGGCTCTCCGTGTATCTAAAATTGCACGGTATCTCAGGGTGGTCGTTCCGATAATTGCCACTATCAGTACGATAGTCGAAATCATAGTGTCCACCAGCGACAGGCCGCTCAGGAATCGTCTTTGGGTTGTTTTGTTCGGAACCACATCTACACCCTCTCAAATAGGCAGTTGGCGTGTGGAAGAGGCGTTTCTTCGCCGAAGATTAGTCTCTACAAAGCTCTCTCCCTGACACGTCAAGCACCCTCGTATTTAATTATTATTGGACTCCCCTGCCTGCGCCTCATACCATGTTGCGCTGCCCTAAAATCGGTCGCACCCGTCCTTGAAGTGTAATCGACACAATTTGCAGGGAGCTTGAGACTCAGCAGTCGTGGTTATTTGCCTGTTCGGCGAACTGCCCCCCATAAGTGATTCACACGAGCCCGGAGCGATTGTTGGCTTGGAGATGTAAGCCTTCCTCGTATATTACTACTCGGAGCATTAAATATTGAACATAAGGCAGTTATAAGTGCCTAAAGTTTGGAGTGCCTAAAATTGATTTTTTCCAACTTTAGCTCACTTTAGCTCACTTTAGGCACTGTAGCTCACTTGCCGTTTGTGTTCAATATTCCTTGCTCTGCTTATTAACTGCACTACTATATAAATTATACCTCAAAAAACACCAAAAGCAAAAAAAGACGGTATGAGTTTATGCGTAGATGCGTAAATGCGTTTCCGCATTTCCGCATCCACCCATCCACCCATCCACTCATTCACTCATTCACTCATCAACTCAATAGTGTTTTTTCAGGTGAATCTGAATCACCATAATGTCAGCAGGCGTAATACCGCTTATTCGAGGGTGTGCTTTGAAAGCCGGCCTGGGCCGCCGTTTGGGCCCTTAAAGCTCTTCAACGGTCTGTGTTTGTTGCTTTTGCTGCTCCCGGGGCGATGACTGGGCCTTGCCTTTTGGAGGTAGTTCGGCGATTGGAATGGGGGTTTGCTGCTCTTTGGCGCCAGCCTGAGCTGCCGGTTCGCTTTTTGGGGACGATTCAGAGATTGGTATGGACGGTTGTTTCTGCTGCGCGGTCCCGGACGGCTTTTCATTATTGGCCTCGGCGACGGCAAGGATTGCCTTTTGCACGGCTAATTCGGCCGGTTCATCGGTCAGGGACCGTAAGAATATGGAAGACAAAGGCGACGGCTGTTTGGCCGAAATCAATTCACCCCGAATCAGTTCCAGCAGTGCAAGGAATAGTCCTATTATTGCGAAACGGTTGCCCGCGGACTCGAAGATACGCTCGAAAGTCATCGCCCCTTCCGTCTGCAGACGGTGTAAAATCTCTATCTGGTACAAATCAATGGGCGTGTCGTCCTTGATATGGCTTATGTCCGCGGCCGAGCCGGTGGATTTCGTAATCAAGTCAAAAGCTTCGAGCAGGTCCCAGATACTCACCTGTTCGATGTCAATCTGCGGCTCCGTGTCGGGATTTAACTGCTCGATGATTGTGTCGGGACGGGCGAAACGCTGTTTGTGTTCGTCAGCAGCGGCATTGAGCAGATTAGCGGCGTCCTTGAACTTTTTATACTCAAGCAACTGGCGGATAAGCTCGGAACGCGGGTCGTCTAAACCTTCATCTTCGTACTGTTCGGGTTCGGCCTTTGGCAGAAGCATTGCAGACTTTATCTGCATTAACGTCGCCGCCATAACCAGAAAGTCGCCGGCCAAGTCGATATCAAAACTTTTGAGCATTTCGATATAGCGGATGTACTGGTCCGTTATTTTGGCGATGGGAATATCGTAAATATCCACCTCGTCCCTGCGAACCAGGTACAGGAGTAAATCCAGAGGCCCTGCAAATATGTCAAGATTTACGCGATAGTCGGCCAATTTATGCCCTCGGTATTATTGCTCCTGTTTTCCCTGGGATTCCAGAATTTCCAGCGCTCGCTGTGCCTGGCTTTCGAGGGTTTCCAGCTTGCAATATCCTCCCAAAGCAGGCACGCTGTATATCGAGGCGTTTTCGCCGGTCGCAGCCGCTTTGATTCCATAATCGGCGAGCAGCTGCTTTGCCATCTCGGCTTCGATATAGCTTGCGTACTCTGCAATTGTTACAAGCCTCTCGTCCATCCTTAACCTCCTAATCCCACAGCTTTTCGGGCCTGGGCAAGTGTTTCGGCGGCTACGGCCCTGGCCCTCTTGGCGCCGTCGGCAAGGATTTCTTTGACGGAGTCAGGATTACTCTCGAGATGGGCCCTTTTTTCTCTAAATGGCTTGAAATAATCTATCATCAGCTCGGCAAGGCGCTTCTTGGCCTCGCCGTACCCCATCCCGCCGCTGCGGTATTTGTTCTCCCATTCGCTCAGCTCATCAGCCGAGGCCACAAGCTTCAAAAGCGCAAAAACATTGCATTTATCAGGGTCTTTGGGCTCCTCAACCGGCGTCGAATCCGTAACGATTCTCATAATCTTTTTTTTGATGCTGTCTTCAGGCTCGAATATCTCGATGGTATTTCCATAGCTCTTGCTCATCTTTTGGCCGTCAAGACCCGGCACGATGGCTGCGGACTCGATGATTTGCTCCCTGGGTATGGTGAGAATTTCGCCGTAATTGTTGTTGAACCGGATGGCGATGTCGCGGGTAACCTCGATATGCTGTTTCTGGTCGGCGCCGACAGGTACCAAATCGGATTTGTACATCAGGATGTCCGCCGCCTGGAGGACGGGATAGGCAAACAGGCCGTGATTGGGGCTCAAACCCTGGGCGACCTTGTCCTTGTAGTTGACACACCGCTGCAGCAGGCCGAGCGGAGTAACGCAGGAGAGCAGCCAGGCCAGCTCCGTAACCTCCGGCACATCGGATTGGCGCCAGAATACCGTTTTCTCGGTATCGAGGCCCAGAGCGATATAATCCATGGCGACACCGACCGTGCGCTTGGCAATCTCACCCGGCGCCGGGTTGCTCGTAAGGGCGTGGTAATCGGCGATGAAATAAAAGCAATCGTGCTCAGCCTGGAGGCCAAGCTGCTGGCGCATGGCACCGAAGAAGTTGCCTACATGAAGCCCGCCGGAGGGCTGTATGCCCGAAAGAACTCTCAAATCAGCCTCCAAATTCCAAAAAACAAAAAGTCTTAAAACGAAAAACGAAGAATTACCTACCCAAAATAAAGCCGCCGGAGGTGAATGTCAAGGATTTAGATTGGCAAATGCAGAATTGACCGGTGATGCACTCTAAGCGCAAAGGGCTTGAGCCCGGCCTGAATCAGGCTAAACTCCCATTGCGAACCCCGTTAGAAATCGCTTTCCTGGCTGGATGTCCCCCGGTTGTTCAATCTCTGCCGGGGCAAAGTCCGACAACTGTGCCCCCGTTGCTCCCGAGGCCCAAACGCGTGAAAGGCCTTCGGAATCCCCTTCAGAAGGGGCTTTAGAGCTTAAGCCCTGCCGAGAGTCTTGAGGTGCTTCTTCGACTTGCGAAGTCCCATCCTCGACGCCTTCTTCTTGACAGCATCGTTTGGCCGTCCGAGCTTGGCGGATATTGCCGCGGTGGGATTGTTCGGGAACATCTTCTTCAGCAGGCCTAATTCGCTCTTTGACCACGTACCTTTGATGAGCTTCTTTTTCGCCATTGCGTGACTCCTTTCATTTGTACCTCACTTATAGTCCATAACCCACCCTTGGATATTCTAACGGTTAACGCCGCGGCAAGCAAGTATTTTTTGTTTTCACGGGAAGAAAATGGGCCGTTGTTGTAAAAATATCAGGTTTCCCGCTGACCCCAAATGAGCGATTTTACCTGCTCGATTGTAGTTCAATGGCGGCCCTTTCCACTTCCGACCATACTCGCAGGAAGTTGTCAGAACAGATTTTTTTGATATCTTCGGCTGTATAGCCTTTTTTTATCAGCTCGCAAATCAGGTTCGGATAGCAGGAGACGTCCTTCAGGCCGTTAGGAAGGTTGTCCCCGACACCGTCAAAATCGCTGCCCAGGCCGACATAATCTATACCGACTAATTGTACAGCGTGGTCGATATTCGCGACCACATCTGATATGTCGGCGTCGCCGAGCGGATGAGCCTTGACATATTCGTCGATGTATCGCTCCTTCCTCTCGCCTTGAAGGTCGTTGGCCCGTATAAATTCGTTCATAAGTTTTCTGCGCTCGGCGGATTCCTTGTTCACCTGCTCATTGACGAACATGTTGCCGAAGCTGATTTGAATAACGCCCCCTTTTTTCGCCAGGAGCTTTATCATCTCGTCGCTCATATTACGCTCCCATCCGGGCGTAAAATGCCGACACGAGGAATGAGTAGCCACAACAGGCGCTTTTGAAAGCTCCATTATCTGGTAGAATGTTTTATCTGTGATGTGTGAAACATCTATCATCATCCCTAAGCGATTCATCTCACCAATAACTTTTCTGCCGAAAGGACTCAGGCCGTTCCATTTCGGCTTGTCATCGAAAGATGAGTCGCAAATGTGATTGTTATTCGAATGCGCCAGCGTAATATAGCGAATGCCGCGGCCGTAGAAGTATTTTAGATTGTCGAGCTCTCCTTCGAGAGGCGAGCCGTTTTCCATTCCCATGGCAAGCGATATCCTGCCGCCGCCGAACTGCTCTTTAACGTCAGCGACCGACCCTGCCGGAACGAACTTATCCGGCCAGGTCTCCGCCAGCCCTTTTATCAGGTCGATTGCTTCGGCGGCTTTTGTCTTGGCCCCGCCTTCTTCTTCGTACTTGGCAGGGACATAAGCCGCTAAGAATACCGCGTTAAGACCTCCCTGTTTTGCCCGCGGGTAGTCGAAGTCTCCGCCTTCGGTCCTCTTTGAAATGTCCTCCATCTTTTTTCCGAGGCGCCAGGGCAAATCCTGGTGGGAATCGATAATAAGGTATTCCTGGGCCAGCCCGTTCGCCTGTTTCTTGAACTGTGCATTCGTTGACATTTTAGTTTCCTGTTGACAGCCGACAAACAGAGCCGCTGCGGTCGCAATCCAATAGAATGGCTCCTTTACTGTTAATCATAGCTTCTCTGCTTTCGCCTCGCCGGTATAAATCGGGCAAATATAGCTTTCGGTTGAGAGACGACTTCAACTGCCGCTCCCTTGATTTTACTGTTGTGGTCCCTTCTTTCAAAAGAAGTTTTCGTCCTCGGGTACAATTATTTTTCTTCCATTTTGCTGAGAATTTTGGAGTAAAATGTTGATTGTTGAACCAAGTACTCGGTATAATGGTGGGACGAGATTAGCTTTTTGAAAGGCAAAAAAACATAGAAAACTTCATGACAAAGAGACTAAATTGTGTCAATCTAAACCTTACCGATGCCGTCCTGAATTAGCTTCAAGCCCCGGCAGACGCCGATAGTGGCGCTTGAAGGATTGCCGCATCTGTTTGGAGAGTACTATGCTAGCTTAGAAAGGACCTCAATGAAAGGGAGAAACAACTAAAGTCTCCTATGATTTGGTAGACTTTTCCCAGCAGTAAATTAATGGTATTGAGTAAAATGAAAAACATATTTCTGAAACAACAATGCCAGAAGTAAATCCTGACATAATTCAATGGGCTAGAGAAACGGCCGGACTAACCTTGGAGGAAGCTGCGGCGAAGCTTAATCTTCAACAAGCACGAGGTGTATCCGCTGTTGATCGACTTGCTGCTTTGGAATCTGGTGATCCTCATCCCACTAGATCACTTCTTACGAGAATGGCAAAACAGTATCGACGACCTCTGTTGACCTTTTACATGAAAGCGCCGCCCCGAAAAGGTGACCGTGGTCAAGATTTCCGAACACTTCCGGATGATTACTCAGACGCTGATGAGGCATTGTTGGATGCCCTGATTCGCGATGTAAAGGCTCGACAGAGTATGGTTCGAGCAATGCTCGAAGATGAGGAGGATACGGAACCTCTTCCATTCGTTGGATCGCTGAGAATGTCTCAAGGAGTATCCACAGCCTTGTCATCAATCCAGCAAACAATTCAGCTTGATATAGCCGAATCTCGTGCTCAGCCTTCTGCTTCCGATGCCTTCAGAGTGCTGCGTGATCGAGTCGAGGCTGCGGGAATATTCGTCCTTCTCATTGGCAACCTTGGAAGCTATCACACTGCGATAGATTTGGAAACATTTCGCGGATTCGCTTTAGCAGACGATATAGCACCATTTGTCATAATCAATGACCAAGACGCTCCTCAAGCATGGTCATTCACGTTACTTCACGAAATTGTTCATATTTGGCTTGGCCAAACTGGTGTTAGCGGCTTGACGGCCGAAATCTCAATCGAGAAGTTCTGTAACGATGTTGCAAGTGAGTTCTTGTTGCCTAGTTCAGAGCTTCAACAACTTGACCTTGACGCCGCGACAGATTTGCAGTCGGTTCAGAGACGAATTGGCCAATTTGCCTTCGACCGGAATCTTAGTGCTTCCATGGTTGCCTACAAACTCTGTCGAATGGGCACTCTCGACTTGGAGACGTGGAAAGTCTTAAGTCAAGCCTTTCGAAGAATGTGGATTGACCACCGTAACGACCGACGAAGAAGATCCCGTGAGCAGGAAACTCGTGGACCAAGTTATTATCCTGTTCGTCGCCATCGTATAGGCAAAGCATTGCTTGAGCTTGTTGGTGCTATGATGCGTGCTGGCGCGATAACAACATCTAAAGCCGGAACAGTGCTTGGCGTCAAGCCTAAGAATGTGCAAAACCTTCTTGACTCTGGTAGATTTTTATAGGGAATTCTCTTGATTTACTTCCTGGATGCAAATGTTCTTATTGACGCAAACCGGGATTACTACCCGCTTGAACGTGTCCCCGAGTTCTGGGAGTGGCTCGAGAACGCCGGTCAAAATGGCCATGCAAAGATACCGCTTGAAGTGTATGAAGAGATTCGTGCCGGGAAAGACGAACTTGCGAACTGGGCAAAGCAAGAACAGATTAAAACAAATCTCCTTCTTCAAGAGGAAGTTGATGTCTCTCTGGTCTCCCACGCAACCGACCAAGGGTACGCCTCTGATCTCACCGACGATGAGGTAGTCAAGATAGGTCGCGACCCATTCTTGATAGCCTATGCCCTCAAAGACTCGGAGAGCAGATGTATAGTGACCACAGAGGTATCCAAGCCAAAGAAACAGCGAGCGAATCGCCATTTGCCAGATGTATGCGCTGACCTTGGGGTGCCGTGTTGCAATACTTTCGAGTTTCTACGCGCTTTAAACTTCACTACCAGATGGAATTCTCCATAATTTGTAATGCTTAGCCCGCTGCTCCTTCAATATTTATCCGCCTATGGCGGTCTCGCCTATCCTCCGTAATCCCTAAGGGACGAATGAGGGTCCGTTCTTTTATGTTGTAATTATGTGAATTTGTGGCATTAATACAACACTTTTTCTTTGACGGCAAGGGCGTGGATGGGTATTATTGGGCCGGAAAATAAAAACTGTGGTGGGCTATCCGCGATGCGAGATACGCTTCACGAGACATGAAACCTTGCCTATGTTGCCTTGCTTAACAAAATGTTAAGATGAAAAACAGGTCAATTTTAGGTCAATTTATTGCAATTCTTGTTCATTTTGTGCAAAAAAATGCAAAAAAGTGTAAATTTACGTCAATTTATGTTCATTTTTTACGCCTTTTTTCTTGCCTGTATTTCCCAAACCCCCCATCCTAACCTGCCCATCCCCATTTTTAGCTCACAAACGAACCCCGACTCAAGAAAATCCAAAAAAAACCTGAAAAATCCCAATTTTTCCCGAAATTCAGTTTTTCAAATTTTCTCTTATGTTAATTTACGCAATTTACAAAACCGCTATTTTTCGCACGAACAAACTTGCCCGGCTGTTTATCCCCGCGTTGTGCTCGCGTCAGCGAGCAGCGGCGATTTGTCTTTGCTGTCATTGTTTTGTATTTGACTCCTCCCGCCCCAGCTTGTATCAAATACTTCAAGGATAAAAACTCAGCAGAAAACACGAACAGAAGGGAAAAAATGAAAATGAAAAACTCACAAATAACCCGCCGGGATTTTCTCAAAAGCGCATGTGCAGGCGCCCTTGCAGCCGTGGTTCCTTTCCGAAATCAGGTGTTTGCTTTAAGTGGGCGAGCGGTTCCTTTTCGTGGCCAGGCCGCGCAGAAATCCGAAAAGCCGAACATTGTAGTCATTTTGACCGATGACCAGGGCTGGGGCGATTTGAGCGTTCATGGCAACGTCAACTTGAGCACGCCGAGCGTCGATTCCCTGGCTCGGGATGGGGCCTTATTCGATAGGTTTTTCGTCTGTTCGGTCTGCGCACCGACGCGGGCCGAGTTTCTGACCGGCCGATACCATCCACGCGGCGGCGTGCGAGGCGTATCTACCGGGGCCGAACGTTTGAACCTCGACGAGAAAACAATCGGCGAGACGTTCAAGGCCGCCGGCTATGCGACCGCGGCCTTTGGAAAATGGCACAACGGAACGCAATATCCCTACCATCCCAACGCTCGCGGTTTCGACGATTTCTACGGCTTCTGCTCCGGGCACTGGGGGCATTATTTCGACCCGGTACTCGAACACAACGGCGAAATCGTGCGAGGAAAAGGATTCATCATCGACGATTTGACCGACCACGCCCTGGCGTTTATCGAGAAAAACAGAAATCAGCCCTTCCTGTGTTATTTGCCGTACAACACGCCCCACTCGCCGTTCCAGGTGCCCGACCGCTTCTACGAAAAGTTCAAGAGCGGCCCAATCAAAATGCGCAACCGCGACCCCCAGGCCGAGCAGCTCGACAGGACCCGCTGCGCCCTGGCAATGTGCGAAAACATCGACTGGAACATCGGACGAGTTCTCCGCAGGCTTAATAAACTGAAGCTTTCCGAAAAAACAATCGTTATCTATTTCAGCGACAACGGCCCGAACAGTTGGCGGTGGAACAATGGCATGAAAGGGCGAAAAGGCTCGACAGACGAGGGCGGCGTCCGTGTGCCCTGTATGGTTCGTTGGCCCGGCCGAATCAAGCCCGGCACGATAATACCGCAAATTGCCGGCGCAATCGACCTTCTCCCGACCCTGGCCGACATAGCGCAAATCCCAATCGTCGGCGACAAGCCGCTCGATGGGACCAGCCTCAAGCCGCTTCTTTTGCAGCAGGCCGGAGAATGGCCGGACCGTATGATTTTCTCGCATCAGAGAGGCCGTGTCAGCGTCCGAACCCAGCGATATCGGCTCGATGATAAGGGCAAGCTGTTCGATATGAAGACCGACCCGGGGCAGTACCGCGATATTTCTAAGGACAAACCCCAGGTAGCAGCCTGGCTCAGAGATGAGGTTACACGCTGGAAGCAGGAGGTATTGCCCAAATCCCCAAAGGATGACCGGCCCTTCCCGGTCGGCTATGCCGATTTTCCCACGACGATACTGCCCGCCCGCGACGGCGTCGGCTATGGTAACGTTCGGCGCAGCGGCAAAGCGCCCAACTGTTCCTTCTTCACGAACTGGATAAATACCGACGACAAAATCACCTGGGATATCGAGGTGGCCGGCGGTGGCAATTACGAGGCCCTGATTTACTACACGGCTGCGCGGGAGAATATCGGCTCGACGGTCGAGCTGCAGTTCGGCCAAAGTAATGTCCGGGCGAAGCTGACCGACCCGCACGACCCGCCTTTGGTCGGCGCGGAATCCGACCGTGTCCCGCGGGGCAGCGAATCTTATGTTAAGGATTTCAAGCCGTTTCGCCTGGGCGAGATTAGATTGAAAAAGGGCCGGGGCCTGTTGACCCTTCGCGCGCTCGATGTTCCCGGCAAGACGGTGATGGACGTTCGCGCAGTAGTGCTAAGGCTGTTGTAGTCGAAGAATTTACATTTCAATTGATGCTATTCATCGGCATCAGCCTATCCTTCGATTACACTCGGGACAGGTTAAGTGCGGGGAGGAGAGTCTTTTATCCTTCGTAGCCCCCTTCCTTCTCCCGAAGGAAGACGAGGGAGCGGAGAATGGAAGAGCGGAAAATTCTGGACAATCGTACGTCTATATATTAGGATGCCGAGAATACGCAGGATGTTAATAGTGGTGATTAGATTCAATGTTCTCAGTGCAAAAGGTTTTTTCCCATCAAGAGTGAAAATACCGGGGACAGTATTGAGTTTTTCAGGCGGATTTGGTATCTTACTCAAGCTGACCGGCCGGCCAGTTTGAAGAAGCCAGAAGTCAGGAGTCAGAAGGATAGAATAAGGATTTTACAGCAAATTAAGATTCATAGCGGGCAATTTGTCCTGTCGGTAAATTGCTATAAGTTATTGTTTTCAGGGATGTTACCACAATAATAATGTTAAAATCGGTCAGTTTGAGTTAGTTAGATATTTACGTACGGCTGTGCGATATTTGAGGTTACAGGAGAAACAACGCCATGAACAAGAATCTTATCCAAAATCCAGGCGATTCGGCCACGATTGACCGCCGTGGGTTTCTAAAAAGGGCCGGTTACGCGGCAACAGGATTGACGCTCGCAGCTTTGGGGGGGCAGTTATACGCGAAGAAGCAGGACACGCTGCAAAAACGAGTGCTCGGGCGGACGAAAGAAAAGGTTACCATTTTAGGCCTCGGCACGGCGCCGGTTGGCGAAGGCCCAATCGGGATTGAAGAGGGCGTTAAGATTTTCGGCGAGGTCATCGACCGCGGGGTCAATTATGTCGATACCGCCAGGATATACGGCAACGCCGAAGAGATACTCGGGCACTTAGTCCCGAAGCGGCGCGACAAGCTATTCCTCGTAACGAAGGTCTCGACGCATTCGGCCGAAGCGGCCGAGAAGTCTTTGAGCGAATCGCTGCGCAAGCTCAAGACGGACCATATCGACCTGCTGCATATTCACAGCATCGGCAGTAAAAAGCTCGATAGGGTGCTGGCTGAAGACGGCGCGCTGAAATATCTGTTGAAACAAAAAGAACGCGGCAAAATCCGGTACATCGGCATATCGGGACACAACCGGCCGGCAAACTTCGTCCGCATGCTCCAGACCGACCAAATCGATGTGCTGATGTGCGTTATGAACTACGCGGACAGGAACATCTATGATTTCGAGAGCAAGGTCCTGCCCGAGGCGAGAAAACGCAACGTCGGCGTCGCGGCGATGAAGGTTTACGTCGGCATCAAAGGCGGCTTTCCATTTCACAGGCGCGGCTATGTCGGCTGCGTTACGGAGGAGGAACGGATGCCGCATGCCCTGAGCTATGCGCTCGACCTCGAGGGAGTGAGCGTGGCGGTGATAGGCCCATACACGGTCGAGCAAGCCATACAGAACGTGGAATTTGCCCGCAAGTATAAGCCGCTTACCAAGGAACAGCGAGCATCGCTGTTGGAATACGGCAAAAAGCTGGCGCCGGACCTCGGCCCACGATATGGAGCGGTTAGCTGAAAATCGGGCGGAGTTTTAGTTCACAATACCTTTGACAAAGGTGTTATACCCTTAAGCGGCTATTTCCCGGCAGAGGCGTAGTATCGCTCCCACAGCCATGCCGTTTTCTTTTTCATTGTATCACCCTAAATATTTCTTAAGACAAATCTGGTTTCATAGGAAGGTGTCTGACACTTTTATTTTTCTCCTTTTATTTTTCCCAACGTCCCCCCAATTACCCCATCAACCGGCCGCCAATCCCTCCCCCCAACACCATCACCAGAAACAACCCCCAATTCTTCATCAAACCCCCAACGCCCAACCATACTCTTATTCAACTCCTAACCACCCACATACCCCAACCAGTTAGAACAAAAGACATACAGATCCTGCATGTCAATAACATCATCATCAAACCAATCAGCATCATCACACGATTGCTGTTCATCGCAGCCGCTCATCATCCAGTATTTTGCCAGCTTGGCAAATTCCTGTAAGTCAACGAACTCGAGGGTCGCCTCCCTGTTGGCCAGCGCATACAAGTGGAACGTCTCACTGTTTAAGGCAGGAGTGATCGTGAAGTTGTGCGACGCTGCAGTGGCGACATACGTGTAAGAGATCACGATGCCGTTGTTATTGGCATAGAAATCCTGATCGAGGACGAAGTCATTATCTTCTGAAGAAAATGTCTGGACCCGGCCGCTGTTCTCCCATGCCACACTGAAGAACGACGTCTTGTAGGTCGTTCCGATTTTCAATCCGGTGAGCTGAACCGTACGCGGCAGGCCGGCATAGAGGAACTGGTCGGCGATATACGCGCTGTCGCCGGTTATGTTTACGCTAGTGTCCGTATGCCAGTAGGTCGCGCCACCGATGTTCCAACCCGTACCGGAAGTAACTCGCCCGCCGGTAAAATCGACACCTCTGACCGTCACGCCCCCGGTGTGATTGTTGCAAAAGTGGTGTGCCGCGGTATAAGGGAACGAGCTGTCGATCCCGCTCGTGGCGTCATCGGTCCAGGCTTGGTAGCTCCATCCCAGCGAGACTCCGTCGTCGTTGGTGATCGTCACAGTAGCGGTATTCTGCAGTCCGAGTGTCGCGCCGCCGATCGCGTTCGAGAGCGTGAGGTTGAAGCTCTCGCTATTTTCGTCATTTGTGTCACCGTTGACCGTGACTGCAAATGTTTTGTTGCCGCTATCCCCATCCGCCCAGATGAGTGTTCCCGCGGCAGCGGCGTAGTCGTTATCGGCGAGTGTGGCCGTGCCGTCCGTGGTTGCGTAGTCCACCGACACCTCGCCCGAAGTGCCGCCGGTTCGAGTAATGGTAACCGTAACAGTCTTCGTACCGCCGTTGCCCTCGGGAACACTATAGTTCGACGCGCTAAACTGAAGCATACCATACGGCGACGATATGGGAGATTGCGGATTGTTGATGTTACTGGCATCGGAAGTTGAGATCATATCTTCGCGGTAAAGAATTATGCGGTCGATCACATACTCATTCGAACGGCCGGCTATTCGTAATTCATGCTCGCCAGAAGCCAGATTGTACCTTGGTTTGCGCATTGGGTCGAGGTCATAGGTCGTGTCCCAATTCCACCTCGCCGCAGCGCCGCCCATAAACACTTTGTTGTAGATGCCCTCATCGCCGGGGTGCCCCACCATCTTCACCCAAGAATCGTTGTGCGCTCCAATGTCTCCCACATCGGGCTTCCAGCCGCGGATTCTCAGTCTGTATGTCCCTGGGTTGCCGATGTTGAACCTGTAGCTGAGCTCACCGGAGGGCGTTGAAGGATCGAAGTCGTTAATAGTCATTCTGTAGTGCGAAGAGCCGGTGAACCCGGCCAGGGCGGTCTCCTCGACCCATGGCGATACCACAGGTGTGGATTCTACTTCCATAACGACCAGACCGTCCACTTCCTGGAATACCCCCGACGAAGTAGTGCCGTCGTCGTCATTGATCATTACGATAGCGGTATTCTGCGGTCCGAGCGTCGCGCCGCCGATAGGGTTCGAGAGCGCGAGGTTGAAGTACTCGCTATTTTCGACATCCGTGTCGCCGTTGACCGTGACTGTAAATGTCTTGTTGCTGCTATCGGCGTTCGCCCAGTTGAGCGTCGAGGAGGCGTTCTCGTAGTCGTTGTCGCCGAGCGTGGCCGAGCCGTCCGAGGTGTTGTAATCCACCGACACCGCGCCCACAGTGCCGCCGGTTCGAGTAACGTTGACCTTAACAGTCTTCGCGGAGGTGTCGCCCTCGGTAACACTATAGTTCAATGCGCTGAACTGGAGCATACCCGGCGAGACGCCGATCTTCTCGATCAGGACGACCCAGTCTTCACTGCTCGAAGACGGGGGCGATCCCAGGGAGACGTTACCGCCGCCGGTTATTGTTGTCGTTGAGCCTTCAAAGCCGCCTGTTCTCGGATTGTACCAGCGTTTTGTGAAGCTCCCCGATGCGCCGGAGAGATTAAGCGTGCCCGTGCTGGAGGCATTGGGCAGTTGAATCGCATAGACCTCGCCGGGCTTGGCCAGGACAACGCCCGAGATCAGGGGATTCGACTTGGCATAGGTCGATTCGCCCGTGAGCAGGTTGTGGCTCGGCGTCATGTCGCCGAATGGTATCTGATCCATGAAGTTTCGCGCGTAGCGAGTGTAGCGCCACATTGGTTCGTACTGTCTGAAGTCGTGTGTATTCAGGAGGGTTTCCAGGATGTATTCCACACCGGCTCCGCCGCTCAAGTAGTATTGCCACAACACGGATTTGCGTTGCCATTTCATGCCGCACCTGGCATAGATGCCTAAAGTGTAGGTCTCATCATCGGAGGGCAGCACCCACTCAAGTTCGTCACCCATCAGAGCCAGAGGCTTGCCGGCACCGGCAGTGCCGGAGCGCAGGTCGGCCAGCAGGTTTGGATAGCGCGGGTCGGGGTAGCCAGAACGGATATACGAAGAACGGTACTGAATCGACAGATAATCAAAACTCGGATGGCCATAGAAGTCAGCGAATACCACATCTATGTCATCGGCCTTTATCCAGTTATGGACACCGATCGGGTGGTCATAGGGGTCGACAGACCGGACGTAGTCTGCAAATGGCTTCATGATGCTGGGAGGATTGAAGCTGGCGATGCCTTCCTCGCACATGTTCCACATCAGTCCGTTGACGTGGGCAAATCTGGCTGTCAACTCGCGGTAGAAGAGTTTGCGTTCCGTGCCCAGCGTTCCGTTGTCAAGCCTGTTTCTGTTGGCGGCCTCGGCCTCGTTGAGTACAACCTGCAGGAGTATTCCCTTCATCTGTGCGTGGTCGAAAACGATCCCCCACTGGTCCAGTTTGCTGCAGTCATAGACGAGATCGTTGCCGGTGCTTGCGAATGGATGCGTATTCTGGCCGTCGCCGCCAAGGTTCATCGGAAGGAAGTAGATGCTGTTGACCCTCTGTGAACCGAGGTAGTTGATGACTCCGATGATCCCCTTGCCCTTTCCACTTTTCCATGTCGGATCGCCCGCATTCCAGTCGCCGACATGATCCGGATATGTGGTTACCGGGAACGTTGCGTTGCCGGTGACAGTATTGTCAAAGTCGAAACAGCCCAGGAAATCTTCCGGACTGTCGGCGCCACCCTTTATCCAGTACTGTCCCGTTCCCGAAAATTTCAGGTAGTGCTTTCCCGGCGCGAGCTTGAGCAGGCCCTTGCCGCGGAAGTCGTCACCGAACTTGTTCGATGCGCTCACGTTGAAACTGCCTGACTCCCCATCAAAGTGAGTCGAAGAACCTCCCGCGGTTGACACGGCAATACCGGTCCCCTGTCTGAATGAAGCCTGCCAGTTCCAGGTTCCGGTTGATGGTGGCGCAAAGTGGACGCGCCATTTGTTGCCGCCGGAAGCCCCCGTGTTGGCCGCGTTGCCGTCGGCACAGTAGTAGCCGGGGACGACGTAGCTGGTCGGACCCTGTGTAAAGGTTACGTTCAATCTGTAGTCGAGGAACGGATTGGTGGCGGCAGTTTCACTGGTGGTCGGGCCGGCGAACGTCAGCGTGACCTTGTGCCACTGCCTCAACTCGCCAGACAAAGTGGCGCCTGAAACCGCCTGCAGCATGTTGAGCAGCACCAAAGCTGCCGCGACACCCGCACCGGACAACTCTCTTTTCATGATGCTTCTCGTTTCTGATAGGAAACGATATTTCCCAGGATAAAATGCAAATCTACGTTGACCAGCCATTTCTTGATCATTTCTCTATACGTCGGGATGATGTGAAGATTTTCCTAACTTCGTTTAATATATAATTTCATATTTCCCATTTAGCTTCATTTTCGGTGCTCCTACACGATTCGACACTCTTCTTGAAGCACTCTTTTACAATTCAAGTCTCATAATACAAAATTTTCATCTCAATTGCAAGATAATTCCAGCAGGTTCACCCTGTTAGAGTTTCCCCAAATAACCTGTAATACTGATTTCAGTAAGAAAGAGCCGATGCGCCGTTCACCTCGGCCGGGACGCTTTACCTGACCGATTTGGCACCGGGCTGTGTGCCGCTGGTCATTGGGAGCGGCAGCGGGGGCGAAAGGTTAATACGGGACCAGTTTAGAACGCGGCACGTCTAGGAAAACGAAGAAGACATCGTTGCCTGGACGTGGGAGAAGAACAAGTATGGTGCAAAGGTCTTTGCGACTTCTTTCGGCCATACCGGAGATTTCGCCGTGCCGCAAATCATGCGAATCATCGTCAACGGTATCCACTGGGCCGCCGGCGTTGAAATCCCCGCCGCCTCCGAAAAGGTAAATATATTCCATCTCTCAACAGGCAAAAAAACGGGAAAGAAAAAATAAGCCATTACTCGGACTAAATGGGAAAGCATCTCTTTTAAGACTCATTTTTGAACTCCTTTATCTACTTCTGTGAAGTTGGAAAAATGAACTTCGATATCCATAGTCCATGGAACATCGCCGGCGGCGTTCGGTCAAGCGACTGGCCACAATGGATGAGAAGGTTTAAAGACTATTAAAAGGGGTTTAGCGCTCCTATAATACCTGGGGCCGGGCCTTGCTGGTCGTGAGTGTTACCCACGACTCTGTGTGCCTAAAAAAACTGCAAATACGTTACGTTGAGACCAGTGCCAAAATTTCGTCTAATTTGGCCGTCGCCAGACATGTGCAAGTATCCGCAGCTCCATAGTACATCCACAACTCATCGCCCCGAATTAGAAGGCCGGTCGGAAACACCACGTTTGGCGTCAAACCAGACATCTCGTATGGCGCCTCGGCTTGGAATATCCAGTTTCGTGAGCGGGCAACAACTTTGTGAGGCTTGTCTTTCTCCAACAGAGCCACGCCGGTTCGATAAACAAGTTGACCACCATAAGCCTTAACACCGTGGTATATCAGAAGCCAGCCGTGTTCCGTGAGAATTGGAGGTGGCCCTGCACCTACCTTTGCACCATCCCATGCAGCGCCCCCAAGCTCCGGCAGCACACAATGTGGCTCACCCCAGTGCACCAAGTCAGGCGAATAGGCCGACCAGATGTGTTCCATTCCACCGGCGTCTGGGCGGTGGAGTACCGCCCATCGGTCACCAAATTTTTGTGGGAATAGCACTGCATCTTTATTGTTTGGGGAAAAGAGCAGTCCAATTCGTTCAGCATGAACAAGGTCTTTGGAACAAGCCAATGCCACGGCAGCACCGTTGGGTGAGTAGGCAGTATAAGTGATATACCAGCTTTTTTCTTCTGCCAAGTATGTGACTCGTGGGTCTTCGCAGCCCCACTGCTCATACCGCCAGTTTTGCTCACCGTAGCGGAGTATTGGCTTTTGCTCGATCTTCCAATCAGTCACTCCGTTCTTGCTGCGTGCTATATGGATGTTCGAGTATCCGGCGTGGTCTTCGACACGCAGTAGCAAGACGACCTCATCGCCACGCTCGGTGGCACCGGGATTAAGGACGGCGGCGGCCGGGAAGGGCAAATCCAAAGGTGAAATGATTGGATTATGCTGCGACCGGGTAAAAACTCTTGTCTTCATAAGGGCGTCTCCGAATACTAACGGCATTTGTTTTATCCTGTTGCTGCAATTCTAACAAAAAAGACAACCTCCGCCAACAATTAAAATCGTGTCTGTATAATCTCGTTTTGAGGGGTATCATAAAAAGCTGGATTTTTCAAGACAGACCTGATATTCTATTGATAATCAGGCCCAGTCCCGATGTGTCGGGATTGTGAGTGGTAGATTAGTCGTCTAAGTGATTTTGAGTATCGAGAACTGGAAAATGAGCAAGGAACTTAAAATGGCTATCAAAGACCTCTGGGCCCAGACGGGTAAATGGCTGCGGTCTCGCAAATTATTTAGCTCCGGGAATTCTCGGCCGGAGGTAGATGATGAAGGTCTGATTAGTCAGGATGCGGAAACCGCCAAGACGGCTAATG
>JAUWPZ010000020.1 GCA_030611315.1 Sedimentisphaerales bacterium
AAGCTGTCGCTACTGGGCCTGTTACCGAGGCTGACATCCCCCATGGTTACACCTGGTCTCGATTTTGCCAATTTGGGGCAAGGAGGAGCTACCCGACTCCCCCCCTTACCAATTTTAGTTAATTGTTGCGCCTTGAGGGTAAATAGTCGTGTCATTTCGACCGAAGCGATGCGGAGCATCGCGAAGTGGAGAAATCCAATAAAATGGCGACAACATATGCACACTAATCAAACACAACTGGTATAACTTCTATTCTCCGGGCCTCTGCCGCATTTCATTTCCCCTTGGCTTCCAAAGGCAAATAAAGCTGATATGAGTAAAAATTCGCCGACTTTACAGGACTGGTACAAGAAAAACCTCAGATGGCGGCCAGAGCCGGTCAGGATTTCTTGTTTAACATTTTCTTGCTTCTCAGGATATGGTGGTAGTGCTGGGCGAAGCGGTGGGCCTCGTCGCGGACGTATTGCAGGAGCTTTCGGGCAGGCGAATGGGCGGGCAGCTTCAGGGGTTTGGAGCTTTGCTGGAGGTAGATTTCCTCCTTTTTCTTGGCAATAGAGGCGATTTTTACGTCTGGGGCGTCCATTTCTCTAATCGCCCTTTCAGCGGCCCTCAAATGGCCTATACCTCCGTCAATCAGGATAAGGTCGGGCCATAGTTCTTCGCCCCGCAGGGCGTATTTGTATCTGCGCTTGACCACTTCGGCAATCATTGCATAGTCGTCAATGCCCTTTACGGTTTTGATTTTGAACCGCCTATAGCCGCTTTTGAAGGGTTTTCCATCGATGAATTTGACTAATGACCCGACCGCCTCGGCCCCGGCGATATTGGCAACGTCGATACCCTCGATAATCCGGATAGGCTCGGGGCTTTGCAGTAATTGTCGCAGTTTTACGAGTGCTTTGGTGGGGTCGGAGGCGAAAACCTCAGGCTGAACGTTGTCGTCGGGCGTGCCGCGGCGGTCGAGCCGCTCAATCAGCCGGATACGGTCGCGAAACATCGCAGCTTTTTCGTATTCCAGCGCTGCAGAGACCTCTGTCATTTGATTTCTTAACCGGCGCAAAACGATAGAACGTTTCGACTGCAGGAACTTTATAAGGTCGTTTGTAACGACTTTTTTATATTCGCGCTGGTCAATTTTGGCTGCACAGGGAGCCGTACACTGCTTTATGCTGTACAAAAGACAGGGCCGAAAGAACCTTCGCTTTGGGTCGTCTTTGCTGATGCCGAGCTTGCACGTTCGAAATTTGAATATTTTCTGAAGCACGACCAGAACGGCACGCAGGTCCTTTGCACCGGCGAAAGGTCCGAATAATCTACTGCCTCGTGGTCGGGGTTTCCGGGTGATATAGACCCCTGCGAAATCCTCACCTGTGGTTATTTCTAAGTAGGGGAATGTTTTATCATCAACAAGGTCTGTGTTGTAGGCAGGGCGGATATCCTTAATCAGACGGGCTTCTGCAAGGAGGGCTTCGACTTCATTTGGGGTTTCGAGGAAATCAACGGTCTTAACCTTGCTTATCATTTCTGCGATCTTCGGGCCGCGTGTTGAGGTCAAATCGGCGGCCTGCTGAAAATAGCCGGCCACTCGAGCGCGTAAGCTCTTTGCCTTGCCGATGTAGAGGACCTTGTCGCCTGAGTCCTTCATAAAATAAAGGCCGGGGCCGGTCGGAAAGCCCTTAATCTTGTTGCGAATTGCTTGAAATGTGTTGCTTGTTTTAGCTGACATATTTTTATCTTAACATCATTGTGAAAATTTCTAAAATACATTGCCCCGCGCAAAAAAAAATTCTTACGTAGGTTCAATCGCCATAAGGATTAACAACAGGATAAAAAAAATTACGCAAAAAATTCTGACTTTCATCTTTACACCTAATCAAATTCCGATTAATTTGCCGATAGAGATTTTACGGGTCTTGTAACTATATCTGGCTTCATTCCCGTTCATTTTACTATATGTTGTGGTAGTCTTTTTTTGCACGGAGTTACGTAAATGTCTTATAAATTCGCTCCTGAGAACCCTTTTCAAGGCAAGCAATCGCCCCCGGAACCGACAGTAAGTGCCTCTGAATCAAGTGGTTTGAAGATAGAACATTTCTTTTCGACCGCGGATGTACATCCCTTTGATGAGCTTGAATGGGAAAAGCGTTCAGCCAAAATCAGCGACGATAGCGGGCAGGCAGTTTTTGAGCAGGACGATATCGAAGTTCCGGCATCCTGGAGCCAGTTGGCAACAAAGGTTGTGGCAAGCAAATACTTTTATGGTGATATTGAGACCGGACAGCGGGAGAATTCGCTCAAGCAGCTCGTTCATCGTGTATGCAAAGCGATAGCCGACCGCGGCAGGAAGGACGGTTACTTCGCCACAGACGCCGATGCCGAGGTTTTCTACAACGAGTTGACCTGGCTGTGCGTGAATCAATACGGGGCATTCAATTCGCCGGTATGGTTCAATGTGGGCCTTTTCGACGTTTACGGCATTGCCGGCGGAAAGCACAATTTCCACTGGGACCCACGGCAGCAAAACGCGGTTGCCTGTGAAGGCAGCTATGAATATCCACAGGCCTCAGCTTGTTTCATCCAATCGGTTAAGGACTCGATGGAAGATATCATGCGGCTGGCGGCAAGCGAAGCAATGCTGTTCAAGCACGGCTCAGGGACAGGGACAGACCTTTCCACGCTGCGAAGCAGCAAAGAAAAGCTCTCCGGGGGAGGCAAGCCGTCCGGACCTTTGAGTTTTATGAGGGTTTATGACCAGATAGCGGCGGTAATCAAGTCGGGCGGAAAGACCCGGCGTGCGGCAAAGATGCAGTCGCTCAAGGTCAGCCATCCTGATATTAAAGAATTCATTACCTGTAAGACCGAGGAGGAGCAAAAGGCATGGGCGCTCATCGAGGCCGGCTATGATGGGGACTATAACAACGAAGCGTATAACAGCGTAATGTTTCAGAACTCCAATCTTTCGGTGCGTGTAACCGATAAGTTTATGGAGTCGGTCGAGAAGGAGGACACCTGGGCTACGTATGCAGTAACGACCGGCGAGAAAATGCAGGAGCATTCGGCTCGCGAGCTGATGGAGCTAATTGCCGAGGGCACAAGGATTTGCGGCGACCCCGGCCTGCAGTACCACAGCACAATCAATCGCTGGCACACCTGCCCGACCTCCGGGCCGATTAACGCCTCGAATCCATGCAGTGAGTATATGTTCATCGACGATTCGGCCTGCAATCTGGCTTCGCTGAATCTTATGAAGTTTCGCAAAGAAGACGGCACTTTCGACGTTGACAGCTTCAAAAGGGCGATTCGACTGTTTATCATTGCTCAGGAGATTCTGGTTGATAACGGGAGCTATCCGGACAGGGAAATTACCGTCAACAGTCATCTCTTTCGCCCGCTCGGCCTGGGTTACGCCAATCTCGGCTCGCTTGTGATGAGCCTGGCGCTTCCTTATGATTCGGACCAGGCGCGGGCTCTCGCTGCCGCCGTCAGCGCTATATTGACGGGAACCGCTTACACGGCAAGCGCCGAAATCGCCTCGGCGAAGGGACCTTTTAAGGAGTTCGACAGAAATAACGACGCCATGCTCAAGGTTATGAACATGCACCGCAAGCACGCTTACGATATTCCGGAATCTCATTGTCCGGACTATTTGCGCAATTCCGCCAAGGATGCCTGGGATGAGGCCTTTGACGTCGGCTCTAAGATCGGCTTTCGCAATGCTCAGGCGACGGTACTCGCTCCGACGGGGACTATCGGTTTTATGATGGATTGCGATACCACGGGCATAGAGCCGGACATAGCGCTGGTTAAATACAAATTATTGGCCGGCGGCGGTATGCTCAAGCTTGCCAACAAGACCGTGCCCATGGCACTGGAACGGCTCGGCTACAGTGCCGAAGACGTCAAATCGATATGTGACGACATCGACAAGAATGAGACCATCGAAGAGGCCCGCAAGCTTCATCCGGACCATTTACCAATCTTCGATTGTGCTTTTAAGCCACGCAGCGGCAAAAGGTGTATTCATTATATGGCACATCTGAAAATGATGGCGGCGGTCCAGCCGTTTATTTCCGGCGCCATAAGCAAGACCATCAATATGCCTAAGGAAAGCACAGCAGAAGAGATTTCCTCGGCTTATATGGAAGGATGGAAGCTCGGCCTAAAGGCCGTGGCAATATATCGTGACGGCTCGAAGAAGCTCCAGCCGGTCTCCACCAAAAAGCACAAGGAAGCTAAGGCAAAAGCCGCTGCTGATGCGTCCGGCCAGGCCCGGCCGTACAGGCGCCGCCTGCCGGATACACGCCACAGTATAACGCACAAATTCTCCGTCGCAGGCCACGAAGGCTACCTCACCGTGGGGCTGTACGAGGATGGTCAGCCGGGTGAGCTGTTTATCACTATGGCTAAGGAGGGCAGCACCGTCGGCGGCCTCATGGACGTGATTGGGACCTGCACCTCAATGGCGCTGCAGTATGGCGTCCCTCTGATTACCCTGGTGGACAAATTCCGACACGCCCGGTTTGAGCCCTCGGGGATGACGTCAAACCGGGATATGCCCTTTGCGAAAAGTCTGATTGACTATATTTTCTGCTGGCTGGGCTGTCAGTTTATACCGGGCTATGCCGACAAGAATCTGCCGAACAGGGCCGCGGTACCAAACCTGGCGGAAGGCAAAAATGTAACAACCGCCAGGGAATTGGTTGAGAAGACCAAGGATTTGGCCAAAAAGATTGCCGAAGCAAAGGCGGGAGTGAAGGTCAACGTATCGTCAGATATTGACGGTCAGACGGAAGATTTAGGCTCAACGGTGTTGGATGTGCAGTCCGCTGCGCCGGCAGGCAGATTAGCCGGCCTGGCAGACCGGGTCCGGGCCTTGGTTAGTTCGGGTGTTTCCGGTGATTCCGGGTCGTTACAGACTGCAGCAAAGGTTATGCAGCAGTTTAACGCTCAATTTGAGCATTTCGGAGACGGTGCCCCGGCCTGCGATATCTGCGGGGCAATCACCGTCCGCAGCGGTACATGCTACAAATGCTTCAGCTGCGGAAACTCAATGGGCTGCTCTTGATACTCGTACCTCGTCTGTCCTCCGTCATCTGTCCTCTGCCCTCTGTCTGCGGGGAATTCTTCTGTACGCTACCCGCTACACGCTATCTTTTTTTCCTTGCAGTTTCCGCCAAAAAAACTATAATTACACTTGCCCCGCACGAAATAGCTGGCTTGCGTCATTTGGTGCGGGGAAACAAAAAAGCGTAGGCCGAGCAAGCCGGCTTCTGACGCCTCTGTTTGGAGAACCCTATGCGAGATACGAAAGGGCATCAATGAAAGGGAGAAATAACTATGATGTCTCTATGTCAAATTACAGACGAGTTCCTTGGGATCGAACGATATGTTTTTGTTAGTGCATAGATCTGCGTGTGCAACTTGTTGCACACCTTACAAGGCTGACAAAGAGTAGCTATGGTGAAGATACCCAAAAATCCAAAGATATATCATATTAGCCATATCCGTAATCTCGACACCATTCTTGGGGACAAAGTGTTGTGGTCAGATTCGAAACGTCTGGAACTCGGACTGGATTGTGAAATAGTTGGCATGTCGGAAATTAAAAGGCGGCGGCTTGAAGAGCTTGAGGTAAAATGTCATAGCGGTACTATGGTGGGTGAGTATGTACCTTTCTATTTTTGTCCTCGCTCTATCATGCTTTACATATTGTATATGGGAAACCATCCCGGTATTGATTATCGTGAGGGCCAAGGGCCAATTATCCATTTGCAGGCTGATTTGAAAGCTGCTGTTAAATGGGCAACCGACAATAGGATTCGATGGGCTTTTTCAGATATAAATGCAGGAACATATGCCGCTCAATTCTACGACGACTTGAGTAAATTAAATGATGTAATAAATTGGTCCGCTGTAGAAGCTACCGATTGGCATGATGCAGCCATCAAAGAATACAAACAAGCAGAGTTCCTTACCTATGAATCGTTTCCATTGGGACTTGTGGAAAAGATCGGTGTTTGTAATAATAGTATTAAAGATCAAGTAATCGATAAACTTAGGGATACGGCTTCGCTTGAAATAAGTATCGAAAAAGATTGGTATTATTAAACATTCATTAGACTTCGAGGTAGTTATGTTACACTTCATTAAAGGAGACATACTCAAGGCCGATGCTGAAGCCTTGGTAAACACCGTTAACTGTGTGGGTGTTATGGGTAGGGGAATTGCCCTACAATTTCGCAAGGCTTTTCCGGAAAACTTTAAGGCATATAAATCCGCTTGCGATAAAAAGCAGCTTCATCCGGGTATAATGTTTGTTTATGATCTGAATCGCTTTCAAAACCCGAGATATGTGGTTAACTTTCCGACCAAAAGACATTGGAAAGGCAAAAGTAAGATAGAAGACATAGAGTCCGGTTTGGAAGCCTTGGTGCAAGAAGTAAGTAAACGTAATATTCGATCCATCGCAGTTCCTCCGTTGGGCTGTGGCCTTGGCGGTTTGGATTGGACCCAGGTCAAGCAGATAATTGAAAGAGTATTTAATGCTTTACCAGATGTGCACGTATTGTTATATGAGCCTGCCGGGGCACCAGTGGCAGAGGCTATGGTCAAAGAAGAGAAGTCTCCAAGAATGACTGTGGGACGGGCAACATTGCTGGGATTAATGAATCGCTATTTGAAAGCAGTCATGGACCCATCTATAAGCCTACTTGAAATCCACAAACTGATGTATTTTATGCAAGAATCTGGTGAGAATCTCAGATTGAATTACACTAGGGCTCTTTACGGACCATATGCCCAAAATCTACGGCATGTTCTTAATGCCATAGAAGGACACTTCATCATTGGTTTTGCAGATGCTGCAGATCGGCCAGATAAACAAATACAATTAATTTCAGAAGCCGCTAAGAAGGCTGATATTTTTCTGGAAAAGCATTATAGCACTCGTGAACGTTTTGACCGGGTTGTGGATTTGATTAAAGGATTTGAGACTCCATTCGGCATGGAATTGTTGTCAACCGTTCATTGGGTGGCTATGAGAGAAAGAGCCAAAACCGTAGCACAGGCAATCAAGAGAACTTATTCATGGAATGTGCGGAAACGGATGTTTAAAGAAGAGCATATTATGATTGCATGGAAGGTTCTCGAACAAAAGGAATGGTTACCAAAAAATGGCCAGTGATCCAAACGTATATATCTTATCAGTTATGGTGGCTAACTCCAGGCATGGAGTCTTAGTTGTGACAGGCAAACAGGAACGCCGGCAACAAGACCGGAGCTAAGAGATAATCATGAAAGAGATACCGTTGGGCAACGGCCAAAACGCAAAAGTTGATGACGAGGATTACGAATGGTTGTCCCGCTATAGCTGGTATGCCTACTACGACCCCGAACGAGGAATGACCTATGCGGCCCACGACACACCAACCGGAAGACGGGTATTTATGCACGATGTCATTATGGGCCTTGATACATTGGAAGACGAGTCGTTGAATTAAGAGCCTATCCTAATGACTGGGTCGTTATGAGGCCGAGCGAAAAGCGCGAGGCCAAGGCGTAAGGTCAAAAATGACCGGAGGCGTGGTTGACACCACGTTGAGGACGTTTTTGGCCGACAACACAGGCATCGTGCTTTGCAGCCGGCCGCAATAGATTCTGGTTATTAGGATAGGCTCTAATCATCTCGTAGCGCAGCGAAGACCCCTTGGGGGGGGGAGAATCAAGAATCTAACTTTAGCTCACTTTAGGCACTTTAGTTCACTTTAGTTCACTCCTCACTTTTCTCAAACTTAGGGGTTTTTCAAGAAGCGTTCTGCTTTGTATTGGTATCTATTGTAACACCTTGTTAACACATAGATTATGGTTTCTCAAAACTCGTAACCGCACCTCTGGTGTCCCCAGAATCCGTAAAAAGACATGTTCATCGGGCTTGAACGAGCTAAACGTTTTGGTTCGTGTCAGCGTTTTTCGGCCATCTGGGGGATTTTTGACAAAGAACCATGTCGTGAAATCTGCTGGAAATCTTTCATTTCTCCAGTTTCTCCGATTGTAGAGCAAGATTGCGGTTGCCATAACTGCTTAAATGGATTAAAGTTGCAACGAGACGATAGAATGAGAGCGAGGGAGTGCGAAAAAACCCCTAAGTTTGAGATCCAAAATCCTTGACATCCCAAGAATTATTGCTATAATAGTATTATACAGGAAATATATAGTATTTAAGTAATTCGCCCCGCCATTTTGGATAGAATGAGACTTGACAACCATCATTGGAGAAAGAAACGAATACTCATGAAAAACCGAGGGCGACATTGGCGTAGTTTGTCAGTGATGGCCTTCATAGCCATCTTGTGGGCCGCGCAACCCGGTATGGCACTCGTGATAAGCGAGATTATGTACCACCCGGTAGAGGATGATGGGACGCCGGACGGAAACGAGACGTTAGAGTTCATTGAGCTGTACAACAACCGGGCCGTCTTCGAAGACCTCAGCGATTATGCATTCACAGAAGGCATCAACTACACATTTCCACCCGGAACAATCCTGCCGGGTAAAGAATATCTCGTGGTCGCAAAAAACCCCGATGCGCTGAAATCGCACTATACTGACGTACCGGAATATAAGGTATTCGGCCCCTTTGACAAAAAGAAAAATGGCGAACAGACCGCGCTCAATAACGACGGCGAGCGTATCGAGCTGTCCAATCGCAACGAGGAGGTTATCATCTCGTTTAGATATAATGACACATGGCCGTGGTCGAACTGCCCCGACGGAACAGGGCACTCGCTGATTCTCGCCAAGCGGGGCGGGGACCCTGAAGAGGCGACAACCTGGGCGCCCAGCACGTTAATCGGCGGCACGCCGGGCGGGCCGGATGAGACCCAGGTCGAGCCCGAAGACCCAACGCTGGTCACCCTTGTGGATTTGGGCCACCCCGGGAGGTATTTCAAGGGGAGAGAGGAGCCATCGCCGGACGGGCCGAATCCCACAACAGACTGGACGGAACGGACATTCGACGATGACCCCAGCACGACGGACTGGCTCGATGGTCCCAGCGGATACGGATACAGCACCGAACAAAGCGAGCGAGATTGGATACGAACGACGCTCGGCGACATGGAGGACGGCTACTGGTCTGTGTATTCCAGGCTTAGATTTGACCTGACGGCAGAACAGATTGCCTCTTTCTCCGGTTTGCGGGCCGAGGTCCACTACGACGACGGCTTCGTGCTGTACCTCAACGGTACGAGGGCGGCCGAGCCGACGAACCTCTCCGGCGATCCGCCGGCGTTCGACAAAAGTGCGAACAGTGCCAAGGACTACGACGACCCTGTAAATTTTGACCTCACGTGCCTCCTGGGCCAGCTCGTCGAAGGTACCAACGTTCTGGCTATCCAGATGCACAATGGTGGGTTCAGCAGTTCGGACGTTGTCTCATGCCCTATCCTCAAAGCGACGGTGGGGGGCGGCGGGGGCGACGACGACACCCGCGCCCGCATCGTAATCAACGAGATACTGACCAACAGCGACGCGGCCCCGGGCACAGACTGGCTCGAATTGTACAACCCCGGCCCAATAGCGGTCAGCTTGGACAACGTCTATATCAGCGACGGCCGGTTCGAGCTGTTAAAATACAAAATCCCGGACGGTACAGTGCTGCAGCCGGGGCAGTTCCGGGCAATCAGAGAAACTCCAGACCCAAATGAAGCTGAACCCGACGAATTACCTTTTGCGCTGAGCTACGCCGGCGAGACGATTTTCCTCACAGAGGCCACGGACGGGCCTGAGCCAAAGCCTATCCGCGTCCTGGACGCCGTTCGCTTCGGAAAAGTGGAGCCGGACATAACCCTCGGTCGGTTCCCGGACGGGGCCGATAACTTTGGCCCTCTGACTTCGCCTACTTTTGAAGGACATAACGACTACCCGTTGATTCGCGATATCGTAATCAACGAGATTATGTACCACCACGGCAGCCGTGACCCAAACTACGAGTATGTCGAGCTGTACAACCGTGGTTCCGGCCCCGTCTCATTAGACGGGTGGGCCTTTACCGACGGCATCAGCTACGACTTCAATGATAATCCTCCCGAGATGGCGCCGGGCTCCTATGTGGTAGTGGCCAAGAACCCGGACCTGCTCGAAAGCGTGTACGGCAATCTGGTCAAAGGCTCGAATCTGTTCGGGCCGTACTCGGGAAATCTGGATGACCACAGCGAGCGTGTCCGCTTGTCGTATCCTTTCGAGGACCCGGAAACGCTCGATATGAATATGGTTACCGTCGATGAGGTAACGTATTACGACGGCGGCCGATGGCCGGTGTGGGCCGATGGCCAGGGGGCCAGTCTTGAGCTGCGCGACCCACACGGCAACAACAACACACCGGATGCCTGGGCCGACAGCGACGAGAGCGAAAAGGCCGTGTGGAAGCACTTCTCGCAAACCGTCTACAGCTTCAGCTCCTACGATACGGTCACTGTCTTCGGGCTCATGCTGCTCAACCGGGGCGAGGTGCTACTCGACGATATCGAAATGGTCATCAACGGCTCGAACCGCCTGAACAACGGCGGCTTCGAGAGCGGTGAGTCCTACTGGCGAATTCTCGGCAACCACGTCCAGTCGTCCGTGACCACGGCGGATAAGAAAAATGGGTCCCGGTCGCTTCAGTTGATTGCAACCGGCCACGGCGACCCCGGGAATAACCGCATCAACCAGTCCATTTCCAGCATAACCTCGAGCAGCGTAACGTTCAGTTTCTGGGCCAAGCGGCTGCGTGGGAGCCGATACATGCTCCTGCGCACGTCGCAGGCGAAATTGCCCAAGCAGCCGCCGCGACCGGCATATTCATTCAAACTCGACATGCCGCCTGACCAGGGCACACCCGGTCGGCAAAACACGGCGTTCGTATCCAACCGCGGGCCCGACATCCTCAACGTGAAACACTCGCCCGTCCTGCCCATGGCTAATGAGCCTATCGTAGTTACCGCCATCGTGGCCGACAACGACGGCGTCGCTTCGGTCACGCTGCGCTATCGTTCCGAGGGCAGTGGCAGCTTCTCAAGCACACCCATGGTTGACAACGGCTCGGGCGACGACCTGATAGATGGAGACAGCATCTTCACCGCCGCTATCCCCGGCGCCGGCGGCGGCACGATGCGGGCATTCTACATCGAAGCATCGGACGGCTCGGCATCGACGCGGTTCCCAACTCGGCTGGCCGACTCGGCTGACGTACCCGACCGAACCTGCCTGGTTCGCGTCGGCGACTCGATAGTGTTCTCTCCTTTTGCCGCCTACCGCGTCTGGGTGTCGAACGATGTCATCAACACATTTCGGGGGCGCGCAAACCTATCGAACGAACTGCTGGATTGCACGTTCGTTTACGACGACACCGACGTATTCTACAATGCCCGAATCCGCTTCCGCGGAAGCCCCTTCATCCGCGGCGGGACGGGCTGGAGCCCCACCGACACCAACCGCCACCCTTACCGAATCGACTTTAATTCTGACCAGAAATTCCGCGCCCGCGAGGAAATCAATCTCGACAGAACCGAGGGCAGCGACAGGGGGCCACTCCAGGAACGCGCATCGTACTGGTTCTACGAGCAGATGGGCCTGCAGTTCTCGAGCCAGGAGTACATCCGTCTAATCAGCAACGGCAACAACCGCCTCAACTATGAGGACGTCCAGAAAATCGACGGCGACTACATTGATGCGTGGTTCCCCAAAGACGACGACGGCTACATCCACAAGATAGACGACTACTTCGAGTACAACCTCGAAGGCACGGACAAGAAAAATAAGGACGAAGGACTGAAGTACGACTCGAGCCATCCGCTATCCAAGGAGACCTACCGGTGGGGTTTCGAGAAGCGGTCGCATCGCGAGGCCGACGATTGGGACCACCTCTTCAATTTTGCAGAAAAGATGAACACCCCAACGTCACCCGGCCAGACGTATGAGGATGCTATCGAGTCGGTCATCCATCCCGCACACTTCGCCGGGGTCTTGGCGCTTCGCCATGCCCTCGGCGACTGGGACAGCTACGGATTCAACCGCGGCAAGAACAACTATTTCTACTATGCGCCAAAGGAGGATAAATGGTATCTTCTGCCCTGGGACATCGACTTTACGCTCGGAGGCAGAAGCCGCCACGCATACGACGAGTCCAAAGGAGCGAGCCTGTTCAACATAACTTCCAGCGAGTTTCCGGAGGTCGTCAAGTTTGTGAACTATCTCAAATACCGGCAGATATACTTGGAGGCGTTCGAGCGGCTCGTTTACGGCCCGTGGCAGACGTCGTACGGAACGGCGGACCCGCCGACGCCCTTCGACGTGTTTCTGGATGATGCCGCCGATGCCCTTCAATCCGACGGGGGCGACGCCAGCCGACGGAACGAAATCAAGCAGTACGTCCGCGACCGTCGGGCTTACATCCTGACGAAGATTGATACGGCTTCGCCGCCCTTCGAGATAACGACCAATGGCGGCGCCGATTTCTGTACATCGGATTCCGCGGTAACTATCACCGGTATCGCCCCGTCGGAAGTGACGAGGATTTCCGTCAACGGCGAGACCGTACCGGCGGAATTCCAGGGTAACGACGTCTTCACAGTAGCAGCGGAAAATGTCCCGCTCGCGACAGGGGCGAACCTGCTTGTCCTGCAGGGGCTCGACTTTTCGTCGAATCCCGTGCCCGGGGAGACGGACTCAATCACCATAACCAGTGTAATGCCTTGTGCGATTACCTCGATAACGCCCGACCTGGTCTCCAACGGCGGTACGGTGCAGCTCACGATTTACGGAAGCGGCTTCGAGTTGGGAACGACGCCCTCGGTTGAGCTGACCAGCAGCTCTGAAGAAATCGCTTTTGACGCCCTCTACGTCCAGAACTACGAGGCTTTTGACCTGATTTATGCAGCCACAGGGCTGCTGGACAACCCCGCGAGCGGCGTTGGGGACGAGACGTACGCGGTACACGAGTGGGTCAATCTATGGAATTCCGGGGACCATGGGAAGTTCCCCACCTTCGAGAGTCCCTTCGCGCCCCCGTTTGACGCGGGCGGCGACAACTTCGCGGTGCGCTTCACCGGGTATATCTACGCCCCGTCTGCCGGGATTCGCTACTTCGGAGTCAACAGCGACGAGGGCTTTACGCTGTCGATTGACGGCCAGCTCGTCGGGGAACACCCGACCGGACGAACTGCAGCGACGACCGATGTCACAAACGTAACCTCCGGCACGATGACCTTCGACTTCCCGGATGAGGGGGGGCACTACCTGGTCCTCGACTACTTCGAGAACGACGGGCTGGAGGAAATCGAGCTCTTCCAGACCAACTCCGCCGCCGGCAATCGGCAGTTGCTCAACCACGGCGCCGAGCTGAAAGTGCTCCGGGACATCACGAAAATTTACGCGACCAACGTTGTCGTCATCGACGCCAACACCATCACCTGCCAGGTCAACCTCAACGCAGCCAGACCCGATATATGGAACGTGATTCTAACGCCCGAATGCGAGCGGGCCTCGGCCTGCAATCTGGACGATGCCCTGCAGATAGTTTTCTCCAGGGCCAACTTCAACGACGATTTACGGGTTGATTTACTTGACTGGGCGGAACTGGCCAACAACTGGCATAAGCCTTGTTCAAAGCCGGGCGGGTGTGGCGGAATTGACCTGGACTACAGTGAATTTGTCGATTTTGGTGATGTGATGTTCTTTGCTGAAGACTGGCTTCTGGAAGCCAAATAACCTCCAACGGGCCTCGCCGCCTCGAGCGCGGACGGCGCAGCATTGCATCACAGGAACCGATTGGGGACTTTTTTGGAGATATGTTTATCCATCGTTCGTTAAACAACTCATTTAGCTCTTCCCCGGGCACTTCCATAAACGGTTCTTTCCAAAAGGTAAAGCCGTAAACGGTTACCGGTTGTCGGGCTCCGTTAAAGAACAAACAATTTGCATTCTCTCCTGGATGCTTTTCGTTATATGACAGCTATCGGCTGCTTCTAAAATACCCTGTTGCTGCTCTTGAGACAGTTTTGTAGCAAGGTAGATTTTGGCATCGATTCTGCTGGTGCGTGATGGCTTGGCCTCGAACTTTTCGCTCGGCCTCATAACGACGAGGTTATTCGGATAGGCTCTTACTGTAGGATTTCTTTTCCAAGCCAATTTACCACAATGCTTGCGAAAGGCATTCATATGTGGTAAAAGTAACTTATGGCAAATAGTCCGCAACGTAAAGAACAAAATGTCATTCTGGACTCGATAAGTGAAGGTGTTTTCACGGTTGATATGGATTGGCGAATCACCTCTTTTAATCGGGTGGCAGAGGAGATTACCGGTATCCAGCGAGAAAAGGCCATTGGCAAATACTGTAGAGACATTTTGCGGGCGGATGTTTGTGAAACCGACTGCACACTCCGACAAACAATGCAAACCGGCAAACCCATAATGAATAAAGCAGTCCATATCATTGATGCCCAGGGTAAAAGAAGAGCAATAGCCATATCTACGGCTTTGTTAAAAGACGAAGCGGGCAAGGTTATTGGCGGAGTTGAAACGTTCCGTGATATGAGCATGCTCGAGCAGCTTCGTAAGGAAATCCAGGGCCGATACTCATGTGAGGATATAATCAGCCAAAGTCATAAAATGCAAAATATCTTTGCCGTTCTACCAAATATTGCCGAAAGTAATACAACAGTTTTAATTGAAGGTGAAAGTGGAACGGGCAAGGAGCTTTTCGCTCGGGCGATTCACAACCTTAGTTTCCGCAGGGATAAGCCATTCGTTGCGGTTAACTGTGGGGCGCTGCCTGACACTCTTCTGGAATCCGAGTTGTTTGGTTATAAAGCCGGCGCATTCACAGACGCTAAGAAGGATAAGCCCGGTCGGTTTGCTTTAGCCGAAGGCGGCACGATACTCCTGGATGAGATTGGCGACATATCACCGGCTGTGCAGGTGCGGCTGCTGCGTGTTTTGCAGGACAAAACTTACGAACCGTTGGGTGGTGTTTCTTCGGTTAAGGCGGATGTGCGGATTATTACAGCGACCAACAAAAAACTCGACCAGCTTGTCCAACAAGGCAAATTCAGGGATGATTTGTATTACAGAGTCAACGTGATGAAATTGGAATTGCCTCCACTGAGGGACAGGAAAGAAGATATTCCGCTGTTGGTAGAGCATTTTATAAGTCGATTTAACAGCCTGCACAATAAGAATATCTGCTGCATTACAAATGAAGTAACAACGGCTCTGTTGGCTTATGATTATCCCGGCAATGTTCGTGAGCTTGAAAATATTATTGAGCACTGTTTTGTCTTATGTGAAGGTGAGATTATAGAAGCCAAACACCTGCCCGCATCGGTTCGCCCGGCCTTGAAAAAGGAAAATGCAAAGAACAGCGAACCTGCAACTATTAAGCAGATGGAGATTATTCTGATAACTCAGGCCCTGAGACGAAATAAAGGCAATAAAACAGCAACAGCTAAGCAGCTTGGAATCGACAAAAGCACGCTGTTTCGCAAAATGAAAGCATTTGATATCAAACCAAAATCATATCCCGAATAAAGGGCATTTTGCAATTATCTCCAAAGACAAGTGTTGCAAATTGCAATCATCAGATGGGCAACCTTATAGGTATTTAGAACATTAAAGTTTTTATAATACCCTTTCCTATAAGAAGTTACCGCAATATCTCTGTTTTTACCAACTTTTCTGGCACATTGATTGCGAATAAGATGATTGAAAGGTTGTTGGTGTAAGAAAGATGAAGATAGCAATACCCATATACAACGATAGTATTTCGAACGTTTTTGATTTTGCCACTCGCCTTTTGCTGGTGGATATCGAAAACGGCAAAGAAGCAAATCGGTCTGAGGTTGCATTAAAGAGCCAATCATTGCCACAACGCCTGGGCCAATTAAAAAGTCTTGAGGTAGATGTGCTTGTTTGTGGGGCGATTTCACGGGTACTTGCCAACATGATTACAGCATCAGGGATTCAGTTGTTACCTTATGTAACCGGCCGGGTTAATGATGTGTTACAGGCATATCTCAACGGCCAATTGGTACAGCCTCAGTTTACTATGCCTGGTTGCTGGCCTGGTGCGCGAAAGGGTTTTGGACGCAGACGGCGAGGTTGTCGATGGCAAGGCGGACGGCAATAAAAAATAATTTGATTGAGTTATTCATAAAGATTTCGTGCAACCGAGAGGGACGGAGTTTAAGCAGAGCAAAGAAAGGAAGAAAAAATGAAGATAGCAATAACAGCACAAGGAAATGAATTGTCAAGTGAAATTGACCTTAGATTCGGACGGGCCCAATGGATTATTGTTGTCGACAGCGAAACAGGTGATTTTGCCGCCCATGACAACGTTGTGAATCTGAACGCTGTTCAGGGAGCAGGGATTCAAACAGGGCAAAATATAGCTAATCTCGATGTAGAGGTAGTGATAACCGGTAACGTGGGCCCGAATGCTTTTAAGACACTCAACACAGCAGGTGTGAAAATATTCCTTGCAGAAAAACAGACGGTTCAGAACGCGATAGATTCACTCAAAGCAGGCAAGTTAAAAGAAGTGAACCAGGCGAACGTAGAAGGACATTGGATTTAGAGTTTGGACTTTCATTCAGGTAATAACATTATGCGGATTTTTTTAGATTGTATTCCTTGTTTTGTTCGTCAGGCGCTTGATTCGGCAAGACTGGCAACCGACGATGAGCGGATTCACGAGCAGGTGGTGCGAGAGGTTCTTCGCCTGGCGGCCGATTTGGATATGAGCCAGAGCCCGCCGGCAATTGGCCAGCAGATACACCGATTGATTCGGAAACTTATCGATAACAATGACCCGTATCGCGAATTAAAGCAGCGATTTAACCGTTTGGCTCTGAGACTATGTGCCGAATTAGAAGAACGTGTCAGGACATCCGAAGACCCATTGGAAACAGCCGTTCGGCTGGCTATTGCGGGAAATATCATCGATTTGGGCGTTAAAACGTCAATAGAGGAATCTGACGTTGCAAGAACAATTAGAGATTGCCTGACAGCGGATTTTGACAACCAACAGATAGAAGAATTTAGAAATGCAGTGAGCCAAGCGGGGAAAATCCTCTACCTGGCGGATAACGCCGGTGAGATTGTTTTTGACCGTTTGTTGATTGAGCAGATGCCCACGGAAAGGATTACCCTGGCTGTTAAAGGTGGACCCGTCATAAATGACGCCACGATTGAAGATGCTGAGTTTGCCGGTTTAACCGAAATGGTAGAAGTAATCGATAACGGTTCTGACGTACCGGGTACAATTCTGGAGACCTGTTCACAAGCTTTCCGGGAGCGTTTTGAAGACGCTGATTTGATCATAGCAAAGGGACAGGGCAACTACGAAACTCTCAGCGATGCAGATAAGGATATATTCTTCATACTAAAAGCTAAATGCCCTGTTATTGCCGGGGACTTAGGCTGTGAGGTAGGTGAGATGATTTTGCAAAGGAGCAATTCACGCAATGGTGTTGTGGATTCAGTTAAGGAGGCCGAATAGATGCCAGGTTCCGGCCGGTCCGGATTCTGACGAGGATTTGGCCATGACCGCATCGGCGCAGGTGCGGCAATAATAGTTATGGCTTTCAAAATGACAATTTTATTGAAGGGCAAGAGAGGATACTTATGAATGTCTCAAGGCTTATCTTAAAAGAGATTACGCACAGAAAGATAAACTTTGCAATGGGTGTGGTTGCCGTAAGTACTGCCGTTGCGTTATTCGTTACCTTTATGACCAGCGGGCAGGCTTACAGGCGAGAGACCAGAAGGATTATGCGCGACATGGGACAAAATCTTCGAATCATACCGCGAGAGACCGCCATGGATGAATTCTGGACACAAGGTTTCTCGTCACACACTATGCCGGAAGAATACGTCCACAAGTTTGCGAATCTAAAAGGCTATTCTTATACCCATCTGGTCGCCACGCTGCAAAAAAGCGTGGAGTGGCAGGGAAGAACGATAATCCTGACCGGTATCCTGCCGGAAGTATTGCCCTTAGACAAACGCCACCAGGCGCCAATGACCTTTTCGGTAAAACCCGGAGACGCTTACGTGGGCTGCCAGGTGGCAAGCATATTCAAGATGGAGGAGGGTGAGAAAATTGACATTTTTGACAATCCTTTTACAGTCAAAAAAGTGCTTTTCGAGACCGGCAGTAAAGATGACATTCGGATTTACGGCAACCTTCATGACATCCAGAAGGTACTGGATTTGCCCGGCCAGGTTAATGAGATAAAGGCACTGGAGTGTTTATGCCTGATTGAATCGTCAGACAAGGACATAGACCCGCAAGTGTTGGCGAAAGAGCAGTTAGCTGAAATTCTACCCGAAGGCAAAGTCATATTGCTGCAGGGAATTGCAAAAATCCGGGAAAACCAAAGAGCGGCGATGGAAGGATATATCGCATTTATTATGCCCATTATTCTTGCAGTTTGTGGCGCGTGGATTGCTGTTTTGGCCATGATGAATGTCAGGGACAGGAGACAGGAAATAGGCATTATCCGGGCATTGGGCCACAACTCAAGTAAGATAGCGGCGCTGTTTTTGGGCAAATCGCTGTTGATTGGTCTGGTCGGCGCTTTTATCGGCTATTTTGCCGGGACGGCTCTGGCGCTAAAATACGGCCCGGAAATATTCAAAATCACCGCCAAGGCAATCAAGCCGGAATATAGCTTAATGACCTGGGCTGTAATTGTGGCGCCTGTCTTTGCCGCCATTGCCAGTTTTATCCCGGTCACGATAGCAGTAGCTCAAGACCCGGCTGATACACTCAGGGAAGGATAATATGGTTACCTTAGAGAACGTTGCAAAGACTTATCAAACCCGCCGGGGACAGATAAAGGCTCTGGAAAACATAAATCTTCAGATTGACAAGGGGCAGTTTGTGCTAATTCGGGGCCCGAGCGGTAGTGGTAAGACCACCCTTCTTATGGCGCTTGGCGCTATGCTGAAACCAAGCGGCGGGACCATAATGTTTGATGACACGAACGTTTATAGACTGAGCGTCTCGGAAAGGGCATTGTTCAGAGGAAAGAACATCGGATTTGTGTTCCAAATGTTCCATCTGATACCGTACCTGAGTTTGCTGGATAATGTCCTTTTGGCCCGGATGCGCGATAATAGTAAAATGGATTATTATGACAAGGCCAACAAACTGTTGGAAAGACTGGGTCTTGGTGACCGCCTATTTCACCGCCCTGCCCAGCTCAGCGCAGGTGAAAAGCAGCGGGCGGCTATTGCCAGGGCGCTTCTTAATGAGCCTAAGATACTGCTGGCAGATGAGCCCACAGGCAACCTGGACCCTAAAAACGCTGATGAGGTCGTGAAACATCTGAGGGATTTTCAGGCAAATGGCGGCATCGTCATTCTGGCTACACACGGTGCTCTGGCTGAAAAATTTGCTGACAGGATTGTATCGCTGAAAAAGGGCCTTATTGAGAAAGTTGAAGCCCAGGAAACCGGCGTTAAAACTTAAAAAGGAGCAAAGAAATGCCAGGGTTTGATGGTACAGGGCCGTTAGGTCAAGGGCCGATGACGGGACAAGGCCAAGGGTTTTGTGTTTTGACGAGTTCCGAAGAAAACCCGGGACAGGTAAAAGGGCTTGCGGGATTGCAAGGCAGGCCAGTTGACCGTAAAGTTGAGAATTTTGAAAATGCCGGAAAGGAGGTGATTAATATGCCATTCGGAGATGGAACAGGCCCAGCAGGTTCAGGGCCGATGACAGGTAGAGCCGCCGGTTTTTGCGCGGGGTATCCGGTGCCGGGTTATATGAATCCTGCGGTAGGTAGAGCTGCTTTCTACGGTACCGGTGTGCCAGCATTCGGGGCCTATGGCGCAGGCTTGTACGGCTACGGCGCCGGCTATGGAATGCCTTACGGCGGTTACGGAATGCCCTATGCCGGCCGGGTCAATCCGTGGCTTCGCAGGAGCTTTGGTTTTAGGCGGGGTTTCGGTCGAGGCCGAGGCTGGGGGCGCGGCAGAGGCAGATTTGGTTATTGGTAGTAGATTCAAATTGGCAAGTAATTGCAGAAAGGATGGATATTATGCCAAGAGGAGACGGTACAGGGCCTACGGGCCAGGGTTCCGGCACAGGCCGGGGTATGGGCCAAGGCCAGAGTCAAGGTAGAGGCAGAATGGGCGGACCGTTTGCCGCAGGACCGGGCGGCAGTTGTGTATGCCCGAACTGTGGAGCAACAGTCGCTCATGTTGCCGGGCAGCCTTGTAATGCAAAAAGTTGCCCAAAATGTGGTACGAAAATGACGAGAGGTTAATTTAGGAAAAGAGGTTGAAAAATGGAACGGATAAGAGTGGGTTTATTGGGAAGAGAGCGTGAGAGCAACTTGCGAAGGAAGTGGATGACGAAAAAGGGGATTTTAGTTTTGATTTGTGTGGCCCTGACCGCTGTGCTGGCGGCAGGAGCATTGGGGGTAGCGGCAACAAAGGGTAAGATTAAAGTAATGTTTCTCCGCGGCGGCGGTATTCATGATTGGAAAAACAACACGCCTATTCTTAAAGCGGTAATGGATCAAACCAATGACTTTGAGGTGACCTTTACCGAAAATCTGGATGACCTAAAGGAACGTATCAAGGACTTTGATATTATTGCGGTCTATACCACCGGGATGGAACTTGCGAAGGAGCAAGAAAAAGGATTATGCGATTTCATCGAGAAAGGCGGCGGATTTGTGGGTATTCATAGTGCCAGCGACTCATTCAAAAACGCCGACCGCTACTGGGAAATGGTCGGTGGTCGTTTCGCGGGACATGGAGGTGGCAAATACACTGTATATATCTACGACCATGACCATCCTATTACCAAAGGCCTAAAGGATTTCGAAATCGAAGATGAGACTTACTGTCACAACTACCACCGTAATGCGCAGATGCGCTCGTTGACCCGAATGAATCGCGGTAACGAAAGGCAATCGATGAGTTGGGTATCGTTTTACGGCAGAGGCAGGGTTTTTTACACCGGCAATGGTCACGGCCGCCAGGCGTGGAGCAATCCCCACTTCCAGCAGCTTGTCGTTCGCGCAGCATACTGGGCCGCCGGTCGCAAAGTCAAAGACCCGCCGAATGTGCAATATTAATATGATGGGCTGACATATTTGGCTCGTTGAGTTGGCTCAAACAAAAGTAAGGAGTAAGACAAATGAAAAGGTTAATTGTAGTTTGTATGCTGGTTGGGATTGTTGTGATGGCGGTTGGTGCCTTAGCAGCGGCGCCCCAGAGTGCCCGAAATCCTGAGCCTGGCTTCGTAAGCATTTTTAACGGCAAGGACCTGACCGGCTGGGATGGTGACCCGCGGCTGTGGTCGGTAAAGGACGGCGTAATCCGCGGGCAGACCACGGAGGAAAATCCCGCCCGCGGCAATACGTTCTGCATCTGGCGGGACGGCAAGGTCAAGAACTTCATCCTCAAAATCAAATTCCGCATCCAGAACGGCAACTCCGGCGTTCAGTACCGCAGCAAAGAAGTCAACAAATGGGTCATCTCCGGCTATCAGGCAGAAGTACAAAACGCACCCGGCAAAGTGGGCTTTCTCTATCACGAGCGAGGCCGGGGCTGGCTGGTTAACGTCGGCGATATGATGGTCATCGACAAGCAGGGCAACAAGAAAGTCGTTGGCAAGGTCTCTGACGTCGAGGCGCTGAAAAAGGCCGTCTACTACAAGGACAAGGACTGGAACGAATACACTATCATTGCACGGGGCAACCACATCCTGCATTACCTCAACGGATACCCTACGATAGAGCTTATTGACAACGACCGCGTGACCAACCCTGACGACCCGAGGGACAGCAAAGGCGCCGCACTGGAAGGACTGCTTGCGCTGCAAATCCACGCAGGCCCGCCGATGGTCGTCGAATTCAAGGACATTTACATAAAACATCTGCCGGAAAATTACGGCAAGGCCGTCCGACTCTTCAACGGCACAGACCTTACCGGCTGGACCTTCTCTAGTGACGCTCTCAAGAACACTTTCGCCGTCAAAGACGGCGCTATGACTGTGACGGGCAGGCCCGCCGGCTATATCCGCACGAAGAAAGACTATACAAACTACGTCGTTCGCCTGCAGATGCGGCACATAAAGCCGGGCAACAGCGGCCTGTTGGTGCGAATGACCGGCCCCGACAAGGTCTGGCCCAAGTCAATCGAGGCCCAGGGCATGTCCGGCAGCATGGGCGATATCTTTAACATCGGCAGCTTCCCGATGAAAACCAACCCCGCTCGTACCAGAGGCCGTCACACCCCGAAGATGCATCAGTCGAACGAAAAGCCGCTCAGCCAGTGGAACGATTACGAGGTCTATATGAACGGCGGCGACCTGAGAATTTACGTCAATCGCCTCCTCCAGAACAGCGCCACCGAATGCGAGGAGACGCCGGGCAAGATATGTCTGCAGTCGGAAGGCTCGCCAAAGGAATTCCGTAATGTTGTCCTGATTCCTATCAAGCAGGGTATCTGAGGAAGAGATGCCGGATTTTGTACGGGTTAGCCGGTGTCGGGATGTATGAACCCTGTTGTGGGTAGAACCGGCTTCCGATACCGGAGCACACGCAGATGGGTTTGGTGGTAGATTTTAATTAGCGTTTAATCACAGAAAGGATGGATATTATGCCAAGAGGAGACGGTACAGGGCCTACGGGCCAGGGTCCCGGCACAGGCCGGGGTATGGGTCAAAGCCAGGGCCAGGGTAGAGGCAAAATGGGCGGACCGTTTGCCGCAGGACCGGGCGGCAGTTGTGTATGCCCGAACTGTGGAGCAACAGTCGCTCATGTTGCCGGGCAGCCTTGTAATGCAAAAAGTTGCCCAAAATGTGGTACGAAAATGACAAGAGGCTAATTTTATTTCGAAAGGAGGCGGCATATGCCGCTTTTGTATTGCGGTAAACAGTTAACAAATTTGTATGTTTTTTTACCGCAAAAATAATTTTTTATTAACGTATTATTTTAGGAGAAATATTATGCCAGGTGGAGATAGAACAGGTCCTGCAGGTATGGGACCAATGACAGGTAGAGCTGCGGGTTTTTGTGCAGGCTATCCGGTGCCAGGTTACGCCAATCCTGTTGGCGGACGTGGTATGGGTATGGGCTGGGGTCGAGGTCGAGGTTTTGGCAGAGGTTTTGGTTGGGGCAGGGCCGGATATGGATTGCCTGCTTATGGTAGTGCTGTGAATCCATACGCTTATGGCGGTGCGCCATTTGCTCCGGGCTTAACAGCTCAGCAGGAGCTAAGCGGCCTGAGCGGCGCTGTAAATCCATACGCTTATGGCGGTGCGCCATTTGCTCCGGGCTTAACAGCTCAGCAGGAGCTAAACGGCCTGAAAGGTCAGGCGGAATATCTTGAAGATAGCCTTGATGGAATCAAAAAGCGCATAGAAGAGCTCGAGAGCCAAAAAAGCAGCAAGGATTAAGAAAAAAAGAGCTAAAGCCTAATCTTATTGGATGCTTCCGGGTTTCCAAAGGGATGGTGTGTTTGTATAGCATAAACGCCATCCCCAGCCTTTTCTGTAGATTTATACCCTTAAGGGTAGTAGATGTCCGCGAATAAAGCCGTAACTGCTTATTTTTAAGTTACTTACCCGCGGATAAACGGGAAAATTCAATTGATATCAGTATACATTGTATGTGCTCGGTTCCGTCCGGCAATTAAGAGGTGGATTCGATACGGTGTTTAAGAACACCGTGTTTTGGGTAAAGCTCTAACAAGTTTACAAGGAGATACGACAATGCCAATATTTGAATACAGGTGTAACAAATGTGGGCACAAAACAGAATTTCTGGAAAAAAGCGGCGGCAAAAACAAGCACGTCTGCGAAAAATGTGGAAGTTCAAACATGCAGAAACTATTTTCAGGTTTTTCCGTTGGGCAAAGCAATCAGGGAATCGATTCCTGCCCAACCGGAACGTGCCCAACTGGAACGTGCGGCCTCTCGTAGAAAGGATCACTTATGAAAATCGCGGTAACATCAACTGGGCCTACTCTCGATGACAATGTGGAGGCTCGATTTGGTCGCTGCCCCCATTTTTTGATTATTGACACCGACACAATGCAGTATGAAGCAATCGAAAATCCGAATATTGCCCTCGGCGGCGGTGCGGGAATTCAGTCCGCTCAGCTGATGTCGGAAAAAGGCGTAACTACAGTATTGACCGGCAACTGCGGCCCTAACGCATTTAACGTATTTGGCCAGGCGGGCATACAGGTTATCGTTGGTGTCAGCGGCGTTGTACGTAATGCCGTTGAGCAATTCAAAACAGGGGTTTTCTCTTCCGCCTCGGGGCCAAATGTAGCCAGTCACTTTGGTGTGAACACTGCACCGGCAGACCCGACAGCAACCGGACAGCCGATGACTGGTCCAGTCGGTCAAGGTGGCGCAATGGGCTCAGGCATGGGCGGCGGACGCGGCATGGGCCGAGGTATGGGCGGCGGCCGCGGTATGGGCAAAGGCATGGGCCGAGGTATGGGCGGAGGCGGCGGAATGGGCGGAGGCGGCGGAATGGGTAAAGGTATGGGTATGGGAGCAGCGATGGGCATGCCGACTGGTGTCCCTCCGGTTGGTCCGGCAGCAGGTTCTCCGGAAGATGCCGGACTGCAAAACCCTGAGCAGGAATTGGTTGCTCTAAAGCAACAGGCAGAGTTGCTTGAACAGCAAAAGCGCCAGTTAAACAATAGAATAACTCAGCTTGAAAGCGGCCGTAAGGTTGTAGCTGTCGTTGATTCTGGCAAGTGCGCAGGCTGCGGTACCTGTGCTGATGTGTGCCCGGCAGGCGCCATTGAGGTTAATGGACAAGCTGTTGTCAACGACGAAGCCTGCACCGGTTGCGCCGTCTGTGTTATGGAATGTCCCAATGAGGCCATCATACTTGCGCAGAAAAAAGTTGGTAAATAAATTTTATCAGAGCTTTTGCTTTTTACGCAGCAACTTTTCAAGCGAAAAGGTCTGATCTTTTGGGCTTTGCTATACAATCAGCAAGGTTTGAACCGGAATAACTGGTCCATATACATATTGAGAAGAGATGGCATTGACAGGAAAGTTGAGCAAATGGAACGATTCATGCTGAAATCAAAGATCCATAGAGCAACGTTGACCGGAACGGATCTGGATTATCAAGGGAGTATTACTATCGATGAAAACCTGCTTGAAAAAGCAGATATACTGCCGGGCGAGCAGGTTCACGTACTGAATGTTAACAACGGAGAACGTTTTGTAACTTATGCTATTGCAGCTCCGCGAGGCTCCGGCACCGTGTTATTAAATGGGCCTGCAGCAAGATTAGGAACGGTCGGCGATAAAGTCATAATTATATCCTATTGGCAGGTACCTGATGAGAAAGCAAAAGATTTGAAGGCAAAAGTAGTATTCGTTGATGATGAAAACAAACCAAAGGAGTAGTTAAGTGGGAAAAAGGATAATTCCACGATGTGGACGATGCGAGAGTAAAGAATGTCGCGATGGCAAGGATTGCTTTTCGCAGGCTGGTAATCATAAGCAATTGTATCAAGACGGCCAAATAACAGTATTACACAAGGCCGCTTCAGCAATTGAAGGACGCTACTATGGGAAAGAGACGCGATTGGGCGAGATAATTCTGTTTGCAAAGGAATTAGGATATAAAAAGATAGGTCTGGCCTTTTGTATTGGTTTAAGCGAAGAAGCAAAGATTATCGACAAGATTCTCTCGAAGCATTTTGAAGTGGTATCGGTGTGCTGCAAAGTATGCGGAATTGACAAGAAGGAATTTGATTTGCTGCAGATTTCATCAGAAAATGATGAAGTTATGTGCAACCCGGCCGGACAGGCCCAACTGCTAAATGAGGCAGAGACGCAACTCAATGTCTTATGCGGGCTTTGTGTGGGCCACGATGCGATTTTTTCAAAGGTATCAGAAGCTCCTGTAACAACGCTTATTGCCAAGGACAGGGTATTGGCTCACAATCCTGCGGCGGCTATTTACTGTCAATATATTCGAAAACGCTTTAACGAAAATACATAGCGGAGACAAATGATAGATCCGATGCTTGACGCCACTGAAGTTACTGTAGGATTTCACCCTGATGGTTACAGGATAGATAAAACTGTTTCCCCAATGAACAGGTACACAAAGTGGGACATCTTGCCGGGTAATCACTGGCATAATCCGGAGCCGGTCTGTTTTGATTCTTTGCCTCAGCATGGCTGGTTTGCAAAAGACAGGTTCGATTGGGATAAATCCAATGATATTATTGAGGACTATGCTTGATATGAAAATTGCCATAGCCAGCGGTAAAGGCGGAACAGGTAAGACAACAATAGCAACAAATCTGGCCTGCTCAATTGCTCGAATGGGTGAGACTGTGCAGTATCTTGACTGTGATGTTGAAGAACCAAACGGCCATATATTTTTGAAGCCGAATATAGAAGAAACTCAGAATGTTACGATTGGCGTGCCGGAAGTTGACACCGAATTATGCAACGGATGCGGCAAATGCGGGCAGCTTTGCCAATACAGCGCCATAATCTGTTTGAAAGACACCGTAATGACTTTCGAACAGTTATGTCATTCCTGCGGTGGATGTATGGCCGTCTGTCCGCAGGCCGCCATTAAGGAAAAACAACGCAGAATCGGAATAGCTGAATTCGGCAGAGCGGACGAAATCTATTTTGGCGCAGGCAAGCTCGACATTGGCACCATCCAAAGCCCTGCCTTGATAAAACATGTCAAACAAAAGGCAATAAACAATGATACGGTAATTATCGATGTCCCACCAGGCACATCTTGTCCGGTCATCGAGGCGGTAAAGGGCAGCGATCTCGTTTTACTTGTTACTGAGCCTACGCCGTTTGGCTTAAATGACCTGGAACTGGCGGTGGAGATGGTAAGAGAGCTTAAGCTGGCCTTTGCTGTCGCAATAAACCGCTGCGACATAGGTGACGACCGAGTTGTACGCTATTGCCAGGAGCAAGATATAAAAATTCTCCTTGAGATACCGAACGACCGGCTGGTAGCAGAAGTTTATTCACAGGGGATTAAAATAATTGATGCATTACCCGGCTACGAAGAAAAGTTCTTACAGCTATACCAGAAAATCAATGCGATGGTCGCGGTCAAATGAAAGCTGATTTTGAATTCATGGAAAGAATAACCCGCGACTTAGAGGCGCGTAAAGCCGCGTGCAAGATTCTGGAAGCTGCCGAGGACGCAAGCAAAGAGCAGCTAAAGAAAGCCTATAGGCGAGCGGCTATGAAGCATCACCCGGACCACAATCAAGACGATTCAGAAGCAAACCAGAAATTTGCCCTTGTAAAGTGTGCTTACGAGTTGTTGGCCAATGATAAGCCCTGTGATGAGCTTTTGGAAGAAATTAACTCCTGGCCAGGTGTTGTTGAAGATGGGAAATATAATCTGGATAACCCATGGGGCCATTTCTTGTGGTGGCGCGAGAAATTTTTTGGTTCTGAAAAAGAGAAAAAGTCAAATGGCAAACGTTCTTCCTGTGTTTAGTCAAAACCCTTACGACGATAAGGTTATTTCGTTTTGACGCAAAGAAAGGGAATCTTTTGAAAGAGTTAGTCGTTATAAGCGGCAAAGGAGGAACTGGTAAAACAAGCATCGTGGCAGCCTTTGCGGCCCTTGCAAAAAGTGCGGTTCTGGCTGATTGCGATGTAGATGCGGCGGATTTGCACCTGGTTTTAGAACCGAAAGTAAAGCAAACCAACGATTTTTCCGGCGGCAAACAAGCCTCTATAATCAGTGAAAAATGTATCGGCTGCGGAAAATGTCAGGATATGTGCAGATTCGATGCAATAAATCTCAATGGCCAGCCAAACGACATAGTTGACAAGACGTTCACCATTGACCCGGTTTCGTGTGAAGGCTGCAAGGTATGTGTGGAGTTTTGTCCGGTGGATGCGATTGAATTCAATGACAGCATAAACGGGCAGTGGTTTATATCGGATACACGGTTTGGCCCTATGGTCCACGCCAAGTTAGGAATAGCCGAGGAAAACAGCGGAAAACTGGTAACTCTTATTCGCAAGGAGGCAAAGAGAATAGCTGGTGAAGAAAAAAAGGATTTAATAATCGTTGATGGTTCCCCGGGAATAGGCTGTCCTGTAATTGCGTCAATTACGGGGGCAGATCTGGTGTTGGTAGTTACAGAACCGACTCTTTCCGGCAAACATGACTTAGACAGGGTCTCGCAACTTACCGCAAACTTTGGGATTGAGACCTTGATTTGTGTCAACAAAGCGGATATAAACCCTCAAATAACAGGTCAAATAAGCGAAGATGCCCAACAGCGGGGATTAAAGGTTATAGGAAAAATCTCTTATGACGAGGCTTTTACCAAGGCCCAGATTATTAAAGCAAGCGTAGTCGAATATACAGGAGGTGCCGTAACAGAACAGATAAAAGCATTATGGAAACAGGTTACTTATGCCCTTGGCTGAGCGGAAGCTGCAAATAAACGAATCGAAGGCATCCGGATTCGATTTTGATCTGCTTGCCGACAGCTATGACAGCTGGTACGCCGGCAGGCGAGGTGCAATGTACGACCGTTTAGAAAAGAAAGCGATTAGTCGCTACCTTCCACCAAGTACCAAAGGTAAGAAATTATTGGAAGTTGGCTGCGGAACCGGCCATTGGAGCAGGTTTTTCAGTGGATATGATTTTGAAGTTACAGGAGTTGATGTTTCTGAGCGGATGATAGACGCAGCCAAGAGCAAAGATATCTCTAACGCGTCGTTTCAAGTCGCTGACGGCCATTCTTTGCCCTTTGCTGATGAGACATTTGATGTAACGGCAGCAATTACAGCATTGGAGTTTGTCCGCGATGCCGAGGCCGTAGTACGAGAGATGATACGATGCACTCGCAAAACCGGCCAAGTATTACTTGGTGTATTAAATGGGCTATCTAAAGTTAATCGGCAAAGGCAGAGGCAGGACGGTCCTGAAAGTCCCTACGCTGCCGCTCGGTTGTTTTCGCCCGTTGAATTGAAAGAATTTTTAGAGCCGTTTGGCCGGGTGGAAATAACCGTTGGAGGCTTTGTTCCTGCTCAAAGTTGGCTAATACCTTTTGCTCCCTGGGTTGACCGTATCGCTGGAATGTTTAGGAGTCAAAAAGGAGCTTTTATAGCGGCGGCGCTTAAATTATGAAAATCCAGGCAGAAATAAGCTTATATCCCCTGCGACAAAACGATTTAACCAAACCAATCCGGCAATTTATTGAGTTGTTGGAAAATAATAAGCTAAAGGTCGAGCCCGGGCCAATGAGCACCCTCGTTACAGGAGACAGCGAGGTGGTTTTCGAAAACCTGCAAAAGGCCTTTGAGAGGCTTGCTGAAGAATATGAGGCAGTAATGACCGCAAAGATTTCCAATGCGTGCCCCGAAGTTAAGAAAGATATACCCTTCAGGGTAGTAAATTCCCGCGAGTAAGATTGTAACTTATTGTTCTAAAGCCACTTACCCGCGAACAAACAGGAAATTTCAACTGAGAGCACTATAAATAGGTTCCTCAAAAAATAGGAAGTAAACTATGGCAAAAGAAAGCAGCGCTTTTCAAATCGACGAAAACAAACGAAAACAAATGCAGGCCGAACAGGAGCAGATTCGCAAAAGAGTAAAACAAATAAAGCACCAGATACTCGTACTCAGCGGCAAAGGAGGTGTCGGCAAAAGCACCGTAGCGGTAAATCTGGCGGTCTCGCTTGCTCTTTCCGGCAAGAGTGTCGGGCTTCTCGATATTGATATACACGGCCCAAGTATCCCGAAAATCCTGAATCTTGAGGAAAGGGCTGTTCAGGCAACAGGAGAAACCATTTTGCCTATTGAAATGACTGAGAATTTAAAGGTTATGTCCATAGGTTTTCTGCTGCGAGGCAGTAACGATGCCGTGATATGGAGAGGCCCTATGAAATATCAGATGATAAAACAATTTTTAAAAGATGTAGATTGGGGCAGTTTGGATTTTCTGGTTGTCGATTCGCCTCCCGGTACAGGTGATGAGCCGCTTTCGATTGTCCAGCTTCTGGAAAATGCCGACGGCGCAATTATAGTTACTACGCCACAGGAAGTAGCACTTTCCGACGTCCGCAGGTGCATCACTTTCTGCCATAATCTGAAACTACCCGTACTGGGAGTAGTAGAAAATATGAGCGGCTTTGTCTGTCCAAAGTGCGGTGAGATGACCGACATATTCAAGTCTGGGGGTGGCGAGAAAATGGCCAAACAAATGAACGTACCTTTCTTAGGACGAATACCGATAGACCCACAAATCGTACAATCTTGTGATTCAGGTCAGCCGTATGTACAGCATTATGGTTCGAGCCAGGCGGCGCAAGCTTTCAAAGAAGCTATGCTGCCGTTACTTAATCTTGAAGAAAAGCGTTAAGAATTACGGTGGAAACTGTAACGTGCCGTTAAGCTATCGAAGGAGCAGAATAATATGGAAAACGTGGTAATTGCAGGGTCTGGTCCTGCCGGGTTGACAGCTGCAATTTATACTGCCCGTGCAGATATGACCCCATTAGTGCTAGAAGGGCCCATACCAGGCGGCCAACTGATTGTTTCTAATGAAGTGGAAAACTATCCCGGTTTTACGGAACCAATATCAGGTATAGAGTTGTTAGAACAGTTTCGAAAGCAGGCGGAACGATTCGGATCGCGCTTTAAATCAGAATCCGTAGAAAAGGTTAAGAGGCGGGATGACATTTTTGAGGTTAGTACAGGCAGTCAAACAATCACAACAAGGTCCTTGATAATCGCAACCGGGGCTCAAGCAAGGCGATTGCCTATTCCTACGGAGCGCAAGTTTTACGGAAAAGGTGTATCAGGGTGTGCTACTTGTGATGGTGCTTTCTTCCGTGACAAGGAAATCCTGGTTGTAGGTGGAGGAAATACCGCTATGCAGGATGCTGTATTTCTCACCCGGTTTGCCAGCAAGGTGACGATTGTTCACCGGCGTGACTATCTACGTGCAGCTGTTATTGAAATTGAACGAGCAAAAAAAGAACCAAAGATTGAATGGATGATCCCCCGGATTGTGGAGGAAATACTCGGTAATGACTCTGTAACCGGTACTATATTGAGAAACCCTCAAACAAACCAGGAACACCGTATCCAGTGTGACGGTATTTTTGTGGCTATCGGTCACGATCCCCAAACCAAAATATTCAATGGACTGGTCAAGACAGACGAAAATGGATTTATTCAAGTTGAAGCAGGTTCTACCAGGACATCAATGCCGGGAGTATTTGCCTGCGGTGATGTTCGGGACCTTGTTTATAAACAAGCAGTCGTAGCTGCTGGCCATGGATGCATGGCGGCCATTGATGTGAAACATTATTTAGAAAGAAAAGGATAACATGCTTAACACAAATCTAAGGCATCTCGAAACTGAAGAAGAGGTTAAAGAAGTATTGGAGAATAACGAAAACGTTATGCTTTGCTGTGGCAGAATGGGACCGATGTGTATTCCTGTCTATGACATTATGGAACAATTGGAAGATAAATATTCCCATGTTACCTTTCGGGATCAGGATTTTGATATACCAGCAGCAGATTTTATAAAGAGTTTGCCGGAGTGTTCATCTTTCATGGGACTGCCATTTACAGTTTATTTCAAGAATGGAAAAGTCATGGTTGCCACAGCCAGCATTCAGACCAAGGAGCAAATAACGGAGATTTTAGATAAGGAGTTTGGCAAATCTTCATAAAACAACGTTCATCAAAACTCAAGAAGGAGCATAGTAAAATGAGAATAGCAGTTCCATTAGCACAGGGTAAATTAAGCCTTCACTTCGGTCATTGCGAAGAATTCGCATTGGTGGATGTTGATGAGCAGACCAAGGAGATTTCCAATATCGCTAAGTTACAACCGCCCTCTCATCAACCGGGCGTGCTGCCGCGATGGCTTAGCGAGCAGCAGGCTGACGTTATTATAGCCGGCGGCATGGGCCAGCGTGCACAGCAGCTTTTTGCCCAGAATAACATCAAAGTTGTAATAGGTGCATCCGGCCAAGCTCCTGAAGAGCTGGTGTCTGCTTATTTGCAAGGCACACTTGAGACTGGAGATAACATCTGTGACCACTGACAGGTTTAGTAACTTCTTTTGAAGATACAACATATGAAAAATAAGCCCTGCCCGTTATCTATGTGCCAAAAGCTGCAAAAAGATTTTGGAATGCTTTCATAAATCGATGTTTCGTGTGCTCGGCGGCAAACAAGTAGATTTATAGGAGAAAAATCAGAATGCCTACATATGAATACAGGTGTGAAGTCTGCGGTTATACGTTTGAACGGTTCCAAAATATGAGTGATAAACCGATTTCAAAATGTCCAAAGTGCGGCGGCAAAGTCCAGCGTTTAATTGGCACTGGAGGAGGCGTGATTTTCAAAGGTTCGGGCTTTTATGCAACTGATTATGCAAAAAGTAATTCCCCGGCTTGCGGACGAGACAAACCATGCTGCGGCCGCAATACACCTTGCGATAAAAAACCTTGCGAATCTTAAATATGGCCTGAAACGGAAAGAAAGCCAGGGATGCAGAAGCTTGCTAATTCAGCAGGAGCAAACATGAGTATTACAGAAAATTATGCAAAACTCCGGGAAGAAATTCCGGCAGATGTGGCCATAGTTGTATCCTGTAAAACAAGAGCAGCGAAAGAAATAGAAGAGGTAATAGACGCCGGGGCTACGGATATTGGTGAAAACTACGTTCAGGAGGCCGAGCAGATGTACAGTGCTTTGAAGAAAAAAGCGGCGAAAGTTAGATGGCATATGATAGGCCATTTGCAGAGAAACAAAATAAATAAAGCGCTAAGAATCTTTGATGTAATTCAGACTGTCGATTCATTAGAAAAAGCGGCAGCTATTGACAAAAGGGTTGAGAAAGCGACAAAGAAAATAGTTCCGGTTTATATAGAGATAAATATAGGCAATGAGGATTCCAAGGCCGGTATAAAGCCGGAAGAGCACGAGCCTTTTGAAGAGTACACCGAAAAGTTGGTTAGAGATATGTCAGCCCTTAGTCATTTAAGGCTGGCCGGTTTGATGACTATGGGGCCTCGCTTTGGAAATCCTGAAGATGTCAGGCCATATTTTAGAAGAATAAGAAGGCTATTTGAAAAAATCAAGGGCCTTGATTTAACCAATGTGGACATGAAATATCTTTCCATGGGAATGACGAATTCATGCAGAGTTGCCATAGAAGAAGGTTCCAACATGGTTAGGATAGGGACAGCAATATTTGGTGAAAGAGAGTGTGACATAGGGAAAAATGGCAGACAGTATTAATGAAATTGCAAAAAGTCTTCAGCAAAGGGTATTGGAAGGCTATTCGGAAAAATTTAAGGATGAATTCCTAAGTCCAAGAAATATTGGAAAAATGCAAAACCCGGATGGCCATGCCAATATAACAGGCATTTGTGGCGATACTATCGAGATGTATTTAACCATCGAAGATGAAAGAATAAGTAACATCAAATTTATGACAGACGGCTGTGGTGCCACTATTGCGTGTGCCAGCTATGTTACGAGAACAGTAAAAGGAAAATCTATCGAAGAAGCACTTCGGATAAAACCAGAAGATATTGATAGTTATTTTGAAGGCCTGCCTGAGGAAAGCAAACACTGTGCGAAATTAGCTATTGGTACACTCAAGGCCGCCTTGAACATGTATGAAAATAAGGAATAAAAACTGAAATTATCTTCTGTGAAAAGAAAAAAGAAAGACACGAGTGGAAGAAGAGCTATCTTTTAACGATTATGCCATAGTTTCCTGTGGGACGCTTGCCCCTGAGTTGAATTACCTGAGAAAGGAAGGTTTCCTGGATGCCGGGAAAATTTTTTATACAACACCTGGCCGGCACGAGGTCCTTAAAGAGCTTAAAAGTCAGTTGATAGAAAAAATAAACCTCGCTAAGCAGCACTCCAAAAAAATCATAATAGTTTATGGCGGCAAATTCTGCTACGTCAATGTTGATGACCCCTACAAAACTCTGGATACAATGATACAGGAGCAGGGAACCGGAATTTCAATTTCCAGAATAAATGCAACTCATTGCATGGATATGTTAGCCAGTGAAAGCCAAAGAGAGCAAATAAGCGGCGGCCAAAAGGTCTGGTGGCTTACGCCGGGATGGATAATCTATCGTAATCTTGTCTTTCAGGATTGGGATAAAGGCAAAGCTAATGAGAATTTCCCGCAGCATACGGGAGGGGCTATATTATTAGACGGCATAGGTTTCTGGGAGAAATATTCCGAGGAGCAACCTGAGAAGATCCTTGAATTCTCTGACTGGATGGGAATAGAAATTCGGCCTTATGAGATTACATTGGATAGATTGAAAAATTTGCTTGCCGGCTGTGTTGTTTCAAATATGGAAAAAGAAATAGCTGAACTGAAAAGCAGCCTGCCTGCCCACTCAGCGAAGCCATCGATGGTCCAGCAATTAAAAGAACTCGAGGAAAAAGTAGAAAGGGCAAAAAAGCCGGGACGGCAATCCTAATGACCAGAGCAATTCTCAAAAATTGAAAAATGAATGAAAAGATGGAAAGATGGGAAAGAGAAGCAGGGGTGGAATTTCTAAAAAAGATTGGAATCAAGTCTGGCCAAGCAATCCTGGATTTTGGCTGTAGAGTTGGTCACTACGCCATTCCGGCAGCCAGGATTATCGGAAATGAAGGAATTGTTTATGCCGTGGACAAAGAACAGCAGGCATTAGATGAACTGCAACAAAAAGCAATTCGCCTGAGCTTGAAAAACATAAAAACAGTAAACACCTCCGGCCAGATACAAACAGACTTGGAAAACAACTCTATTGATGTTGTTTTATTTTACGATGTTCTCCATTATCACGAAAAAGAAGAAAGAGAAAAGCTATATCAGGAAGCTTTCCGTATTCTAAAACAGGAGGGTACACTTTCTGTTTATCCCAAGCATACCTTAGAAGATAACCCGATACGGCAATTTAAAGAATTGAATTTAGATGACGTCAAACGAGAAATCGAAGATTCAGGTTTTCATTTCGAAGAAAAGTATTGTGGGTTTATTAGCCATGACGATGGTCTTAATAAAGGCTGTGTGTTGAATTTTAGAAAAGGTACAATATGAAAATAACAATACTCTATGATAACAACGCAAATCCAGGGCTCAAGTCAGGATGGGGCTTTTCGTGCCTGGTGGATAGCAGACAGAAAATTCTCTTCGATACCGGCGACAATGGAGAAAAGTTAATGTACAACTTTGAAAAGCTAAACATTGACCCCAAAAGTGTAGATAAGGTGGTGCTCTCGCATAATCATTGGGACCACGTGGACGGCCTGGAGGGTTTCCAGAGGTTTAACTCTAAGGCTAAAGTTGTACATCCAAAGGCTTTTTCGCAAACGACAGAAATATCCCCAGGCATTTATTCAACCGGGGCTCTCGGCATGCTTCCCAAAGAGCAATCCTTGGTGGCAAAAGCAGAAAAAGGAAATGTTGTAATAACTGGCTGTGCACATCCCGGTTTGGACAAAATTCTTCAAGTGGCCAAAAAGCTCGGCCAAGTCTATGCTGTGCTTGGCGGCTTCCACGGATTCTCAAAGTTAGATGAGCTTGAGGGTATTCAATTGATTGGGCCTTGTCACTGCACCCAGCATAAACAACAAATAAAAGATAAATATCCTGATGAATTTGTGGAGATAAAAGTAGGAAGTGTTGTCGAAATTTGAAAGCGAAAAAAAAAACATAATAACGCAGGCTTCATATGACAAACCAACACCTGACCATCAAACGGTGGATGTTGCTCTTTTGTAGTCTAATGGTCGCTGCGAGAGTTGGGGGCGGGGAAACAGGAAAGTACCTGGGTCCATGCAGCATGGTCCCATCAAGAGATGGGCAGATGCTCTACGTTGCCTTTGCCGACGCAAAGCAGATAGCCTTCGTTAACATCCACAGCGGCAAGGTTACTCGTTCTATCGCCACACAAGCTAAACCGACAGGCTTAACTTTGAGTCCCGATGGCCGAGAGCTCTATGTAACCTCCGCCGCTGCGCAAAGCAGCGTCCTCGTAATGGATATCGCATTCGGCAAGATTAAGGCAAATGTCCCTGTTGGACACACGGCGTGCGACCCAACGGTTACTCCCGATGGAAAACGGCTGTACGTCTGCAACCGCTTCGACAACGACGTTTCTGTAATCGACCTCGAAACCAACAAGCAGGTGACCAGAGTGTCAGCCACTCGCGAGCCGCTCGCCGCAGCCATTACTCCCGATGGCAAGTCGGTGCTGATAATCAATCACCTACCGGCCGACCGCGCCGATACGTCCGATGTAGCTGCAGTGGTGACAATCATTGATACACAGAGCAACACGACGACTACGATTCGCCTTCCAAGCGGTGCATCCGGACTGCGGGGCATTTGTACCTCTCCCGACGGCAAGCACGCCTATGTAACGCATATTTTGGCCCGTTACGAGCTGCCCACCATCCAGGTGGACTACGGATGGATGAACGCCAATGCACTGAGCGTCATCGACACAAAAGAAAAGAAACTGCTCGGCACCGTGCTGCTGGATGAGATGTACCTGGGTGCAGCAAATCCCTGGGGCGTGGCCTGCACGACTAATGGGAAATGGATCTGCGTGACCCACGCGGGTACCCACGAGCTGAGCGTGCTCGACGCGCCGGCCCTCATGAAGAAACTGCTGGCGATGCCGGTAAATCCACCACCAGAACAGATTGGAGAAGTCGTATATGACGACCGCAACGAGCTGCTGGACTATTTCCGCCGTCGGCGGGCTGCCTTAAGCGGCAAACCGGCAGAAAGCGGCGAGCTTTATACTCTGGGATCTGCTGCCGGTGTGTCCAATGACCTTACCTTTCTGGCTGGCTTACGTCGGCGAATCAAGCTAAAGGGCAAGGGGCCGCGCGGAATAGCGGTCATTGGCTCCAAAGCATATATCACCGAGTACTTCTCCGATACATTGAGCGTAGTTCAACTTGAAGCCAAATCGCCTAACATTGTCCAGGAGCTGGCGCTCGGCCCTAAGCCAAAACTGACCGACCGGCGACGTGGAGAGATGCTCTTTAACGACGCCGAATTATGCTTCCAACACTGGCAAAGCTGCGCCAGCTGCCATCCGGATGGCCGCATGGATGGCCTTAACTGGGACCTGACCAATGACGGAATAGGCAACCTGAAAAATACCAAGAGCCTGCTCCTCAGTCACAAGACACCGCCAGTGATGAGTTCGGGGGTCCGCGCATCGGCCGAAATGGCCGTTCGGACGGGCCTCAAACATATTCTCTTCACAAATCCGCCGGAGGAAGATGCGGCCACAATTGACACATACCTGAAGTCGGTCGAGCCGGTACCCAGCCCATACCTCGTGGACGGTCGGCTCAGCCCGGCGGCTGAGCGGGGCAAGAAGCTGTTCTTCAGCAAGGAGGCGGGTTGTTCCAAGTGTCATGCAGGCCCTCTTTACACCGATATGCAGATGCACGACATAGGTTCA
>JAUWPZ010000081.1 GCA_030611315.1 Sedimentisphaerales bacterium
TTGGCAGAGTTACTGGAAGAATTGCCCGACAAGTAAAACTGCAAACCAGAAGTTTAAGATTGGCAAAGAAAAAAATGATTAAGGTCGATAAAGAACAGGCGAGGCAGCGAATCAAAAACATTTGGCCGATATTGAAAAAAACCTATCCCCATGCAAAAATCGCTCTTGAGTTTGTAAATCCGCTGGAGTTGTTGATTGCAACAATCCTCTCGGCCCAGTGCACCGACGTCCGCGTCAATATGGTGACCAAAGACCTGTTCAAAAAATACACATCCGTCGAAGACTGGGTCCGGGCCGACATAAGCCAAATTGAGCAGGACATAAGGAGCACGGGCTTTTACCGCAACAAGGCAATCAGCATCAAAGACTCGTGTGAAAAAATCCTTGAAGAGTTCGGCGGTAAAGTCCCCGATACGATGCAGGAGCTTCTGACGCTTCCCGGAGTGGGCAGAAAAACGGCAAATTGTGTCCTTGGCGACGCCTTCGGAATACCGGGAATAACCTGTGATACCCACGTTATTCGCCTTTCACGCCGCCTTGCACTCTCGGAAAACAGCGATGCGGTAAAGTTGGAATTCGATTTGGACGAAATAGTACCAAAGAAAAACTGGACGTTATTTAGTCATTTGTTAATATCGCACGGCCGAAATATCTGTAAGGCACGCAAGCCGGATTGTCAGAACTGTCCAATTTCAGGATATTGTCCTGCTGCAAATAACCCGGCATTATGGTAAAATTCGTATCTCGTGAAGTGAGATACGATATACGAAACACGAAATACGAAATACGAGATACGAAATATGATGGATATTGTTGAAAGTCCCGTAAAAGACCTCTGGCGTATATTTAGAATAATGGCTGAGTTCACCGAAGGCTTCGAAGAGCTTGCCTCTGTCGGGCCGGCCGTCTCAATTTTCGGCTCGGCACGAGCAAAACCGGACGAGCAATATTATAAACTTGCACAGAAGACCGCCGCGGAAATAGTAAAGGCCGGGTTCGCAGTTATGACCGGTGGAGGCGGCGGAATTATGGAAGCTGCAAACAAGGGGGCAGCCGAAGCAGGCGGTAAAAGCATCGGACTCAACATCGAGCTGCCAATGGAACAGGTCCCAAACGATTACCAGAATCTGTCCCTGCACTTTCGCTATTTCTTTTGCCGCAAGATGATGTTTCTCAAATACGCACACGGTTTCATAGTCTTCCCGGGCGGCTACGGAACTATGGACGAGTTCTTCGAGTCTCTCGTGCTGATTCAAACCTTAAAGCAGGCCTCTTTCCCGGTCATCCTGATGGGCAGCGACTACTGGGACGGTTTGATAACGTGGATGCGCGGCAAAATGCTGCGCGAACACAACTATATCTCACCGGAAGATACGGATGTGTTCACGGTAGTTGACGACCCGCAAAAAGCGGTCAAGGTTATTGTGGACTTCAGGAAAGCCCAGGGACAGATTGGGCTGGATATGCCCCCGGGAATGAAGAAAGCCCAGAGCGAAAAACTATAATCAAAAACTTAAAACTTTACTCCGTTGAAAACATCAGGTAAAGCTTTTGTCATTGCGAGCGAAGCGAAGCAATCTCAAACGTAAAACGGCTTTCTCCGGCTATCAGGAAAAAGATTGCCGCGGCCCTCCGGGCCTCGCAATGACGTTTTGCAAAGTTTTCAACAAAGCAAAAACTTTTGAATTTTAAGCTATGATTCTATGTTTCCGGCTTTAAGTTTTCCACTTCCTTCATTGCTTTATCCAAATGACCGAGCAGATACTTTTTGTCGGGTCCGCCGAGATGTTCCCAGGGAAGGATTTCGTCGGGGCCGAATTGCCTTTGAGCGGCGGATTCAACATCCATCCCGAATTTCTCAAACGCCCTCTGCCAGAGCGTATAGTCGAAACATTCGTCCCACAAATCGAATCTTGCGCCGCTGCGCCAGGCCGCTTCAATAACGTCGGAGCAGTCCCTCCCGCCTCTGCCTATCGCTGATTCCAATACGCTGCGGTCGATATTGTGAAACTTAAACTGAAGGAATTTTGCACGATGTTTCCTCTTCTCATCGAGTATCAACTCTTTTGCCTGCTCGAAATACGATTTTTCTCTTTGTCCGAGCCAGCCGAACGGCGTATGCGGCTTGGGAACAAACCAGCTCACGGCAACATTTACCTGCCCTGTCCTGCCGTCAATTTTCCTCCGCAGCCTGCCCAATTCGAATGACAACTGCACAATCCGTCTCACATCTTCCATACTCTCACCGGGCAAACCAACCATAAAGTATAACTTCAATCTTCGCCAGCCCGCCCGGTACGCCGCCTCTGCCGAGGCAAACAAATCCTCGTCCTTCAGGGGCTTGTTAATTATCCGCCTCAACTCCTCGCTGGCCGCCTCAACGGCAATCGTAAGCCCGCCTTTTCGAACGCTCTTGACCAGTTCAGGCAGCAGCTTCAAACCTCGACCAACACGCAAACTCGGCAGCGACAAGCCTACATGCCTGTCTTGAAAATACTCGTGCAAACCGCCGGCCAGCTCCTCGATATGCGGATAGTCGGCGCTCGACAGGCTCAGCAGGCTGACCGTATCGAAACCCGTTGCGTGATAGCATTTCTTTGCAATATCGATAATCCTCTCAACACTGCGGTATCGAATCGGCCTCCTGCAGAAACTCGCCTGACAGAACCGGCACCGCCCCGGGCAGCCGCGCATAATCTCAACACTTACCCGCTCGTGTATCGCCTGCACGAACGGTACTATTGGCCGAACCGGCGCCGGAGCATTCTCAAAATCTTCCACAACCGCATTTCGTCGCTCGTGACCCGTGACCCGGGCCCCGGGCCCCGGCCAACATACCGGCACATATACCCAGTCGAATTCCTCAGCGGCCTTAGAAAGTATCGCCTTCTTCGCCGCACCGGCCCTTTTTTGTCCCCTGATAAGCTCTATCAACTCAACTACCGCCTCTTCGGCCTCACCCAATACAAACAAATCAACGAACTCGCCCATCGGCTCACAGCAGTTCGACATCCCGCCGCCGGCAATTACCAGCGGGTCGTTCTCGTCTCGACCGGCGCTGCGGATATTAATACCACCCAGGTCAAGCATATTAAGCACATTGCTGTAACAAAGCTCGTTCGTTAAGCTAAAGCCGACGATGTCAAAGATTCTCAGTGCCGCCTTGGATTCGAGACTGAACAGGGGGATTTTCTTCTCTCGCAGCACTTTTTCAGCGTCAATCCACGGCGCAAAAACCCGCTCAGCAGCCACGCCGTCAATTTTGTTGAGAATATCGTAAATAATCGCAAGACCGCCGTAAGACATCGCCACTTCATAAATATCGGGAAAGCACAGCGCAACCTTCAAGTCACACTGTAACAGGTCTTTTTTTATCCGGTTAATCTCACCCCCGATATATCTGCCCGGCTTGCGAACATAATCAAGAAACTCTCTCTCTACCCGCTCAGCTAACATCGTTGCCTGGCATTTATTCATAGCGGCATCATATAATCGATTATTATTTCTGAGTTACTCGACGAGCCGGATGGGTCTCTTTTCACCCGCCATTACGTTTTTCGCGACTTGTTTCGGCTTGTCGGCCTTTGTTAAGGCCCAACTTCTCGGCGCATATTTGGTCTAACTTGAGCAGGGTCTTTTCAAGTTCTTCGCGGTATTGTTCCACCTCATCGCCGTCAAGGTCTCTTGGAACCCGCATCGGCTCGGCAAAGGCTATATGCACCCTGCCAAAAGGCTTAACAACTATGAAACCATCCCAGCTTTTAAGTCCCCTCTTATACGTTGCATCGTAGCTGACGGGAATAATCCTGGCCCCCGTCAACTGGGCAAGCCTGATTACTCCTTCATTTACTCTGTAAGCCGGCCCTCTCGGGCCATCGGGGGTGAGCGCGATATTATTTCCCGCCGCAGCCTTCGCGGCAAGGTTCCGTATCGCTTTATGTCCGCCTTTACTTGCAGAGCCCCGCACAACATCCTGTCTGAGTTTGCAACCCAGCGCCGCACCATAATCACCGTCCCTGCTCATACTAATGAGTATGGATATTTTCCTCTTCCCGGTGTGTTTGGCATAGTAATATACGAGGTAAAAGAGCCTGCTATGCCAGAAAGCGAAGATATTGTTACCCTCCTCAGCGTATCTTTCAAAAATATCCAGCCTCGTAGTCGAGAGTCTGTTTGAACTGCAGGCAAATCTTAATAACAGATTGAAAACAAAAGCAAAAACCTTTGTCAGGATATTGTGTATAGTCTGATTAACATTTCCCATTGGCTACTATTCAAACCTGTAGATAGTTTTTTTTCAGCTCTGCCGGCGTTTTGGGCTTCCACTATCATATCATAATCTGCCGCCGAGTCGATTATTTTCTATTGATTATTGTTCAACTATCAATTATCAAGTCTTCTATTGTTGCAGGAGCCTTTATGAATAAGAGAATCTATCAATCTGTAATTTCAATCTTTGTCGTCCTTTTCCTTGTGGCATTGTACTTCTTTACCAGGCCCAGAGACCCGGTCCGGCTCGACAGCGGCTACAGGGAGGTTATGGGAACATTCGCCCGCATCATCGCCATTGCAGCAGACTCAAAAACTGCCGAAAAATCCATCGAGGCCGCCTTCGCGAAAATCCGCAAAGTTGACGAGCTGATGAGCGACTACAAGAGCGATTCGCAGATAAGCCGCGTCAATAAAGAGGGATTTGGACATGCCGTGCCGGTAAGCCTATCAACATTTCATGTTCTGCAAAGAAGCATCGAATTCAGCAAGCTGTCCGAAGGGGCGTTCGACATTACCATCGGGCCTGTAGTGGACCTCTGGCGCTCGGCGGCCGAAGCAAATTCTGTCCCTTCTCCCGCCGAACTTAAACTGGCACGCTCGAAGGTCGGCTATGAAAAAATCATACTCGACGCCAACGAATTGACCGTCCGGCTCGCCGTCGATGGAATGCGCCTCGACCTGGGCGGCATAGCAAAAGGATATGCAATCGACAGGGCCGTTGAGGCAATGCAACATCACGCCGCTATCGGCGCAATGGTCGATATCGGAGGCGACATTCGATGCTTCGGCACCCCTCCGAAAGGCAGAGATAAATGGCTAATCGGACTGCAGGACCCCAACGTAGCGGCAGACGACATCAGCACGGCCAATACCCTGCTTGTCTTGAACGTAACAGACGCCGCCGTCGCTACCAGCGGCGGTTACAGGCGATTTACCCTGATAGAAGGCAAAAAATACGGCCACATATTCGACACAAAAACCGCTTGCAGCAGCGACAAATTAACCAGCGTAACCATCATTTCCAAAGATGCGCTCACCGCCGACGCCTTAGCCACGTCCGTAAGCGTAATGGGCCCCGAAAAGGGCCTTGCCCTTATCGAAAAAATCCCACAAACAGAAGCGATTCTGATACCCAGGCAGTACCCATCCCAGCTCATAAAAACCAGCGGCGCAGAAAAATACGTGAAATAGAAAGGTATTTACCCAGGTTCGCCCCGGGGGTTCCAATACCTCAAGTTAATCCTGGGGTTTGTCTTTTATGGCAGTTACCACGCGAAATACAAAACAAAAGGCCGCAAGCGCAATACCCACGGCCCTAATCACAAATTGCAATTTTAGGCGAACTATTGAACATCATTGCGAGCAAGCGAGGCAACGCGCGGCAATCTCGTTCGTTCCTGTTTAGATTGTTTCCTTGTCCGCGGCGAGCGGACCGCTTGCAATAACATGCACGTATCGCTAACGATGACAGGGGAGCTTACACTTTCTCATCTCTTTTTCGCGTGGATAGAAGGAGCAGGTTGCGAATCGCCTCGGCATCTCGCGCGGCCAGCCATCGCTGCTCGAAGAGCTTTTCCTGGGCAATCTGAGCTATCGCCATCAGTGCCCGCAGGTGATAATTTCGCTCGTCTTTACTGCCTGCCAGAACGAACATTATCCTCACCGGCTCCGATACCTGTGGAAAGACAATGCCATCGCGGGCCCGCACAAGCAGAATATCGAATTTATTCTCGCCCTCAACGACTATGTGCGGTATAGCAAAACCCGGCTGGACTACCGTCCCGCCTTCGGCCTCACGATGGAGAAACTTCTCGAAAAGTACGTATTCATCCGTCCCCAATCTCCCGGCTAAAATGTCGGAGACCTCTCGGAAGACCTTTTCGGAACGTCTTTCGCCCCGGATATCCAGAATCTCACAATCCCTTATAAGCTGGTCGAATCTGTCTTCGATTATTTCGTCTCGCTCCATCAAAATATCTCGAAGCTCATTTTCGAGGGTAACGGTTTTGAGCTCCCTGTCGGTAACCCGTTCGACGATATGCATCACCGCCGAGGCCCTGCTGCCCCGGCGTGAAACGTAGAGCCAAAACCAGCCGGCGCTCAAACCCACAAAGCCCGCGGTAATCAACAACGGAACTTTGCCCATATCAACGATAAGAACGCTGTAAGCCACAATGGCAAAGATATGGATGTAAGGATACAACGGCGATTTGAACTTCGGGCGATAGCTTTGTATCCTGCTCTCACGCATTATAATCACGCTGGCGTTGACAAGAATGAAAAGTATTATCATTAAGGTCGATGCAGTTTTCACCAGCAATTCGATGTCAAGAAAAACTATCGCCGCAATCATGAAGCCTCCTGTAAGGAGGACACTTATGTGAGGAGTCTTGAAACGCTCGTTGACACGGGCCAAAAGCGGCGGAAGCAGTCCGTCTCTGCTCATTGCCATGGGAGACCGTGACGCGGCGAGGATGCCTCCGTTGGCCGTTGTTACAAAGGCCGTTATGGCGGCTAAACCGAGAATCGCAAACCCCGCAGGCATAAATTTGCTTGCCGCCAGCGATATAGGCATATAACTGCCGCACAACTGCTCACCATCCACAACACCTACGGTAATCGTGATTACGCCAAGATAGAACACCGTTACGACAAAGCAGGCCAAAATCATACCTAACGGCAGATTCCTGCCCGGATGGCGGACCTCTTCGGCAATGCTCGCCACTTTGGTCAATCCGCCGAAGCTGATAAAGACCAGGCCCGACGTCGCAAGCACCGCCGCCCAACCCTTTCCCAAAAAATCCTTATATCTGACAGCTTCAACGGTTCCAACACCTAAGAACATAAAAACGGCGAGTATCACCAGCAACACCACCACCAGCAAAACCTGAAATCTGCTTGCGTGCTTGACGCTTACGATGTTCAGGGCCACAAAACCGAGACAACAGACCACGCTTATTGCTTTGAGATGCCATTCACTCATCTGTGCAACAAGGGCGGCTTGCAGTACAACCTCGATGAAAACCGCCATTCCGACAACGGCAAAAGCGCTTTTCAACGCCAATGAAAACCAGCCTGCAAATCCGCTGAACAGACCCAGCATTGAGCCCAAACTTCGCTCGACAAAAAAATATGTTCCTCCCGCTCGCGGCATTGCGGTGGCCAGTTCGGCCTTACTCAGAAGACTGGGGATAATCAGAATTGATGCAAACAAATAGGATAATATGACCGCAGGGCCGGCTTTTGAGAATGCTATAGCAGGCAAAATAAACAGACCTGAGCTTATCATGGCCCCGGCCGCCACGGCAAAAACGTCAAGTAAACCAAGCTGTTTTCTGAGTTGAGCCATCTCAAAACACCACTGTTATTGTGTGCGTACGCTTGTGAGCAATATTCCTGCTTGATACTACACATAAAATACCAATGTTTCCAACAGAAATACCAATTCACTGGACAAATTTTGCTGTATCATTTATTATAAAGCACCGATTGTTAAGAAAATGAAAGCAATACTTGAGAAATGACGGGCACCCTGCAGGAACAGTCTCGCCGGGAATGACTACAAGTAAGAGTCTAAACGCCTTGTTTTACGATGCAGCTTAATCAAATAGAAGAGAAAATTATGGCCAAGAAAAAATCGAGCAGAACAATAGTCGGAACCCCCTTGACACCGGTGTTGCTCGGTGAGCTGAAAGCCTTGGGTAAGCTCCCTCAAACACCCGCGGATTTCAAGCCGGATGGAAATTGGGTAAATTCGTACCGCATCTGCACCTGTCACGGCTACCGCGAAAGCGGCAATCAGGACGTAGGCTCCCTGCGAATCGAGCGCCTCGCCGACAGAGCGAACGAAACATTTACGCTGAAGGTCAACCAGCGGATTAACCAGACGGATGGGCTCACCAATATTGTTGATGTAGTCGTTAAATGCCGGAACAATCAATTAGCGTCGCCGACTCAATGGGAAGTCTCCAGTCGCTTCATCGGCGCCGACGGCCGGGAGATTGCGAAACTTCAAAGCAAGGACAGCAGCGCGACCACTGAGTCGGTGGGCCGAAAGACAAGCGATTGGTGTTTGTTTGAACTGGTGCAGCGATTAAAGTTCGACAAAAGTATCGATTTGGCTTTTGAACTACTGGAGGGCCTCAGCATTGCCAAGCAGGACCAGCGATTGAAGTACCGCGGGGCCGAGACAGCCAAATTGGGCGACAGGCAGGCCAGGCTGCATTGCTTCAGTCAGATAGGCAGAGGAATCCTGCCGACTGAGTACTGGCTGGACGACAACCACCGACTGCTGATTGTTTGCTCGATGAACAAGGCATATATACTGAGCAGGCCCGGAAAGTGAACGGCTCAAAAAGTTCAGAAACGGCAAATCCGAAGGACAAAATAACAAATCGGCAAGGGAATAGACACAATGGAAAAAAGCAAGACAACACAGCAATCTGCAAATCTCGTAAGCAGACGAAACTTTTTGAAGTTGGGCGGCTCTGCGGTGGCAATTCTGTCCGGGTGTACTTTTAACCAGAGAACGCAGGCGTCCCGGCGAACCGGCAGGCCCAAGCCGAACAATATCGTTTTGATAATCACGGACCAGCAGCACATCGATACGATTGCGGCAGGCGGATGTCGGCACGTGCAAACGCCGGCGCTCGACAGCCTCAAGATAAGCGGTGTCAGCTTCACGCAGTCGTACACGGCAAATCCTTTGTGCAGCCCGGCCCGAAGCGCCGTCTTTACCGGCCGGACCAGCAGCGAGGCCCACGTGCATATCAACGGCCGGCCTATCCGCTCGGATATCCCGAACCTCGGCCAGTGGTTTTCGCAGCATACGGACTACGAAACGTTCTATGCGGGCAAGTGGCATCTGCCGAGGACCTATACGAGCAACATTCCCGGCTTTGAGGTCATACACACCGGCATCGGCGGGTTCGGTTATCTTTGCGATACGGCCATGTCGCGTGCGTGCGAGGGCTTTTTGCGGAACCGGTCTAAAGGTCAGCCGTTTTTGTTAGTGGCGTCCTTTATGCAGCCGCACGATATCTGCGAGTGGCTGAGGTTGAATATGGACAATCCCCCGAAGCTGCGTTATCCGGAACTGGCCGGCGAGCTGCCGGAGCTGCCACATAATTTCGAGTACGATAAAAATGAACCTGCGTCAATCAAGCAAAGAAGGCGAGGTTGTGAGCCCGCCAAAGGCGGCTGGAGCAAAGAGCACTGGCGATACTACAGGTGGAGCTATTATCGCAACATCGAAAATCTCGACGCCGAGATAGGACGCATACTGCGGGCGCTGGCCGATTACGGCTATACCGATGATACGCTGATTGTGTTCATCTCCGACCACGGTGAAGGAATGGGCCATCACAAGATGGTCCGCAAGAGTTCCCCGTACAACGAGGCTTCGAGAGTACCGCTGTTATTTTCCTGGCCGGGGCACATCATAGAAAATAAAACCGATATGGTCCACTTGGCTTCGGGAATGGACATAATGCCGACTCTGTGTGATTATGCGTCAATAAAATCGCCGGCGAATATGCGGGGCATATCTTTGCGCTCCATCCTTGAAGGTGATTCCGGTCCCAGTCATGAGTTTGTTGTCACCGAGGTCAACAGCAACACCGGCAGGATGCTCAGGACTAATCGCTACAAGTATATTGTGTATGTCGATGACCCCGTCGAACAGCTCTTTGATATGAACAATGACCCGGGAGAGACGAAAAACCTCTCGTCAAACTCACGGTATGCTTCTATCTTGGCAGACCACCGAAAAATGCTAAAAGACTGGGAACACCGGCTCGACGTGCAGCCGAACATTCCACACGCCGACGTGTGGCGAAGCATGGGATAATTCTATAAATCCGACCAGGAGATTCTGTTCAACAGGCAATTGGTCTTTACAAAGACAGAAAGGAATCAAAAATGAAACCATTAACAAGAAGAGATTTTCTAAAAAGGACCGGCCTGCTGGCAGGTTCGGCGGCAGCGGCGTCGATTCTGCCGAGCTGCACCACAATCGCACGAACAGCAGGGAAAAACCGGCCCAACATTATCTATATCATGACCGACGACCACGCCTCACACGCCCTGAGCTGTTACGGCAGCAAGATAAATAAAACGCCAAATCTCGACCGTATCGCAAACCAGGGCATGCGGTTCGACAATTGCTTCTGCACCAATTCCATTTGCGCCCCCTGTCGAGCGGTCGTCCTGACCGGAAAGCACAGCCACATCAACGGCGTCAAGGACAATCGCCTGAGATTTGACGGCAGTCAGCAGACCTTCCCGAAACTCCTGCAAAAGGCCGGCTATCAAACCGCTATGATTGGAAAGTGGCACCTCAAGACCGACCCGACCGGATTCGACTACTGGAACGTCCTGCCCGGACAGGGTTCATACTATAATCCGGCTATGAAGGAGATGGGCAAGCAGCAAAAATACACAGGTTACGTTACCGACATAATCACCGACCACGCCCTCAAGTGGCTTAAAGGCCGCGACCCAAAGAAGCCCTTCTGCCTGATGTATCACCACAAAGCACCGCACCGCAACTGGCAGCCGGGACCCAAACATCTGACAATGTATGACGATATCACGATGCCGGAACCGGACACCCTTTTCGATGATTACTCCGGCCGAGGAAGGGCCGCAAAAGAGCAGGACATGAGTATCGAAAAGACAATGAACAGCCAAGACCTCAAGCTCGTTGCCCCCAGGAACCTCACGGCCGAGCAGAAAAAGCTCTGGGATGCAGCATACAATCCCAAAAACCAGGCCTTCCAGCAAGCAAATCTACAAGGCAAAGACCTCATCCGCTGGAAGTATCAAAGATACATCAAGGACTATCTGCGGTGCATCGCCTCGGTCGATGACAACGTCGGCAGGCTTCTGGATTACCTCGACGAGTCGGGCCTGGCCGCCAATACAGTCGTTATCTACACATCCGACCAGGGCTTCTATCTCGGCGACCACGGCTGGTTCGACAAACGCTTTATGTACGAAGAATCGCTGCGCAGCCCCTTTATGGTTCGTTACCCGAAGGAAATCAAGGCCGGCTCGGTAAACGACGACCTCGTCCAGAACCTGGATTTCGCCCCGACGTTCATAGACTTCGCCGGCCTTCCAACGCCGGAGGATATGCAGGGCGAATCCATCCGCAAATTGCTCCAGGGAAAAACCCCCGGGGAATGGCGCAAGTCGATTTACTACCACTACTATGAATACCCGGCCGTCCACAGCGTAAAACGGCACTACGGAGTGCGAACTAAGCGCCATAAGCTGATACACTTCTATCACGACATCGACGAGTGGGAGCTGTACGACATGCAGAAGGACCCTGATGAGCTCAAAAACGTCCTCAACGACCCCGCATACGCCGACGTCGTCAAAGAACTCAAGGCCGAACTAAAGCGACTGCGCAAAAAGTATAAGGACGATACCGGCGCCCCGGTATGAAAACAAACCCTTAGGTCATCGCAAATTGGGATTGTCTGACAGGTGTTGAACCCCTGCTGATTTTGAAGTAGGTGCGGGAATTTTTCCTTGTATTAACCGGCACAATTATGATATTATTGAATCACTTTAATAACCTTTGACTGAAAGGCGATATGCATGAGAGACTCATGGGAGTGCGCATGGCGTGAATTAATGCGGAGAAAAGGGCGCACGTTGACCAACATCTTTGGTTATCTGTTGGCGGTAGCCATTATGGTTGTGTTGGTAAACGCCCTTCTGTACTCGAAGGAGGCGACAAACAGCATCTTGAACAGAGTTGGAACGCATTTTATCGCGTTTGTACCCGCTCATATACCACCATGCCCGGAATGCTCTGTAAAGTCGCCGGATGAAGAGAGTGAAGGTTTTGTCGCTTACGGTGTAGCAACCAACCTCATCGCTACAAGCTTCGTCGATAAAGTCAAGAAGCTCCCCACCATATACGACGCTTCAGCCTACCTGCTATTTCGGTTCAAAGACCAAAAGGATGGCCACCTATTTACCGTCGGCGGGTTTGACCCAGATGATTTCGTAGTCAGCAAGACGTGCTGCGCCGCAAAGGATATTGTAAAAGGTCGATTTCTTTTGCCCAACGACAGGGGTGTGGTTATGCTGGAAAAAGCTTATGCCAAGTTGAAAAAACTGAAACCCGGCGACGAAATCACGATTGCGGGGAGCATCTTTTCGGTTATCGGAATCGTCAACCCACCCATTCGGCCTGCAAAAGCCGATATCTATATGCACTTCGACGATGCGGAGAAAGTCATCAACAAACGAATGGGAACGTCATCCATCCATAACGAGGCCAACGTGATACTCGTAGAAGTGAAAAGCTCTAAAGTGCAAGATGAAGCCATCACGTCTATGAAAAATCTGCTCCCAGGAGACTACCTCGTGGCTTCCAGCTATGCTTGCTACAGGCCCGCCGCGAAAGTAATGGGGATAAATGAGGATGCGGCGTGGATGCTAACCATTATAATCGGCATTTGCGCTGTGATATTGGCATTGAAATCCCAGTTGTCATCCGTTATCGAGCGGCGGCGGGATATTGGTATTCTGAAAGCCATCGGCTGGACCGACGGGAATGTGGTTTTGCAAATCCTGGCGGAGTCCATTCTCCAGGCCATGATAGGCGGCATCCTCGGGTGTCTGGTCGCGGTCGCTATACTGCTGTTTGTTCCCATTGAAATGTTGAGTGGCATCGGGACCCCGGCGCCTGGAGCCATTTCGCCGCTGGTATTAGTGGCCGCTTTCCTGCTGGCACTAATGGGAGGCATCATCGCAGGGCTCTTCCCAGCTCTCGCTGCCGCCCGCCAGCGACCGGCTGATGCGCTGCGGAGCCTTTAGACGGATTGAAGATTGAAAGAAAACACTTCTCTTCAATCAACAATCACCAAGAAGGAGGCATATTAACATGGCTAATGAAATGACCGGGGAGGGCGACATTTTCTTGGAGTGCAAGAACCTGAGAAAGAGTTTCACGGTCAAACGCAAGGAGATTCGCGTCCTTAAGGGGCTCAATTTATCGGTGAACAGGGGTGAAATCGTGGCGATTGTCGGGAAGACCGGCGCCGGCAAATCCACCTTTCTGAGGGTCTTGAGTGGTCTTGAACAGCAAACCTCCGGCAGTGTGATATTTGAAGGTCACCGGATGGAAAATCTATCCAACGAAGAATTGGCACTGCTGCGGCGTGAGAATATTGGCATCATCTTCCAAAATTTCAACCTTTTACCCTCATGGACGGCCTATGAGAACGTTGAGGCCGCTCTGCTGCACATCGGTATGTCGAAAACCACTCGACGTGAAAAGGTAAAGACACTGTTGAATAATTTCGGGCTTGGCGACCGGCTTGATAACTTGCCATCCGAGCTCAGCATTGGTCAGCAGCAGCGCGTCGCCATCGCGAGAGCACTGGCAAATGAGCCGACGCTTATTCTCGCCGATGAGCCTACGGGGGAAATCGACACAGAAACAGCGCAGGATATCATTGGCCATTTAATCACTCCGGTTAGGGAAAAGGGAGTCACTTTAACTATCGCCACCCATGGAATCTTCCCGCTGGATATTGCCGATAGGGTGTTTTACATGAAGGACGGAATGCTCGTTTCCCAACAATAGATATAGGCTCTTGTCCCCAGCAAGACAAACGAGAAAGCAGAAACCGAGGAGCCGAGCGAGTTAAACAACGTCTATAATGACCCCGCATACGCCGACGTCGTCAAAGAACTCAAGGCCGAACTAAAGCGACTGCGCAAAAAGTATAAGGACGATACCGGCGCCCCGGTCTAAAATTTGAGCTTACTCAGGAAAACGCTATAGTTGTATTTCTCCGCATCGGCATCGGCCGTATTGCGGACAGAAACTAATTGTGCGCCGGCAAATCGGCATACAATCAATAAACGCACAGAGCGACATGCTCGCTCAGACTAAGAACCTCAATCCTTTATCACTTCACCCGTACACTTGTCCCAGCGAGTCGTGCGGACCTTGATGCAATGTTCCTTGGCGTGACAAGTTGTGCAGTAAAGCTTGTGCCCCGCCCACTTGGATGCAGGGTCATCTATCTCCGGGTCAAAGATTGTTTCGGCGCCTTCGAGAAGAGAACCGTGCTCCTTGACATGTATTATATCGTGCCTCGGGTGACACATCAGGCAGGTCGGATTGATTCTCTCCTTGGGATACATCAACTCAGGCGGCGTGATGTTGTCCTCATCGCTGCGATGCCTCGCCGATTCTCCGTGGCACCTTTCGCACCCGACACCTGCTGCCATGTGCTCAAAGGCGAGTTCCTCCTCGTCGAAAGCATAGTGGCACGCGGCGCAGAACACATTGGCAACAAAGTCCTCCTCCTCGTCATTACCGCTACTATTGCCGTTGCCTGTATGCTCTTTAGCCGCTTTAACGATATCTTCCCCGGATTCTTTCTGAACTATGACCCTTTCGGTCTGTTTGACGCTGGAGTCGTCTTTTGTCTGCTTATCAAGTGAGCAGCTTGCCGCAAAAAATACCAGCAAGCTGCTCATTGTAAACCCTATCAATGCCACGACTCTTTGCCTCGTGACCTTTATCCTATACATCCTTACTCCTGTACTCGGTTGTCTTGTTATTGCTTAATGCCGACTCAGCACAGCTCTTGGCTATACGTATTCCCAGTCCTTAAGCCACTGATAGTTCGCCGGCAGATTCGCCCACGCCTTGTCCATAGCAGCCTCAAGCTCCCTGGCCTCGGCCTTATCGAGCTCTCCTTCCGTAACGGCCTTTGCCACATTGTCCACCTGGTGGGTGTTTATCATGCCCGGTATCGGCGCCGTCATGGCCGGGTTGCACAGAATATAGCGGATAGCCATACGCGCCAGGCGGTCGTCTTGCTCTGCCTGGGGGTTGTCAGGCGAACTATCGCCCTTGAACAGCGAATTGCCTGCGAACGGTTTGATGCCGAAGAAGCCGACGTTGTACTTCTTTATCGCCTCGAAGATACTGTCCTTGGGCAAGACCTTGCTCTTGGCCGTATAAGGCGTGACAATAACCTGAACCACGGTCGGGTAGGTCTCTATCAGCTTCTTGATATGCGGACGGTCGTGCGAGGAAAAGCCCGTCAAGCGTGCCTTGCCCTGCTTCCTGGCCTTCTCGAGGGCACCCATCATTTCAGCGACTTCGGCCTCGCTGTGACGTCCGCTTTGCTCGTGCATCGTGATACGCCAGAGGTCCACGTACTCCAGCTTGGCCTCACGCATACCTTTGTCCAGCGTACCAAGAAGCGCATCGGTCTTGCGGTATTTGGCGTTTCGCATCTCCTCTTGATACCAGGAGAAACCAAGATACATCTTGTCGCGTCTGCCTCTCAAGGCTTCAGCATAAGCCACGCACTCCTGCTTTGTGCAGGCATCGATATAGTTGATGCCGCGCTCGATGCACTGGGAAACAACATCACGGCGGTTCTTCCTGAAGCCCTCGCTGTTCAGGTCGGCGCTAAGCCATCCGCCGCCTTTGAAAACTCCGGGCACCATTTTGTCAACTCGCTTCCAGTGTCCGCCCAGACACACCGACGAAATCCAAAGCCCGGTTTTCCCCAGCGGCCGGTACTTCATCTCGGGATTGTAGCTGCGGGTCTTCCGCACGTCCGTCTTTTTGGCGGCCCGGCTCTCTGAGGCGCCAAGGCCCACTGTAAGACCCGCCGCAGCGGCCGCGCCGTCGCGCATAAACTTCCGCCGGGTCAGGTCATTCGCCTGACCTTGCTGTTGCTTCTGGTCCATAGTTTTCTCCTTATTTTCAAACTGCTGTTCTGTTAGTTTTGGAATTCCTGTATTTATAATGCTCACGATTGAAATTTCCCGTTTGTTCGCGGGCAAGTAACCTTAAAACAATAATTTACAATCCTAATCGCGGGAATTTATTACCCTTAAGGGTATATCTTAAAAAGCCCTTTGAGTCATCCTTTCGAGCTTCTTTTTTTACACATATTCCCAGTCTTTCAGCCACTGGTAATTCGCCGGCAGTTTTGCCCATGCCTCGTCCATAGCGGCCTCAAGCTCCCTGGCCTCGGCTTTATCCAGCGCACGACGCTCCTTGACAGC
>JAUWPZ010000013.1 GCA_030611315.1 Sedimentisphaerales bacterium
GTATCAAGAATAGTCTCTAACTCAACAATTAATTGATTTCTATCAAAATCCTCGACTACGAAGTCAATTCGTCCAAACTCAGTGGTAATCTCCTGCCCAATCTTGGTCGCTATGCTGAAATTCAAACATCTTGCCAGAAAACCCAAGTTATTCAACAGCGTCCATTGAACAAGGTTCTCATTCATGATCCTTACCCATTTCAATAATATCAAAAGTCAATTCTTGCATGCACCTTTATTCTCAACTCATCAGTTTTTTCAGCAGTGCCCGCTGGAAGTGGAGGCGGTTCTCGGCCTGGTCGAACATAATCGAATTGGGCGACTCTGTCACTTCGTCGGTGATTTCGTAGCCGCGTTTGGCCGGCAGGCAGTGCATAACTTTTACATCATCCGGCGCGGCCTTGACCAGCTCGGTATTAACCTGGAAACCTGCAAAGTCCGCCAGTCGCTTTTGCTTTTCCTCCTCCTGCCCCATGCTGACCCAGGTGTCGGTATAGATAATATCGGCGCCGGCAACCGCCTGGACCGCGTCGCTGATTTGCAGGACGCTACCGGCTGAGGCCTGATTCGCCGCCTGGATGGTCTCGTCGTCAAGCTCATATCCGTTCGGCGAGGCGACAACCATTTTCATACCCAGCTTCGCGCAGGCGAAGGCCAGCGAGCGGGCCACGTTATTGCCGTCGCCGATAAAGGCGATTTTCACGCCTTCTATCCGTTCGCAATGCTCCTGTATAGTTAGCACATCGGCCATCGCCTGGCAGGGATGCGAGCAGTCCGTCAGTGCGTTTATCACCGGGACCGTTGCGTAAGCGGCCAGCTCGGTGACGGTGCCGTGCTCGAAGGTCCGTGCCATTATGCCGTCAACATATCGGCTCATTACCCTCGCCATATCTTTGACCGGCTCGCGCTTGCCGATACCGCCGATGTCTTCGGGCTTGACGTAAATCACACTGCCGTCGAGGTTTGTCATGGCGACCTGGAAACTGATTCTGGTCCGCAGGCTCGGCTTCTCGAATAGCATTGCCAGGACCTTGCCGGTGAGGCATAAATCTCTGCCGCCTTCGCCGTATAAACTTTTTAATTCAGCGCTTATTTGCAGCAGCTCTTTGAGCAGCTCTGCCGGGCAATCGTTTATGCAAAGGAAATCTTTCATCCTTCATCCTCATTCAAAACAGTATCAAGTATTTCAATGGCCTGGTCGATATGACTCTTCGCGGCAATCATCGGCGGCATAAACCGCAGGACGGTATCGCTCGTGCAGTTTATTCGCAGGCCGTTGGCCAGGCATTGAGCAACTATATCGGCCCCGGGGCCGGTCAATTGAACGCCAATCATCAGCCCTATGCCGCGAACACTATCTATGACCGAGTGTTTTTGCTTCAGTTCCAGGAGCTTGCCTTTGGTATATTGGCCAAGTTCGGCGGCGTTTTCCAACAGATTATCTTCTTCTATCGCCTCAATTACAGCCACTCCGGCGGCGCATGCCAAGCAGTTGCCGCCGAAGGTCGAGGCGTGCTTTCCGGGGACGAGAGAGGCGGCGATTTGGTCTTTGGCCATCATTGCGCCTATGGCCACCCCGCCGCCGAGGGCCTTGGCCATTGTTATAATATCCGGAACGACGTCGAAATGCTGGTATCCGAACCATTTGCCGGTCCTGCCAATTCCGGTTTGGACCTCGTCGAGAATCATAACCGCTCCATTTTCGTCGCACAGTCGGCGAATCGCCTGCAGATACTTGTCTCCGGCAATGTTTATTCCGCCCTCGCCCTGAATCGGTTCGACCAAGACCGCCGCAACCTCATCGCTAAAGGCCGACTCGAGCGCCTCGGTATCATTGAACGGAACGTAAACAAATCCCGGCAGCAATGGTAGAAATCCTTCGTGATACTTCGGCTGAGCGGTCGCTGTGACCGTGGCGAAGGTTCGGCCGTGAAAGCTGCCCTCGGCTGTGATGAACTTGTATTTCTCCTGCGAGGTGTGCAGCCGTGCCAGTTTCAGTGCCGCTTCGTTGGCCTCGGCGCCGCTGTTGCAGAAGAAGCACTTGCCGCCGAAGGCCCGCTCGCTCAGCAGCTTTGCCAATTCGCCCTGCGGCTCGGAGTAGAATGTATTATCGATGTGTAAAAGCTTGCCTGCCTGCCTGCGGAGCGCCTCGACAACCTTCGGATGGCAGTGCCCGATAGCACTGACGGCCCAGCCGGGGAACATATCCAGTATCTTATTGCCGTCGGCGTCGTATAAATAGCAGCCTTCGCCCCGGACGATAACCCGCGGCAGCCGGCCGTAATTGGCAATAACATATTTATCAAACAAATCAATCGTTTCCTGTGTAGTCATAACTCGCATCTCGTATTTTGCTTATCATATTACGTTACTGTCATTCCTGCCCCGCATCGTGGTGCGGGATAAACTCCAGCAGGAATCCATTCCGTTATCATTTGCTCAAACTAGGTACTTTCTATTGTCATTCTGAGGCGAAGCCGAAGAATCTCACTTTTAACCCTGCCTTTACTCGTTTGCTCTCTCGGTTGCTGCCCGTTGCTCTCTCAATAAACGCACTTCCTGGGTGAGTTTTTCTAATAACCCGAAGGGCAGAGTTCCACGGGCTTGCCCGTGGGTGAATGGGAACTCGCCCGAAGGGCGTCGAGCGAAGCTCGTAAAGTGGAAGCAAGTGCCACGGGCTTGCCCGTGGGTATCTACTTGTCCCAGAATTCTTCGCCTGACTTTGATGGCGTGAATAACATATATAATGGGTGGCAGAAGAACCACACAGTAGAGAAGAATAAGCATCAACCCCGGTGCGACTATAGTCCAGTAAGCCAACGTCTCGCTTATCATCATTGCCCCTTTCAATTTAACCTTCACTGTTTAACTATTTCGGTTCCGATACCTTTATCGGTATAGATTTCGAGCAATAATGAATGAGCGATTCGCCCGTCGATAATATGTGCTTTTTTGACTTCCGCGTCTAATGCCTTGAGGCAGGCCTCGACCTTCGGGAACATCGCGTCGGTGATAATACCGGCCTCAATCATTTCCTTTATCTGCGTTTCGTCCAGGCTCGAAATCCAACTGTTCTCATCTTCGATGTTGGTTCGTATCCCGTGTGTATCGCTTACGACAACGAGCTTTTCGGCGACGACTCCCGCTGCCACCATACCGGCGGCGCTGTCGGCGTTGACATTTAACTTGCCGCCCGCCCGGTTCTTGGCTACCGACGCGATGACCGGTATGGTCCCGTCGGCGCAGAGCGTCTTGAGCAGTTGAGCATTGATATCGACAACCTGCCCGACTAATCCGAGGTCGATTTTTCGTCCATCTTCGCCGGCCAGTCTCAGCGTCTCGGCAAACAACACGCAGCTGCTCAGAGAATGCAGCGCCATCGGCTCGCATCCCAGCTCGGTGAGGGTCCGGCAGATTGGCGTATTGATTTTATGCACGAGCGTATGCTCGGCTATCGTCAGGGTCCGCTCATCGGTATATCGGCGTCCCTGAACCCAGACAGGCTCGAGGCCGGCCTCGTTCATCGCCCTTGTAATGGCCTTTCCGCCGCCGTGGACGATAATCGGCTGCATTCCGACGGTAGCCATAAAGGCGATATCGGTCAGCAGCTTTTTCTGCAGGGAGTCGTCGTCGAGGACACTGCCGCCGAGCTTGACGACCACGATTCGGCCGCGAAACTGGCGGATATATCCCATCGCCTCAATGAGGGCACCGGCTTTTGCAATAGCTTCTTTCACGACAATAACTCCTGTAAACACCGCCTGAACAAGCTGACAAGTGTATTGGCGAATAAATGATTAGTCAAGCTATATTTGCTTTTGACTTTGCGTGGGGTGCCCGTCAAGATTATAGGTAGATTTTTTTGTGCCTTTGGCTCCGCTCAGGACAAGCTTGCGTATTGCGGAGATGAGAGAAGAAGGGCGAAGAAATCAGGGGGATTTGGTTTTTCGGTAATTGATGCCTTTTGCGTCGAGGCGTTTGAGATGATGGCTTAGGGCGGCGATGAATCGTTCGTAGTTTTTCGCTTCCTTTTGAGACCACGCGATTTCGGCGAGGGCGAGAGCCCGCGGATATGCCATATAGTCACGATGGGCGGCGGTTGAAATATATTCGCCCCATAGCTGTGCCTGGATGCCCAATACATGTTTTACATTTTGAGGCTGGATCTGCTTTGGGAGAGGGTCATACTCATAGACCCTGCTGAGGGGGATAAAGCCGCCTATGGCGCGCGGCTCGGATTCCTTCGGGCCCTGATAGTAGTCGAAATACGTGTGCGAGGTCGGGGCCATTACCACATCGTGGCCAGCGTTGGCTGCGGTGATACCGCCCTGTTCGCCTCGCCAGGACATGACGGTAGCGCCGGGTGCAAGGCCTCCCTGGAGTATTTCGTCCCAGCCGACGAGCCGTCGGCCCTTGTTGGTCAGAAATGTATCCATCTGCCTGATGAACCAGCTGTGCAATTCGTGCGCATCCTTGAGTTTCAATCGCTTCATCTGTGCCTGCATTTCGCCATCGCGTGCCCAGTGCCCGGTGTCTGCCTCATCACCGCCGATATGGATCTGTCTGCCGGGGAACAGCTCGATCACTTCGCTCAGCACGTTTTGGAGGAAGGCGACCGTTTCGGGGCGCGGTGCGATCAGTCCCTTAGTCCTGCCCCACCGCTGCTCGGGCGGCAACTCGGCGAGGTGGCCCGTGTTGATGCCCAGTTCCGGGTAGGCGACGATGGCCGCACCAGTGTGGAACGGCATCTCGATCTCCGGAACAATTGTGATGTGGCGATCCGCGGCGTAACGGACGATCCGGCGAATATCGTCCTGCGTGTAGAAGCCGCCGACATATCGGCCGTCTTTGGTTTTTCGGCGGGAGCGGTCCATCTTCGAGCCGATCTGTGTTAGTTTGGGATACTCGTTGATTTCAATCCGCCAGCCCTCATTGTCGGTAAAATGTACCTGCAGACGGTTGAGTTTATGCAGGGCCATGTTGTCGATGAAGCACAAGAGGTCGGGCATGGGTATGAAATGCCGGGCGGGGTCAACTAAAAGGCCTCGCCACTTGAAACGCGGATAGTCGGTGATCTTTATGCAGGGTACCTGCCAGGATGAATTATCAACTTTTGTTTTACTAAAGATAGACGGGGGTAGAAGCTGGAGCAAAGTTTGGATGCCATAGAAAAGGCCGGCCGGTCTTCGGGCACGAATCAGGATTCGCTGTTCGGTAACTTCGAGAGTGTATCCCTCATCGGCGAGGGCAGAGGGCCGGCGGTCGAGCGCCAACTCGATGGTCTTCTCACGCCCTTGAGGATTGGCGGAGCATTGCAAAGAAAAACCCATTGGGCCAGCCAGAGCGTCAATCAGCTTGGCCGCCTCGGCTTGCGTATCGGCTTTGGCAATTACGCGAGTGGATGGTGTGATGATAAAGACGCCATCTGATAGCTCAACCGATACGGGCAAAGGGATAACATTCACGCTTTGATTGCGATGTTCGGCTGCAATTGCAAGGGCCGGATTCAGGCAAGCTGCTGCGAGGGCAGCGAGAATTACAGCTAAATGTAATTTATGACTCATTGCTTACTCCTGTTTATCCATTAACCACTTAATATATAGCAGAGCCAGGCGGTGAGGAGCGCTCCGTAGTTTCCGATGGCATATCCCAGAAGGGCCATTAAGATACTTACGGGTACGAGCTTTTTGTTGTGATGAGAGGCGACGACAGGGGCACTTGCAACGCCGCCGATATTCGCGGCACTGGCAATCGCAGTAGAATGCACATCCACTCTCAATAGATATGCACCAAGCACACAAAAGGCCCCGTGCACGGCTATCCAGAGATAGCACGCCAGAATAAACCATCCAGCGGAACCTGCAAGGCCGGAGACATCGGCTTTAGCTCCCATGTTCGCAACAAAGATATAGACAAGGGCCATTGCGAGTTCATGGCTGGCGGGGATACGCCTTGCCGGGGTCAATGAAAGCAAAAGGCCCATTGTTGTGATTAAGAGAATCTTCCAGGCGGAGGCAGTTAAAACCGGTTTAAGCTCAGGAAGTTTGCCTGAAAAAATTTCCGCGGCCCATGTGCAAACGAAGCCAAGAACAAGAAGATAGAGGAAATGCCTCATTTTAACGCTTTGCTGCGGGCCTTTTTGGGTTTGGGACATTTCAAGCATCCGGATTCGTTTTTCGTCCACCCGTGTAAAACGATTAAAGAATTTGGCAAAGCTTTTCGAGCCGAGCAGAATCGGCAGCCATATAATATAAACAAGATTATCACCAAGGACCGCAAGTCCGAATCCCTGTCCGCTTGTATTAAGCCCTTCAGAAACAGCGGCCATATTGCCCGTACCGCCGATCCAGCTTCCAGCGAGCGTACCAAAAGCCTTCCATATATCTTCAGGCAGTCTGTTCTTAACGAGTAAAAAAGCTATCGGGGCGCCAAGCACTACGCCGGCAGTACCGAAAAGCATTACGAAGATTCCCCTGCCCATAATTTTTACCGTCGATGCAACATCCACCTTTAAGAGCATTATTATAAGAAACATGGGCAATACGGTTGAACTCAGCCAATCATACACCGGCGAAGTTCTGGTCAATATGCCGGTGTTTGACATTACGGCAGGTAAGGCGTAGATAAAAATCAACGGTGGAAAATAATTGAAGAGCTTCCATTTGGTTCGCTCTTCCAGCAAAAAGAAAAAGGCCCCAACACCGCAAAGAATTGTTAAAACTCCTACCGGACTGGAAATATATGAATCATTCATAGTTCCTGGCCTTGGACACAGAGATTTCCCGTATATCTTTGCCTAGCTTTGCTGTTGAGCTTTTTCCCATAGAATGCCAGGGACTCCCGGCTAAACAAACCCCCGAATAAATTTGGGGGCTAAATATAATTGATGCCGCAAAAGGAATTGCGGTGTTTTTTTTAATTGGTCCTGCGTTTTGTTTTGGTTTTTTGCTCTTTTTTATCTGTTTTTATTGACTTCCATTTCCCGCTGCCGGCGGGTAGGTCGGGGACTTTTTTGGTTTCGGAATAACGGGGCGGGAAACCTTCGAGCGGTTTATTGGCGGGAAAGGAATCCAGGACTTTGCGGAGTTTGTTTTTCGCTGCGACAACGTCGGGGTCGGCGCTTTCGGCGAGATTGTTCTTCTCGTAAGGGTCGGCGGCCAGGTCGTACAGTCGGCCGTCAACATGGAGGATAAATCGCTTGTCGCGGATGAAGCGGTTGTCGCCAATCTGGGAGAAAATCCACTTTCGCCGCGGGCCGGGAGTGTCTTTGAGGATGGGGACGATGGATTGGCCGTCGATTTTCACGCCATCGGGCAATGGGGCCCCGGCGAGTCGGGCAAAGGTCGGGAGCATGTCACTGATATCGGAAAGCTCCGAAGTAACGCTGCCCGGCTTGATAGTTGCCGGCCAGTTGGCAATGAGCGGCGTGTGGGCGCCTTTGTCCGATTTATTGCCCTTGGCCTTGTTGAGCTGTTCCTGGCCCCAGGCTTTGCCGCCGGAACTGCTGCCGTTATCTCCGGTGTAAAAGATGACGGTATTGTCCCGGATGCCGAGTTTGTCCAATGTTCGAACCAAACGACCAATCAGGTAGTCGGCATATTGAACCATGCCTCGGTAAAGCTGCTTTTTGTCGGCTCCTTTTTGGAGCTTGTCGCGGTTGTGCGGAGTGGGCGAGAAAGGGCCGTGGGTGAGTATCATCGGGTAATAGACCATAAAGGGGCCATCCCGGTGACGCTTGACGAAGTCGATAAGGAAATCGTTGACGACGTCGGGGCCGAACTGGTCGTGGACTTTGCGTTTGCCGTTGGTAATGATGTATGGATTCCAATAGCGTTCGGCGCTGGGGGGATTGCCGGTTTCAAAGCCGCTCCAGAGACAATGCTCATCGAAGCCGTGCTTCTTGAGGGCATCGGGATGGGCGCGGAGGTCGTTGACCTGCCATTTGCCGCCGATAGCGGTTGCGTAGCCGGCTTTTTTCAGGAGGCGCGCGAAGGTGATTTCGCGGTTCCAGTCGAAATACTGACCGCCCCATCGCGGAGCATCGTGGTGTTTTATCCAGCCGTTGCGAAATGGATAGCGGCCGGTAAGCAGCATGTTCCTCGTGGGTGTGCAGATAGGGGTAACCCAGAAGGTTTCAAACCTCAACCCTCCGGCGGCGAGCTCGTCGAGGACGGGGGTGGCTTTTTCTTCGCTGCCGTAACAGCCGAGCCAGTCGCGGCTGCAGTCGTCGGTCATAATGAAGATGATATTGGGCCTGCCGGCGCGGGATGCTTTTTTGTCTGCAAAGGTACATCCCTGCAGGGCCAGGGTACTTAAAAGCGATTTTTTCAGGAAATCCCTGCGTTTAATTGGCTGAGTCATAATGTTTTGCTCCAAATTACGTCAAGATTTAAGCATTGAGTAAAACGAATTACTCTTAACTATAATACGCTATGGGCCGTTGGAAAAACAAGGATTTAATGGGTGTATGAAAAACGGCAGAAATAGTTGGAAGTTTTGGGAGAAATATAGTCATATAGTTTATCGAAATGTTGCGAAGCGACTTATTTGTTCAACAAGGAGATTCGAATATGCATGATAGACGGATATGGTCGGTTATATTGTTAGTCATCACGCTGGGTTGTGCGGCGGCGCCAAGGGTACAAACAGGCTCGTGGGGCGACCAGGGCGACGGCACATATAGAAATCCCATGCTCAACGCGGACTACCCGGACGTGGATATCGAGCAGGTCGGCGGGATTTACTACATGATAACCTCGACCAACCATTACGCCCCGGGCATGACGCTGCTGGAATCAAAGGACCTGATGAATTGGCAAATCATCGGGCATGTCTGGGAGAAGCTGACGTGGGACGGCAAATACAACTGGGACAAGATGGGCGGCTATAGGCACGGCATCTGGGCGGGCGATTTGGCCTATCACGACGGCAAGTGGTACTGCTACTTCATCGATTCCACATCGGGGCTGTACGTCAGTACGGCGGATAGGATTACGGGGCCGTGGTCGCAGCCGGTGTGCATGCTGGAGAAGAAATCCTGGACGGATCCGGCAGTGTTCTGGGACGAGGAAGAACACCAGGCTTACTTAGTCTGCAATTTCGGCCGTGACCCGTCGGTCAAAGAAAGAGTGAACCAGAGCCGGCTTTTCAAAATGAGCTGGGACGGCTTGAAGTTACTCGACGAGGGCAAGCCCATCTACGGCGGTCCCGGTGCGGAGGCGGCGAAGATATACAAAATCGACGGGCGGTTCTATATCTTTATGGCGGAGTGGCGGCAGAACGACCGCAAGCAGATTGCGCTGCGCGGCAAGAGCATTTACGGGCCCTTCGAGCGCAAGGTGCTCATGGAGCGAGGCAACGTTGTGGGGCGAAGCGTCTGCCAGGGCGCGCTGATGCAGGCGCCCGACGGTTCGTGGTGGTACTCGCATCAGCTTGTGCAGAACCGGGCCAAAAAGAAAGGAGACCTTGCGGGTCCGACTACGGGGGAATCATACGAGGGGCGGTCGCAATGGCTTGTGCCGGTTAAGTGGAAGGACGGCTGGCCGGTGCTCGGAGAGGACCCGGACGGCAACGGTATCGGCAATACAGTTCATCACAGCCGCAAGCCAATCAAAGGCTATCCAATAACAGCACCGCAGGCAGATGACGAATTCGATTCATCGGCGCTCGGGCCTCAATGGCAGTGGAACCACAATCCCCGCGACGACCACTGGTCGCTGAGCGAACGGGCGGGCCGGCTGCGGCTCAAAGCCGGTGTTCCGGTTGGCGACGGCGGGTTCTGGAATGCGGCCAACACAATCTCTCAACGGATTATGGGCAAGGGAAAAGGCGTAGCAACTGCAAAGGTTGATATCAGCGGGATGAAGCCCGGGCAGCAGGCAGGCTTCTGTCATCATTCCGGTCAATACGTGCTGCTGGGCATCCGCGTCGAGGACGACGGCACGAAGAGGCTTACCTTCAACAACAACGGCAAACAGACCGAAGGCCCGGTTGTTAGCGCAGAGACAATCTATTACCGCACCGACATCGACGGCGATAAGGCGAGGTTTGCCTACAGCTTCAATGGCCGGAAGTGGAATCGCTTCGGCGACGAGTTCCAGCTAAAATTCGGCAGGTGGCGCGGCGACCGCATTGGTTTTTACTGCTGGAACGACAAGGCCGATGCCGGGCATATTGATATCGACTGGTTCAGATACAACTACGATGGGCCGAAAGGACGTTGAGGATACAGGGCAATTCTTTTTTATTTCCAATATCACAAGCAGCTATGCAAAGAATAATACCCGGCTTGTAACATCTGCTCATCTCGCGCAATATAACACAATAGAAGAGAAGAAACCGGTATGTACAAAGTGCGCCGGCAAGGGCTGAACCTGGGAAATGCGGGCAAAAAGCGACAAGAGCAAAGGACAAATAGATGAGCGATTCGAGCGAAACAAAAGAGTTAGACAGACGTGGATTTTTAGAAGGTATTGCCGCGACCGGAGCGGCACTGGCGCTGGCGCCGATGGTTGCAGCAGGGCGAGACCAGGCGAAGGAAAAAGACGATATTAACGCAGCTCTTATCGGGTGCGGGATGCAAGGGTTCGCCCTGATGAGAAATTGCCTGCGAATAGGGGGCGTGCGGTTCAAAGCGGTGTGCGATATATGGGAGGCCTATTCGCTGAAGCGGACGATGAGGTTGTTGGAAGCATATAAGCATGACGTCAGGGGCTATATTGACTACAGAGAGATGCTCGCGAAAGAGAGGGACATCGATGCCGTGATAATAGCCACGCCGGATTCGTGGCATGCCGAGCAAACAATTGGGTGTCTGAAGGCGGGGATGCACGTCTATTGCGAGAAAGGTATGTCTAATACGGCAGCCGATGCGCGGAAGATGGTGTGGGCGGCGAGAGATTCGGACAGGCTTCTGCAGATTGGGTATCAACGGCGGAGTAATCCGAGATATTTGCACTGCTACGAGAAGCTTTTGAAAGAGGCGCGGATTTTGGGGAGAGTGGGAATAGTCAATGGGCAGTGGAACAGGGTTTTTCACGAGCGGGGATGGCCGAAGAAATATGAGATATCCGCTGAGATTTTGGAGGAATACGGGTATGAGTCAATGCAGCAGTATCGGAACTGGCGCAGGTACAGGAGGCTCAGCGGCGGGCCAATCGTAAATTATGGTTCGCAGCAGATAGATGTGTATAACTGGTTCCTGGAGGCTGAGCCGAGGTCCGTTCTGGCGAGCGGCGGGACGAACTACTTCGAGCCGGACAGGCAGAAATGGTATGACAACGTGATGGCGGTATTCGACTATCAGACGCGGGATGGAGAGGTTCGAGCCTTCTACCAGACGATTCCAATGAACAGGGCAGGCAGGTACAAGGAAGCGTTTCGGGGAGATGAAGGGACGCTGGTTATTTCGGAGAGTCCCTACTTGGGAGAGGCTCATCCGGAGCCGATGAATACGAATTATAAAAAATGGGCGGAACTGGTTAAGAAAGGCTATCTGGAGTCGCCGGATAAAATAAGTGATGCCCAGAAGGAGCTGTCGCTTCCATTGTACGTTGTGCCGACACCGCCGCCATATAAGATACTGCCGTACACTATCCCTGTTGAAATGAAGGAGCCTTTTCATAAGCCGCATCTTGGGAACTTCTTTGCGGCGATTCGGGGGGAGGCTGATTTGAACTGTCCGGGGGAGGTCGGATTCGCAACGTTGGTGACGGCGCTAAAAGTCAACGAGGCGATAGAGGACGATGGGAAGGTCAATTTCGACCCGAAGGAGTTTGAGGTATAGCACCTGCCGCTGCCGCAGTGGCTTTGACTGCCTTTGGCGGCTTGACAAGCTCGATGGCCGTAGCGGGGTTTAGTTAATGAAAAGACTTTTCGAAGAAAAATCAGGATCTGACGTAAGATTGACCCTCAGCTTTCTCAACCCAGCCTCATCGCCGGTTGTGGGAATATGAGTAATATGAACTTCGCACCCCCGGAGTTGCTTCAAATGCTCGACAGCCATCTGGGCCGCAGGATTCGATATGCCGCTGATGCTCAGGGCGATTAGTGTTTCTTCAAGGTCAAGACTAATCATTTTGCCGTTCATGACTTCCTTTTTCAGGAATTGTATAGAATCCGTAATATTCTGGGGCAAAAGATGCATTTTTTTCGGCAGGTCGGTAAGGTGCTTCGTGGCGTTGATAACAAGGCTCGACGCGGCGTGCATGAACGGTGAATTCTCGCCCGTAATAATGGTCCCATCCCGAAGTTCGATAGCGGCCCCGCAAAAAATGCCTTCATTGCCCTTGCCGCTTTCCTGCGCTTTTAGCGCAGCTTGTCGTGCCGGCAATACCACGGCTCGGTCTTCGACCGTGGCGCCGATGTTTCTCATAATGAGTTCCGACCTCTCCAGTATTTCCCTGTCCACGAGCCCCATTGCGTATTCGCACGCACACCTGAAATATCGCCTGACGATCTCCTGGTGCGCAGCTTCCTGGACCACCTCGTCATCCACGATTCCGAAGCGGGCACGGTTGACACCCATATCTGTCGGAGATTTGTAAAAGGATTCCTTGCCTGTGATTTTTTCTATGATTCTTTTCAGCAGCGGAAAAGCTTCGATATCGCGATTGTAGTTGACCGTTTTTTCGTTGTATGCTTCCAAATGATGATGGTCGATGCAGTTTACATCCTTGAGATCGACCGTTGCTGCCTCGTAGGCAACGTTTACCTTGTGTTTCAACGGCAAGTTCCAGATTGGAAATGTTTCGAACTTTGCATATCCTGCCTGGTTCCCGTTTTTGTATTCATGATATAAATGGCAAAGGCACGTGGCGAGCTTGCCGCTTCCAGGTCCGGGTCCGGTCACAACTACGATTGGATGCTTGGTCGGTATCGGTTCGTTTTCGCCGTAACCTTCGTTGCTTACGATGGTGTCTATATCCGTAGGGTAACCCTTGGTGAGTTTGTGCGTATAAACCCTTATGCCCCGGCGTTCAAGCTTGTTCTTGAATGCCTTGGCCGAGGGCTGGTTTGCGTATCGTGTAATGACCACCGCCGTAACCTCGATGCCCCATTCCTTGAAGTCATCGATTGTTTTCATCGCGTCTGAATCGTATGTAATACCGAAGTCGGCCCGCACCTTCTTTCTCTCAATATCCCCGGCATAAATACATAGAATAACATCTATTTTGTCGCGTATTTTCTGCAGCAACCGCATTTTAACGTTGGGATCAAAGCCGGGAAGCACCCGCGCCGCATGATAATCAAACAGAAGTTTGCCACCGAATTCCAGGTACAGCTTGTTGTTGAACCGATTGACCCGCTCAAGGATGGCTTCGGTCTGTTCCTGTAGATACTTTTCATTGTCAAAACCCGTCTTTGGCGTCATGTGGTCAACGTCCCCTTTTCACTGTAATCATAATTCTGTGCCTTCTTCTCGGAATAGTCAGTACGCCAAGTCCCTTCTCTTTGACTTGGCGAGGCGTTTTTCGCGCGTTAGCTTAACCAGCTCGATACCCTTGCCCGTTTTCAAATTGCGGGAGTACTGTTTATCTTTGGGATTGTTCCAGTGCTCGTAAACTCCCAAACTCGCCAGGCGAGCTACATTGCCTTTGTGGTCGGGGTCATAGAATGTCCCCGAAGGTGGGTTATTCGCCAGGGCCGCCTCGATGAGATAATCGTTTGTGCCGGACCTGTGAGGCGCATCGTCCCATTCGGTCCGCAGAAAATCGAAGCCGACCGAATCGATAGCGACCGGGTCCTGGGAAGCAAAGAGACTCGAAGTCCAGTCTCCATTGAAGGGGCTGCTGAGCCATCTTCTCGGGGCCCTCTCCTTTGCGTGTTTTCCGGCGTAGAGCCCGTCAATTAAATAGAGCAGGGTCTTGCCGCCAAGATGCTTGTGTCCCATCAGGTCCACGAGGGGCCTGTAACATCCATTGCCGGGGGTAGTAAAGGGCAGGTCTTTGTGCATATCGTAGTATTCGGGCATGCGGGCCGGCTTTCTAACGAGAGAGCCATAGTGATTTTTGGCACAGAGTGTTATGCCAGCCTGGTCGTTGTGGCTCTTTAGATTCGCCAGGTTTATCAGGTAATCAGCCTCGACATAGGAAAGGGGCAGGAAATCGGTTTTCTTTCCCGCCGCATCCGGCGTGCTCCAGTATAGCGGAACCGACGAGGACTTTGCAGCAGTTCGGCCGAATTTGCCTAAGTATTCCAGATACCGGACATTCGGAAACTTGTCATGGCACATTTTGTAGTACTCATTTGGAAAGTAGCACAAAGTGTCGCCAACGGTAATGTCGGCCTGGTCGGCGCCGACTTCATTGACGAGCTGCCGGAGCAAAGCGATTATCATTTGCGGAGAGGTGTTCATATAATCAGAATTCCTCAAGTTATAATCTTCGATGCCTGTCACGGGGCGTCTATTCCAAACCCTGATACAGCCTACAAAATTGACCTTGATGATAATCTTTTCGCCGGCTTTATATCCGACATTTCCCTTTCCATGCGTTTTATTGAAGTACCTGAAGAGCTTATCCCAGGCGGCGGGACTGCTTTGCTCGCCACCAAGGGCCTTAATCGCCCTGCTCATCATCTGGTTGACCACCTTCTGGTTGGTGTGTGTGCTTTGCCACCAGTGCCCGTCTCCGGGGCCGTCCCAATCGGTTGCATCGGGGTCGTGTATCCAAACAACACGCCCCGGATGAAGGCCTTTGGCAGTGCCTATCGGAGCATTCGCAACCGGCTCATCAGCTAATACTATCTTCTCCGCGGTAATGCTTTGAGCCAGCCAAATAGAGCCTACACTTACAGCAACAAGTATCACACATAATACATAACGCGACTGTGTAAAACTGCGTTTTGCCTTGCGAATAGCCGCAATTGAGCCGAGCACCCCAGTAAGCCAAATCACAAAGCCCGATGCTAATGGGAATGCGACCCGCTGACACGGATATGCCGCCCGCGAAGGCTTTGGAATCACACGAATCAAGAACCACACCAGCGCCAAGGCCCCACCAACGGGAAAGAGCCAGGTAAAAAAGTGGTGTTTTCTCTTTTGCTTACGGCAGTTATCTTTCTTCGGGCAAACCGGGACGGCTTGTTTTTTTTCAGGTAACAGCATTTTTGAACCTCATAACTTGCGGTTATTCATAACAAGACCCTTATAAATCTATCAAATGATAGCAAATTTTCGAGGGTTTAACAAGGCCCTTCGGATGGTCTTTTCGTGGCGCGTATTTCGTTAAGCGGCAAGCGTATCTCGTGAATAGTGGATAGTGAATCGTGGATAGTGAATCGTGAATCGTGGATCGTGGATAGTGAAGCGTGGATCGAACGAGACCGGGAGATGTTGAGAAAAAAGGCTTGAAAAGTGCCGGGTTATGGAGATAATAGTGGCAATATGGCCCGATCGCGGTTTGGGCCGATAGCAAATGGTAAATTTCGTAAAAACGCAGCATTTGAAGTAGATATCAATCAAAAGGAGAAAAAAAGCTATGAGTGAAACTATGGAAAAAAACACATCTCGTCGTGATTTTTTGAAGAACACAGGTCGAATAGCTGCTACTTCGGCCTTAGCGGCGGGGATTGCTTCGAGAGTCTATGCAGGGGAGAACAATACCATCAAGCTGGCCCTGGTGGGATGTGGCGGCCGGGGCACCGGGGCGGCGTCTAACGCCCTATCGGTCAAGAACGGCCCAATCAAGCTCGTCGCCATGGCCGACGTATTCGAGAGCCGTCTTTCAAGCAGATACGATAATCTGGTAAAAAGGTACTCCAAGCAGGTTGACGTGCCCGAGGACCGCAGGTTCCTCGGCTTCGATGGATACAAAAAGGCGATGGATTGTCTGAGTCCGGGCGATGTGGCGATATTCGGGACGCCTCCGGCATTTCGCTGGGTGCATTTCGCATACGCCATCAAGAAGGGCCTTAACGTATTTATGGAGAAGCCTGTCACGGTGGACGGCCCGAGCACGCGCAAGCTGCTGAAGCTTGCCGAGGAGTCGGTCAAGAAGAACCTCAAGGTTGGCGTCGGCCTGATGATTCGCCATTGCAGGGGCAGGCAGGAGCTGAAACGCCGTATCGATGACGGCGAAATCGGCAGTATTGTCGCGATGAGGGCGTACCGGATGGGTGGGCGAGCATGCACAGTCGGGCAGAAGCCGGACGGCATCAGCGAACTGCTGTACCAGATACAGCGCTTCCACAGCTTCCTGTGGGCCAGCGGGGGTATGTACAGCGACTACTACATTCACCAGATAGACGAGTGTTCGTGGATGAAGGGCGCCTGGCCGGTGCAGGCACGCGCGTTGGGCGGCCGGCACTACCGCGGCGATTATATCGACCAGAATCTCGATACCTACTCTATCGAATATACTTATCCGGACGGGACCAAGCTGTTTTACTACGGCCGGGCGATGAGCGGCTGCGAGGGCGGATTCGACAGCTACGTGCACGGCACGAAGGGTTCGGGGGTCGTCTCGACACGAGGGCACTACCCCGGCAAAGTCCGTACCTACAAAGGGCACAATATGGAGAGCGAGGATCTTATCTGGCGGTTCCCGCAGCCCGAGCCGAATCCGTACCAGCTCGAGTGGGACGACCTTATAGACGCTATTCGCAAGGACAAGCCCTACAACGAGGCAAAGCGCGGCGCCGAAGCGAGCCTGGTCAACTCCATGGGCCGAATGGCCGCCCACACGGGCCAGGTTATTACCTTTGATGATATCCTCAACTGCAAGCATGAGTTCGCTCCAACCGTCGATAAGCTGACGATGGATTCACCTGCGCCGCTTCAGTTACTGGCCGACGGCAAATATCCCGTTCCGCAGCCGGGCATCCTCAAAGACCGGGAATACTAAGATTTTGCCTGGCAGGTCACCAGATTTTGAGAAAAATCCTGATTGGAAACAGAAGTTATCCTAAACAAACAAAGATTTTGAGTAAGGAGATATTATGGCACAATCAAAAGAATCGGACAAAGGCGCCGGTACAACTCGGCGAGACTTTTTGAAGGCTTCGGCCGTGTTGGCTTCGGCTGCCGTGGCGGGTTCGCCGGATATCAACCGCAGCGTGTATGCCGCCGGCAGCGATATCATCCGCGTGGGTATGGTCGGCTGCGGCGGCCGCAATACCGGCGCCGCCAACCAGGCGCTGACGGCGGACGCGGGAGCGCGGCTGGTCGCGATGTGTGATATTTTCATGGACCGCGTCAAAGGCAAGCGTAAAGTGTTAGAGGGACAAAAGAAAGGCCAGGTCGTTGTGGACGACGACCACTGCTTTTCCGGCTTCGACGGCTACAAGAATGTAATCGAAGCGTCGGACGTGGTAGTGATTGCGAACGCGGCCAAGTTCCACCCGCTCCATTCCATGACGGCGATTCAGGCGGGAAAGCACGTGTTTGTGGAGAAACCTCACGGCACCGACCCGGCCGGGCTCAAGCTGATGCAGCAGGCGAGCGAGTTAGCAAAGCAGAAGGGGCTGAGCCTGGTATCCGGCCTGCACAGTCGTCATCACGCGGGCTACGCCGAAACGATTAAGCGGATACACGACGGAGTCATAGGCGATGTGGTTTCCATTGAGGAGAACTTCCTCCGCGGCCCGTACGGTGTGATAGCGCGAAAGGAGGGGCTGACGGAACTTGAGTGGCAGTGCAGCACTCAGTACCATTTCCGCTGGCTATCGGGAGACGATGTTGTCCAGTCGCTGGTACACAACCTGGACCGCGCGAGCTGGGCGATGGGGGATAAGGCGCCGGTGAAATGCCATGGCTTGGGCGGACGTTCTTCGATGACCGAGCCGATTTACGGAGACGTGTTCGACCACCATTCGGTGGTTTACGAACACGACAAAGGCGTGCCCATTTATGCCTTCTGCCGAACCACGACGGGATGCTACAACAAGTCTTCGAGTGTAGTGCACGGCAGCAAAGGCACGGCGAACGTTACGCGGTGCCGAATCTCGGGCGAGACAAACTGGAACTGGCAGGGAAGAAGCAATCCCTACCAGAGGGAACACGATGTGCTCTTCGGAGCGATTCGCTCGGGCAAGCCCGTTAACCACGGCGACTACATGGTGCGCAGTACGATGATAACCGTGATGGGACAAATTTCCTGTTATACCGGCAAGGAGGTTACGTGGGAGCAGATAAACAAATCGGATTTCTATTACCCGCCGAAGCCGGAGGATTGCCGGGACGGTATGGAACCGCCGGTTAAACCCGGTCCCCACGGCAGCTATCCTGTGCCCAAGCCGGGTTTTACAAAGATGATTTAACCAAAACAAAAGATAAATGTAACTCGCGTGTTATCAACTTCCATATTGCCACGAAAGGCGATGTTGAAGCGTGGATGTGTTTTGAGGAGATAGAAGATGAGTATGAGACGTATATTGATTTACGTTGCTGTGCCGGCGATATGTTTTGGGATTATGACGGTTGCCAGTACCCCAGCCTCGCAAGATAAGCTCCCAAAGAAATATACCGAGGCGATTACGACCAAAAGCGGTGAGAAGATAGGTTTTGAAATGGTGCTCATTGGCGGCGGCAGCTTCCTGATGGGCAGCCCTGCGGGCCAGGCCGGTCGTAAGGATGACGAAGGCCCGCAGCACGAGGTTTGCCTTAAGCCATTTTACCTTTGCACGACCGAGACCACCATTGAGCTTTTTTTAGCCTACTATGAAGAGACAGTCAGTGCAGAAAAAGACCCCTTCGCGGCCGAGGAAGAAGAAAAGAAAACAGAGCAGGGCAGTGAGGCCGATGTCGACGCGATTACGGGACCTACGCCTGTCTATGGAGAGCTGACAATGGGGTATGGAAAGAAACACCCGGGCATGGGGATGACATGGCACAACGCGATGACGTTCTGTAAGTGGCTTTCGAAGAAGAGCGGCAAGCAATATCGTCTGCCGACAGAGGCGGAATGGGAATATGCCTGCCGAGCGGGCAGCACGAGCGTTTTTGGTTTTGGAGACGACCCAAAGCAGCTTAAAGATTATGCCTGGTATGAGGAAACGGCCGATTTTGAGACCAACGAGGTGACCAGGAAAAAACCCAACGCCTGGGGTCTTTATGATATGCTGGGCAATGTTCGCGAGTGGGTTTACGATTTCTACAGTTCGGCGGCTTACAAGGAAGCTGCCGAAAAGAAGCCGGCGATAAATCCAAAAGGCCCAAAGACCGGCACAGTACACGTAGCTCGCGGGGGTGACTATAACAGCTCGGCAGAGGAATTGCGCTGCGCGGTCAGAAGCTTTGAGGAGAAGTGGTGGCGCTCGGGGGACCCACAGATACCCAAGAGCAAGTGGTGGCTGCCTGAAATGGACTTCATAGGTATCCGTGTGGCGCGAACGATAGAGACGTGTACACAAAAATAGGAGAAAGCGTCAGATGTCCGGTGATTGCGTACGGAATCTTCCTGTGAAGGCTTTTTGTATCGTTACCTTTGCTTGCGTGATGATGCTCTCTGCTGGTTCGGCGGTTGGTCGAGAGGCAACCGGCGGCTCGGTGACATCGGTCGAAAGCAAGCCAGCCAAGCTCGCTTTTACTTCGAAAAAGAACGGTGAATATGTATTCGACACCGGTATTCTTCGCGGAAAATTGCCGCAGGGAGACAAAACACTTGGTTTGTCATCGGCTGTGCACGTTCCCTCTGGTATGGAACTAAATGGGGGCTACGGCATTTTTAGTTACTACCGGGTTTTCACAACAAATAAGAGATACGGGACCGCGGCGTGGGACTGGCCCAGTACATCAAAGCTGTTGTCCGACGGGGCGGTACAAATCACTTGGCCTGAAGGAAAGGAGCGGCCTTTTGAGATGGTCGCTATCTATCGCTGGGGGGAAAACTCGACGCTCGACCTTGAGACGATTGTTAAAGCCCGGAAGGATTTGAGCAATTTCGAGGTTTTTCTGGCATCGTATTTTAACGAGACTTTTCCCACGTCTTATGTGTGCGTTGGCAACCATCCTGATGCGAAAAAGAGGCCGGGATTCCTCATGGCCAAAAAGTCCTATGGGGACTGGCAAATGTTTCCGCGAAGCCGGAAGGTTTTGGGAGTTATTCACGATGGACGATGGCAGAAAGAGCCGCACCCGGTTAAGTGGGTGATTATGCCACGAATGAAGAGACCAATCGGCCTGCGGTGCGGTGCAAAAGGGGACCTGACAGCGGTCTTGATGGCCCCGGTGGAGGATTGCTTCGCAATAGCGACGCCTTACGAGGGGGAAAGCCACTATTCGATGTATTTGTCACTCTTTGGCCGCGATATAAAAGCTGGAGAGACGGCAAGGGCGCGCACGCGGTTTGTTGTAACTACGGCCAGCTCGGAGAAGGAAATCCTGGACTTGTATCGGAAGTATATGAAGGATATTGCTAAAGAGGCAAAATATCGCCGTTAGTTAGTTCTGAGTTGTTAGTGTTGAGTGTTGAGTTACGGGGGATGTGGATGGCCGGCGCGGGGATTATCTGTTATGGATATATATAATCTTATCAGCTTTGGAGGGATATTTGTTCTGGTGGGGATTGCGTGGGGATTCGACCTAACTGTTCCGTGCGTGTCCAGGTGTCAGGCTTTTTCCGGGGCTTGTCAGGTTTGCCTTTATTTGCCGGGCCGTGTGCGGGGGAATCGGCAAAGGCTCCGCAGAGGCAGAAACAAATCAGAAACAACGCGTTAATTTTGCCCATATTAATCGGCTTCTTCAATTGTCAAAGACTCCAACGGACAAAGATAAGCACAGGCGCCGCATCCGATACATTTTTCTGATAACTTGTCAAAAGGCGTCTGTACCTTTCTGTTTATTCCTCTGCTGGAAAAGCTCTGGGCGCTTCTCTGGCTAACTTCCGCACAAACCCGCATACACAGGCCGCAGAGGATGCAATTTGTTTTATCTTTGAGCTTAATTCGAGTTTCGGTTACACCATATTCTTTCGCGAGTTTTTTAACTTTTTCGGCGGAATCCGGACAGCGAGCCAACAAAAGCTCAAAAAGAATCTTCCGTGTTCTCTTGACCCTGTCGGTATCGGTTTTAACCTCCAGGCCCTCGGTAACTTTATAGACGCATGAAGCTTCCAGGCCTTTTCTGCCGCCGCCGACTATTTCAACCAGACAGAGCCTGCAGGCGCCATAGGGCTTCAATTCCTTGTGGTAACACAAGGTAGGGATTTTTATTCCTTCACTCTGGGCTGCTTCCAGTATTGTGGCGCCTTGTTCTACCTGTAATTTTTTATCATTAATTGTGAAGCTAACCATAAGAACACGTCCTAAAAATTTCCGCCCAGCCCAACTATCCTCGGTCAGCGACTTTTGAGGGCCTGGGGTTTATACTCTGCATTATTCAAAAGAATCAAAATGATAATCGTAATCCGACGTTTTGTAATCAAGAATAAACTGCGTAGCGGGATTTCCCGCAACCAGGGCCGTCATCGTCTCGAAGACGTCGCCTACCGGCTTCATATCCGGATGGTCTGCATTGAAGACAGCGGTGATTTTTGTTCCTTTTCCCCGCTTAGAGTCTATCTTCAAATCTCCACCGGTCTGCCGGGCCGCCTGTGAGAGCAGAGAGAGTCCCAGGCCTATTTTTTTGCCGTCCTTCGTGGTAAAGAAAGGGTCCAGAGCCTTTTGGGCCATTTGCTCGTCCATTCCCTTTCCATCATCTTCGATGGAAAGAGTCAAGGTGTCCCGGTTTTGGTCTTCCAAGAGTCCTATCACTATTCTTTTCCCACCTGCTCTAATTGCGTTCTCAACTACATCCAGTATGTGTAACGATAAATCTTGCATCCGATATCAGATACTCACTGCTCTGCCCTGGATACCGCGAAAAGCCATCGCCACTTCGGAAAATGAAAGAGCGCTTAACAAAAATTTTGTAAAGACCCTGCCGATATCCGAGAGTAAATGCGCATCCGAAGAGGTAATAAGCGGAAGACCATAGCTTTTGTAATTCTCAATTTCATCGGGATTACACCTCGGCGATATTTCCAGGGCATCGAGGGGTAAGTCTTTCGGAATAAAACCCAATTGTCCAATAATGCTGAAGGATTCCCGGTCGATGTGCGAAGCAACGGTCAACCCGCCCAGACTGTGAGCCGAGGCGACAATTTCATTGACGCCAAGGGTGGTCGAGCCGATGAGCAGCTTTTTGGTTGAGCCGACTACCTTGTCATATTCATCGGCGATGAGCTGCTCTCCGAAGTACTTTTCATTATTTTCTCCAGGGAGATTTTCATAAACGATTGTTTGCATTCGCATTAAAGCGTCATCATCTTCAAAAAAGGCCAAGACATGGACTTCTTCACGAGAACATATTTCCATACCGGCTAAAACGCGCAGTCCTGCTCTGTGGGCGGCCTTTCTTACGGCTGTGATGTTCTCGGCCGAGTTGTGGTCGCAGATTCCGAGGGCATCGAGATTTTGCTCTCTGGCTTTTTTGATAATCGCCGTGGGCAGCATCTCCGATTGGGCACAAGGAGAAAGGCAGGTGTGGATATGCAAATCCATCTTAAATTCCTTCAGCATTATCTTTAGTCCCGGACAGCCCCAAGGCATATAACTTTCCACATAGTTCAAATGCCGACATACTGCTTACCATAATGGGAAGACGTTCCTGGTCGGCTTTGCTGATGGTTTCTTCTTCCGGCTCTCTGGCATTTATTATCACAATTCCAGCTAATTCCTTCATGCCGGCGATAGCAACGATATTTGGATGTATCTGGAGTGTTATCCAAAGATTGCCTTTTTCGGCATTGGCCAGCACATCACTCAAAAGGTCGCTGACATATCCATTATTGACCTCGTTATCCAGTGCATCAACTGCAACTCTGGTTTCCAAGTGTAATTTTTCTACTATCTGTCCTAATTTCATTTTCTCATCCTGCCTTTGTTTGAGGTTGAGTGGTTCTTATATCTATACGGATTTTTAAATGAGTTCCTTTGCCCGGGCTTGAAGTCAGCTCCATATCGTCGGCGCATTTTTTGATATTAACCAGGCCCATTCCTGCACCGAAGCCAAGCTCTCTGACCCATTCGGCAGCAGTGGAGTATCCCGGCTGCATTGCCTTTTGGACATCGGGGATACCTGGACCGGAATCGGTAACGTCGATATGAATTTCGCCGGGCTGAACCTCAACCGATATTTCGCCTGATTCGGCATAAATGATTACATTCATCTCGGCCTCATAGGAGGCGATGGCGGCACGGCGAACAATTTGGGGATGGATACCGAGGCGTTCGAGAGTTTTTTTCAGTCCGCTGGAAGCCTCGCCGGCCCGGTCAAAATCCCCGCCCTTGAGATAAGTGCGAAAGGTCAGAGCGACCTTGTCCGCAATAATGTCTTCAAAAATGTGGCTTGCACGGTAGCGGTGGATTTCCTCTTCGTGATAGTCAATCTCCATCTTTCGAAGTAATCTTTCAATGATATGGCCTTTGGTAATTATTCCGACGAGCTTTTTACTTTGGCGGTCAACGACGGGAAAACGGCCAAAGCCGGTCTGGTCAAGCTTGCTGACCGCGTGAATCAACGGCTCATCGGCATACATTGTTTTAACATTTGTGGTCATCTTATTTTTTATGGGGCAATCCTGGGCCCCTTCGGCCAGCCACTTAATGAAATCTTCGATGCTTACAATACCAACCAACCTTCCGTTTTCTATTACAGGCGTACCCGAGATACGGTTGTCTCGTAAAATTTCCCTCAACTTGCTCATTGAAGTCTGGGGGGTGGTGGTGATTACTTTCTGCATCATCGCATCACCGATTTTCAACTCATAGACCAACTCCTGGACCTTTGTGAACTTCAGGTCGTCAGTTTTTCGGCGTTCCGGAATTTTCCGGCGAGCGGTGAACGAATCTTTTTTTGAATTATTTGAGCTCATCACAGCCAGGTAAACCTTCCCTATACAATCGGCCACAGGATTCATGCATTGATAATTTAGTTGTCAAGAGGGGAATCTTTTTTTCTTCAGCGAGTTTTACCGTACCGGGCTGGGGCTGTTTGCCGCGTACAAAACAAATGCCGGCTATCCCAGCCATTTCAGCGGTCCTGACAACCTGCGGATTGGCCAAGCCGGTCAACAACAAAGAATCGGCTTTAATAAACGACAATACATCACTCATCAAGTCGGAGCCACAGGCCATTTTTATCTCTTTATCCAAATCCTTAACATCGCCTATGAAATCGGCTTGAAGTATTTTACATATTTCATTAAGAGTCATTTTTTGGTTCCATTATTCATCGTCGGATTGTTGAAGGTCACATCTTAAACATCGCCTGGCTTCTCTAACAGCCATTTCCTCGGTGAAAGCCTGTTCGACTTCTTTGAAGTTCAAATCTCTTTCTTCTACAGGCAGAAGAGGTATTTCGGGCTCTTTAATGTTTTCGAGTTCTTCTTCGGTGAGCTCAACGGCCTCTACGTACATAGCCGGGCGGGTAACTTTGTATTCTCTCTTGACGGGCTCGCCTTCGAGGTATTTTTGAATCATCAAAGCAGCAATTTTCCCATCAGCAATGGCTTTGACTACGGTGTCGGGCCCGCTGACCACATCACCGCCGGCAAAAACCCCTTCGGCGGCAGTGCAAAGCGTCTCAGGGTCGGCTTCGATAGTCTTCCACTTTGTAAACTTTACTTTTTTGTCGCCTATCGCCGAGCCAATATCAGGCTCCTGGCTAATTGCGGGAATTAAAGTATCAACATCCACAGTAAATTCGGAGCCTTCGATGGGGACAGGCCTTGCCCGGCCGCTCTGGTCAACCTCGCCGAGTTTCATTTTCCGGAAATCAACGCCGGTCAATTTTCCGTTGGACGAAACTGCTTTTACCGGAGCGACGAGATATTCAATATCAATACCTTCTTTTACGGCTTCTTCGATCTCTTCGGCGGCGGCTGGCATTTCTTTTCTGGTCCTTCTGTAATAGATTTTGACATCCTTGCCCAGGCGTTTTGCTGTCCTGGCCGCGTCAATCGCGGCATTTCCTCCGCCTATAACGATAACCCTTTGTCCGATTTGTACCGGCCGGCCGAGGTTGAATTTTCTGAGGAAATCCACACCGTCGATGACACCATCAAGCTCTTCGCCCGGTATGCCCAGCTTTAAGCCGGTGTGAGCGCCGGTGGTGATGAATACCGCATCATACTCCTTTTTCAAATCATCAAAAGCTATGTCTTTTCCAACAGTAATATCGGTCTTTATCTGGACGCCGGTTTTTTTTATGATTTCTATTTCGTAATTCAGGATATCGCGCGGCAACCTGTATTCGGGGATGCCCACGGCCAACATTCCCCCGACGACAGGCAGGGCTTCGAGTATTGTTACATCATAGCCTTCGAGAGCAAGGTAATAAGCGCAGGACAGGCCCGCCGGGCCCGAGCCGATAACGGCGACTTTTTTGCCCTTTTTGGGCTTTGTTTCAATATCGACGGACAAGTTATTTTTCATTTCATAATCTGCAAGGAACCTTTTGAGTGCCCTGATATTAATCGGCGTTGCGCCCCCGGCGCCTGCCTTGCATTTGAACTCGCACGGATGCGTACAGACCCTTCCGCATACGGCGGGCAAAGGATTTTCTTTTCTTACGATTTTTACGGCTTCTTCGAATTTTTTCTGTGCTATAAGGCCTACATAGCATGGGACATCCTGTTCAAGCGGACAGGCATGCTGGCAGGCAGAGGAAATAATTTTCCTGCACACACCGGCGGGGCATCTTTTGTATTTTATATGCTCGATGTATTCGTCTCTGAAATACTTCAAAGAGGTCAATACGGGATTGGGCAGAGTCTGGCCCAATCCACACATTGAGGCCTCCTTGACCGCAAGGCCAATTTCCTCAAGCAGGTCGAGGTCTTCTTCGGTTCCTTCGCCGCTGCATATTTTTTCAAGGATTTCGCGAAGCGCGGCGGCGCCTTCTCGGCAGGAAAAGCACTTTCCGCAGGATTCATCACAGGTAAACTCGAGAAAATACTTTGTCATATCGACTATGCAAGTATCTTCATCCACGACAATCATACCGCCCGAACCCATGATTGCACCGGCTTCTTTCAGCCGCTCATAATCAATGGGCAGATGAATCAGAGATGTAGGGATGAATCCGCCGGAGGGACCGCCGGTCAGAACGGCCTTGAGTTTTTTGCCGTAAGGAATTCCGCCGCCAATGTCATAGACCATTTCACGAAGGGTTATTCCCATTGGGACTTCAACCAGGCCGCCGGCATTATAGATGTTGCCGGCGAGGGAGAAGACTTTTGTTCCCCGGCTTTGTTCGGTGCCTATTTCGCCGAACCATTTGGCTCCACGGTCGATTATCATCGCCACGTTTGCCAGCGTCTCAACATTATTGATATTTGTGGGGCAGCCCCAGAGACCGGATTCGACAGGAAATGGTGGTTTTTGTGTGGGCTCGGGAGCAAGGCCTTCAATTGAGTGAATCAGGGATGTTTCTTCACCACAAACAAAGGCGCCTGCGCCCTGAAAAGTGGTCAAGTCAAAATTAAATCCGGAGCCGAGTATATCATCTCCAAGCAATCCATATTCTTTGGCCTTTTCCATCGCAGCTTCGATTCTTTTTATTGCCAGGGGATATTCAATTCTTATATATACGTATCCATGCGTTGCCCCGATGGCGTATGCAGCGATACACATTCCCTCGATGACAGAGTGTGGGTCGGCCTCAATAATACTGCGGTCCATAAAGGCGCCCGGGTCGCCCTCGTCGGCGTTGCATATAAGATACACAAGGGTGTCGGGATCCTGTGCGGTTCTTTTCAACGCATTATTCCTGCAGAATCCCCATTTTCTTCCGGTTGGGAAGCCGGCGCCGCCTCGGCCTCGCAGGCCCGATGCCTTGATTTCTTCGATTACCTGCTCCGCAGTCATGGTTGTGAGGACCTTTGCCAGGGCCTTATAGCCATCGTTTGCTATGTATTCGTCGATACTATCAGGCGAAATCAAGCCGCGATTTCGAAGGGCAACGAGTTTCTGGTTCTTGAAGAATGGGATGTCCTGAATTTTTGGAATTGGGGTTTCTTCGTCGGCGGGCACGTACATAAGGGACTCTACGGGCCGGCCCTTCAAGAAGTGTTCCTCAACGAGATTCGGGATGTCATTTTCCTTTAGATGCTGATAAAAGATGCCATCGGGCTGGACCATCAAAATGGGCCCCTTCACACAAAGCCCGCTGGCGCCTGTCTGGACCACTTGAACTTCATCCTGCAGCTTTCTGTTGGCCAGCTCCGATTCAAGTGCATTTTTTATTTTTAACGCACCGTTGGAAATACAGTTGGTACAAGTGCAGATAATTGCGTGTAAACGATGGCGAACGGTCGTCTTTGCGCTTGCCTGGCCCTTCCTCAAGTTAATCACGCCTTTCATTTTTTGGGCAATCTTATCCAAATCTTCCGGTCTTAACTTTGCGATTTTGGGCTCCTGTTAATAATACTTATGCAACACTTCATCTATCATATTCAGTCTGAAATACCCATAGATGTCGTCATTAACAGCAATTACGGGAGATTGGCCGCAACAGCCAATGCAACTGACGGTCTCCAGGGTGTACTTGAGGTCTTCGGTGTTTTGGCCAACCTTTATTCCGAGTTTAGTTTGCATGGTCTCGAGGATTCTCCTGCCGCCCTTGACGTAGCAGGATGTTCCCATACAAACCCTGATAATGTTCCTACCCTTCGGCGTAAGGCTGAAGGCGTTATAAAAAGTGGCAATCCTGTGCAGCTCGCTCAAAGGCATATCGAGGCTCTTGGCAGTGAATCTCAAAACAGGCTCGGGTAAATAATTAAAAGCGGTGTTAATCCTCTGCAGAACGGGGACGACGGAGCCTCGGGCGCCTCTATATTCTTCGAGTATTTTGTCGAGCTTTTCTTTGTCGTCGTGCTTTAGCTTTACTATTCTTTTTTCCTGTGAAAGCTGCTCCCGTCCCTTCATTATGAATTGCCATCGCAGTTTTGGGTCGTAGGTTTTGTTTTTGACGATAGTTCTGACGGTAGTGAGGAAATCGGGTATGAATATTTCGAGGTCGTCTTTGATTTTTACCTGACAGGCAAGCCTGGTGCCGGCAAGTTTCTCCTCGCGGCTCATAAAGATTTCTTCCGTGGGCAGTATCCGGCCTCCACCGCTTTGCACCTGGACTTTGCAGTAGCCGCAGGTTGCCTTACCTCCGCAGGAAGAGGTGATTTTTACTCCGTGGTCGATGAGGCTCGAAAGCAGGAAGCCTCCGCCCTGGACGGTAAATTCCTTAGACTCGCCCTCCTGGATGATGGATATTTTACACTCGCCATAAGAGACAAGGAGCTTGTCGGCAACGGCAAGAAGGATGGTTATTACCAGCAAAATGCCGCTAATAATAAGTACAGGTAAAAAGCTACTCATAGAATGCCACCGTTACAAGTTAGTTTATATCTACCATTCCACCGAATCCCATAAAAGCCAGTGCGATAATACCGGCGATAATCATAATGATGCCGGAGCCTTTGAGTCCGCCTGGAATATCACCAATCAACTTCAGTTTTTCATTGATAGCGGCCACTATCATAATTGCGAGCATCCATCCAACGGCTGAGCCGAGAGCGAAAACGAGTGTCATACCATAGGAATAATCTCTCAAGACCATAAAAAGCGATACCGCCAGGACGGTGCAGTTTACGGTTATCAGGGGCAGGAAAATGCCGAAGGCAGCCTGAAGCGGCGGGAAAAACCGCTCCATAATCATTTCCACAAGCTGTACGGAAGCGGCAATGACAATAATAAAAACGATGTAGTAAATGATTTCGCTTTCGAGAGGCACCAAAATCTTGTGGTAAATGGGCCAGTTAATCGCCGCGGTAAGCGTAACAACAAAAATCACGGCTATGCTCATCCCGAAAGCCGTTTTGATGCTTCGCGAGAGCGAAATAAAGGGACACATACCAAGAAGATACGTCAGGGCAATATTGTGAGTCAGAATCGCCGCTATGAATATAGTTAACGCGTGTGCCATTTTTTATGCTTCCTCTTCTGCCGAACCACGTTCAGCTATTGCTCTCGATATCCACAATGCCAATCCCAAAAGGAAAAAAGCGCCCGGGGCCATTGTCATAACGACCCAGTTTTCCCAACCTCCCGGCATAACCCGAAAGCCGAGCAAAGTTCCAAAGCCGAGAACCTCCCGTACTATAGCGATAGTAATGAGTGTATAGGAATAACTCAGGCCGTTTGAGACGGCGTCCAGGACGGAGTGATAAACTTTGTTCTGTATGTAAAAGGCCTCTGCCCGGCCCATAATGATGCAGTTTGTAATGATAAGCCCGACATAAGGCCCGACGGATTCACTAATCACGGGAAAAAAAGCCTTGAGGAACTTGTCAACGATAATAACGAACGAAGCGATCGTTATCATATATGTTATTATTCTTACGCGCTGAGGAATCAACGACCTCAACGTCGAAACGATGATTGCGGTCGCAATGAGAACGAAGGTAACGCCCGCGCCCATAGCCACGGCGTTTTCGACTTTGTTGCTGACGGCCAGCGCCGAGCATATTCCCAGACCTGCAGCGAATATGGGATGTTCACGCCATATACCCTTTTTGAGGATTTTGTAACCTTCGGGGCCGAAAAGCTTCTTAAGCACCATTACTTACTTTCCTTAATTAAAGATACGTACTTTTGAGTCTGGCTGTTTATAATTGCCACAAATGCCTTACAACTCAAAGTTGCGCCGGATATTCCATCCACTTCATTTTCCTGCGAGGCCTTGCCCTGTGATAATAATGTCAGAGTAGGGGAGATTTTTTTGGTCTTGAATCGGTTTAAGAAGTCATCTTCGGCAATTCTTCCACCCAGGCCCGGGGTTTCTTCCTGATGAATAATGCTGATTCCTTTTATCGTTTCGAGGTCAGAGGCCAGGGCGAGTGCACCCTCGATAGGCCCCCACAGACCTGAGCCTAAGAACTTAAAAACAATATCTCCGCTTTCTTTGGCTATGTAATAGGAATCCTCTTCGCCGATGGGTTCTGTCTGCACTTTTTCGGTAAATACTTCGTTCGCATCTTCCTCAGTAAAGGGGATATCAAGCGCTTTGAGGACACTGATTTGCAATTTTCTGGCCTGATTTTCTGCTATAAAGGGGGCGGTATAGGCATCAACCCTGACCAGCGCAAAAGTCAAGAGAGAACCGAGTACCAGGACAAAAACGACCATCCATACTTTTTCTTTCATATTTTCACCGGTCGGAATTTGAACTTCAGGACAATATAGTCAATAAGGGGAGTAAAAGCGTTCATAATCACAATGCTGAACATCACGCCTTCCACATTTGCGGAGAAACTGCGGATTAAGACAGTGAGTATTCCACAGGATATACCAAAGAAGTATTTTCCGGCTTTTGAAAAGGGCGAAGTAACGGGGTCTGTCGCCATAAACATCGCCCCGAAGAGGAGTCCTCCTGTGAGGACCTGGAAGAGCGGCGGAGCAATTTTTTCAGGCAGGAAATGGTTGCCGGCCAGAGCGGCGATGAAAACCGAGCCGATGTAACAAACTGGTATTCGCCAGTTGCCTACCCTGGTGAACATCAAAAAGATTCCGCCGAGTATTATTGCGATTCTGCATGTTTCGCCCATGCTGCCGGGCTGCGTTCCGATAAGCAGGTCGAGATACGGCGCCATAATGCCTTCACTATTATACACCGAGAGGGGCGTAGCCGAAGTGATGGCGTCGGTAAGAGGGTCCTGCCAATTGGTGGTCATTATGGCGGGAAAAGCGATTGTGATAAACAATCTTCCGACAAGAGCGGGATTGAAGATGTTTCTTCCAGTACCCCCAAAAACCTCCTTTCCAAAGAACACGCCGAACATAACGCCGACGGCGACAATCCAGAGGGGCGTTGTGGGGGGCAGGACAAGCGGGAAGATAAGGCCCGTAACGAGGAAACCCTCGTGTATCTTGTGCTTGCGAATCACCGCGAACATAAACTCGACAAACAGACCGGCTGCATACGATACCGCGATAATCATTATTGCTCTGAATCCATAGAAATACACCGAGGCCAGTGCGGCGGGTACGAGTGCGGCTATGGCGCAGGACATATATCTCTTGGTGTCGATAGTATCAACAATGTGCGGTTTGCCCCGGGTCGTTTCATCGGTCCCGAACATGGCGGCGTCCATAGCGTCAAGCATAGGCTTGGCTTTGTTCAGCGCCCGGATTTTATACAATTTGTCGATAAGTAACCTGATAGGCTTCATCTAATCAAAACCTCAACATTGTCTTTATCGTTATACGAGCGGCAAAATCGGCCGCTTCGAGCTATTTTAGGCTTTTCAATTTCTCAACAGCTTTCAGTTCAAAACCGCCAGAAGGACATTCGAACCCCTCCTCCAGGAGTTTTTGCTTTCCCTGTTTTATGTATTGGCCCACGGAGATCTTGGACGGGCAAACATAACTGCACAGATTACATTCGATGCAGTTGAATATTTTTAAGCTCAGTAAGGTCTCATCAATAACATCCCTTTCAACATAGTGGAAAAGATGATGGGGGATTATGGCGACGGGGCAGACATTTTCACAGAATGTGCAAAAAATACAGGGTCTTTCTTCGCCGTGAAGATTGGTTGAACAAGTTTTCTGAAAGGTATCGCTGCCATCCTTAAACAAGGCCGAAAGAACGGTACGGGAATATGAGTCTCTTTTGAAGCCGGGCCTGGCAAAGGCGAGAAACTCTCTTTCGGTGTCTTCGGGAAGAGCGATTATGGTGTTGAATGTTCGGTCAACGGGCGAAGATAAATCAGAAAGAGCCTCGCCTGTCAAGGAGCTGTTCCGTATGAATCGCAACTCTTTATCCTGCCTGGCTCTGTCTTTGACAACGTGCTCGATGGGTGAGCCGATTCTTACACCGAGATGTGGCCTTTCTCTAAAGCCGCCGCCGCATAAGGCTATGGTCCTTTCTATGAGAGGCTTGCCCTGGGCGACTGCTTCATAGACGTGCAAAACAGCCTGGATGTCCAGTACAATCACCCCGATATTCGCCGACGAGAAACCGTGCGGGAATTCCCTGTCCAGCAGAATCGGGATTAGAACTTCATCGTAATCCAGAGGATATTTGGGCTTGAGGGAGTAAATGCCGAACGAGTCGGTATCAGCAAGAAAATCGGTAACTTCGGTAATCAGATTCTTTGCCGATTTGTCCAGGGCAATGTGGAAGGCAGCATTAGTCAAAAGCTTTTTTAATATCTTCAGCCCAACTATGAAATGCCATAAGTGCCCATCCCTCAAAAGGACTTCCAGGGAAAGGTTGTGCACCTCTGAGCCCACGCCCTGAATAATGACATTCTCAACGTCCCGTGGAGAGATTATTGAACTGTTAAATCCTGTGGGTATGCCCGACTTGCCGAGGGAACCTGCGCCTGAGAGATAAATCAATCGGCCAATCTGTTCGGCGGACAAGTTTTCCCATTCGGATGAAAACCCGTCCAATTTCTGGAAGTCATCTGTGCCGTCAGATTCTATCGTGACCGCATTTATTTCGCGCCCGGAATAATTGACCTGTTCAACCTGGATGACCTTTCCATTTACCGATGAATGAACGGGGCTGGAAACAGATTCGTCGTCTCTTGCGATTATCTGCCCGGCTGCAACCTTGTCGCCCGGTTTGACAATGGGTGGAACCTCGTCGCCGAAACCCTGCTTCAACGGGATAATTACTTTTTCAGGAATGTTAATTTGGAGAAAATTGTCCTGTGGCTGTCCCTCGAAATTCTTAAAGGCGTAGCCGCGTGAAAACGATTTGTGTTTTGCTGTCATTTGGGCAACTTTACTAATACTTACTATTAGCTCTCGAACACGACTTATACTTAAAAAAGACCAAAGACCGCAGACACAAAACCAGAGTCTTGGGTCTTGAGTCTAACAAAATAGTGTAGTTTACCCTAAGTTGGGGCTTTGTCAAGCTCCAAAAACCTCATAAATGTATCTGAGCAACACAATTTATTGCGGACGGTTGCACTTTCGGTTAAAATCTACAACGCGGTGAGCGTGGAGCGGTCCCACGGTTACCGGACCGGGAAATATCGGCCGAGAAAAGGAGAAGCCAAATGTGCCAGTGCCACGTTCATAGTTCATGTCAAGGTTGCCGCCAGGTCGTTGGTCGGCGGCGTTTCCTCCAGGGCTTCGGGGCGGCCGCGGCTATGACTGTTGGGGGGCTGGCGTCGCTTGCCGGCGCTGCTGCCGACGACAAGGCCGGGAATATCCGCGTCGCGGCGGTTTTTTTGGCCAACATTAAAATAAGAGAAATCTGGCCCTATCCGGGATTCGACACCAAGGGTCGCCAGAGCGAAATCCTCGCCCGCTTGAAAAAAGGCTGTCCCGAGGTCGAATTTGTCCCGGTGACGATCGAAAACAAAAATGACATTCAGAAAGCCGTCGCCATGCAGGGCGAGGTCGAAGGTTACCTGGTCTATGTGATGACCCTCGATTGGTCGCTGGGACAGGCGATAGTCGACATCAGCAGACTCGGCAAGCCGTTGGTCGTCGCCGACGAGTTCCTCGGGGGGTGCGGCACGTTTCTGACTCGCTACGCCGGTCTGCGAAGTCGAAAGGTCCCCGCGGTCGGCGTGTCATCGACCCGTCTCGACGATTTGGTGGCGGTGGCCCGGCAGTTCGCCTTCGTCCGTAAGCCCGGAACGACGCCCGCCTCCTTCGCCCGGCGGTGTAGCGAAGTCTATAGGAAAACCTTTCTCGCTCCGCGCGCGATGGAGTGTGCCGAAGATCAGATGTCCCTGACTGATATTGGCGAGTGCATCAAGCGGTTCCGCCAGTCGCGGTTCTTGATCGTCGGCCGAGGCAGAGGCGGCCAGGAGCAGGACTTCCTGGGGGCGAAGGGGCGTTACGTCGATTTCAGCGAACTGCAGGCTCTCTACGAGAAGGTTGACTACGACGAGGCCGCAGAACAAGCCGGCCGCTGGCGTCAGCAGGCCGACAAGGTGATGGAGCCTGAACTCGAAGCCATCCACAAGGCGGCGGCCGTCTATCTGGCGACGCTGGAGCTGCTCAAGAAATACGGCACCGACAGCGTGACCATGAACTGCCTCGGGGGATTTTCCTCCGGCAGGCTTCCGGCCTATCCATGCCTCGGGTTTATGCAGATTCTCAACGACGGCGGGCAGGGAGTCTGCGAGGCCATGCCCGACGACACGCTCAGCATGCTGATGGCCAGGATACTCACTGGCCGCCCCGGCTACGTGTCCGACCCGGCGCTGGATACGTCGAAGAACCATATTGTCTATTCTCACTGCGTGGCCACAACCAGGGTGTTCGGTCCGGAGGGTAAGTCGAACAGCTTCCGTATTCGTACGCTTCACAACCGCGACCCGCGCGGAGCCTGTGTCCAGTCGTTCCTGCCTGGCGGTTATATGACGACCTCCTTTCGCACCAGCTTCGGGCAGAAGAAGATGGTCATCCATCAGGCCAAGGCCGTGAGCAACCTCGACAGCGAGTACGGATGCCGCACCAAGCTGGTCGCCGAAGTCCGCGGCGACATCGGCAAGTTGTTCGAGAAGTGGGACAGTTTTGGCTGGCATCGGGTGACCGTTTACGGCGACGTCAAAGAGCCGCTTGTGGAATTCGGCAAGGCGTTAGGATTAGAAATCATCGAAGAGACATAGCCGTCCGATGGCCCGGAAGGCCGAGTCGGCCTCATAACGACGAGGTGATTCGGATAGGCTCTAAATGGAACAGCAGAATAGATGCTCATCGAAGGATTCTTACAATATTGTGCCACGCGGTTAACACGGCGATACCTGGCTTTTGAAGAATATACGCAGGATTCCCCGCCACAATCCCAAAAAGACGGGCGATATCTACTCTATATCCATATTCCTTTTTGCGAGGAACTGTGCCCTTATTGTTCTTTTGTGAGTATTAAGTTTGAGCCATCGGTTGCTTTGGGCTATCTCGATGCCATAAAGAAAGAAATAGAAATCTATCAAAGGTGCGGCTACTGCTTTGATTCGGTTTACATCGGAGGGGGCACGCCGACAATACTGCCGGAGAAGCTGGCGGGGATTATTTCTTTTGTCAGAGATACATGGCCAATAAAACAGGTCTCCGTGGAAACGAATCCCAATCACCTGGTTAACGAAACGCTGAGGATACTCAAAGACGTTGGCGTCAATCGGCTTTCGGTTGGTGTGCAGTCTTTTAACGATAAGATTCTTGAGAGTATTGGGCGGCTTGAAAAGTACGGCACGGGCGAAGAAATAAAAGAACGACTTGTCCGTATCGCAGGGATGTTCGAGACCCTGAACATCGATATGATTTTCAACTTTCCGAACCAGACCGAAGAGATACTCGCTGAGGACATCAGGGCCATCAAAGAAAGCAAGGTCAACCAGATTACGTATTATCCCCTGATGGTTTCAGAGTATCGGAAAAATGAAATCTCCAAAAGATGCGGAGAGGTAAACTACAGGCAGGAGAAGAAATTATACCAACAGATTGTAGAAGGGTTGACAGAAGCTTATGAGCAGGAATCGGTATGGTGCTTTTCAAACAAAAAAGGCGCTATTGACGAATATATAATAGACTATGATGATTACGTGGGAGTCGGGCGAGGGGCCTTCGGATATATAAATGGGACAATGTATTCCAATACGTTTTCCATTGACCGATACATCAAACGGGCGCAAGAGGGCAAACATTCAATACTCGCATACAGAAGGTATTCATATATCGAAAGGATGCGTTACGATTTTTTGATAAGGCTTCTTTACGGCACTTTAGAACTTTCGTATATGAAACGGAAATACGGCAAGAGCTATTGGTTTTATCTTTTAAGAGAGCTTTTGTTCTTTTCGTCAACTCGAGCGGTAAAATTTCGGGACGGCAAAATCGTACTAACCGAGAAGGGGCGAAATTACTGGTTGATTCTGATGCGTACTTTGTTTTCCATGGCGGGCGATTACCGGGAAAGACGCGCGAAGTTAGATACCGCCGGAGACGAAAATTAAACCGGGCCATTAGAGTTAGTACAGCTTCGCTTTTTCTCAGGGAATTGATACAGCTTTGGGGCCTTGTTCCAAGAGCTTGCTTAATTCTGCGGCGGTAGCGGCATATTTTGGGTTCCGGGCAAGATTAGTGAACTCGCCGGGGTCGTTTTCGTGGTCGTAAAGCTCGGCATTTTCCGGGCCGCCCCATTCGGTATATCGCCACCTTTCGGTCCGTAAACTGCGATTCTTAGCACTCTGGCTGGTAAAAGCGGCCTTTTTCCAGGGACGGGCGGGGTCCTCCAACAACGGCTTCATACTGACTGCTTCGAGCTTTTCGGATGCCTTGAGACCACACAAGTCCGCGAGGGTGGGATAAACGTCAATCAACTCGACGGGACGATTGCATACGGCCGAGGATTTTGCCTGGCCGGGCGCCACTATTATGAATGGGACACGCGCGGCATTTTCGAACAGAGTTAATTTTCTCCAGAGGGAATGCTCGCCCAAGTGCATGCCATGGTCACCCCAAAGGCAAATAATGGTATTATCCTCGCGGCCGGTTTGCCTGATGGCGTCGGTTATGATGCCGACGCAGGTATCGATGTAAGAGATACAGGCATAGTAGGCGGCGATGACCTGACGCTTTTCCTTTTCGTTGAGCCACTTATCATCCGTTGTATTGAAGGTAGAATACTTGTGAGGAACGTCGTCAAGGTCGTTTGGGGGATTGTTCGGCAGAGCAATGTTATCCGGCGGATACATGTCGAAATATTTGTCCGGCGCTCTCAAATCATAATGAGTGGCGTGGAATCCGACGGCCATATAAAGAGGCTTATCGTGCTTTTCCTTTAGCTCCTCGGCGACGGCGTGCGCTATTGCGCCGTCACGCTGTTCTGCATCTTTCAATCCCGAAGGCCCCCATTTGAGACTCCTCGCAATATAGTGGTCTTCTTCGAGCCAGTCCGGTCGCGGGGCTTTAGGGGTGAGCGGTGGGCGCATATTCCATTTGCTTGTAGCCTTGAGTTTTTTGTGCCACATCCGGTTTTCCCGTTTTTGTGCCTGCTCGTCGGCATCGGTGAAGTAACGCGGATGGTGATGAATCTTGCCGCAAATTACAGTTTCGTAACCGTTGTCACGGAAGAAATCGGGCAGGGTCAACATACCCTGGGGAATGCGTTTTCTCCAGTCGGTGCTGTTGCCGAAAACGCCGGTAGTTTCGGGGCGCAGGCCGGTCGATACGCAGGCGCGTGAAGGATTGCAGATGGGGACCTGGCAATATGCCTTTTTGAACAATACTCCGCGTCCGGCCAAGGCGTCGATATTGGGAGTTTTGACGACGGGATGGCCGTAACAACCGAACAAAGGAGCGATATCCTCGATTGCAATGAAAATGACATCCGGCCGGCGGTCGGCTTGTTGTTTTTGAGCGAAAGAGCTTCGGAGTAATGTCATCTCCGCCAGAGCCGCGGCTCCAGCGAAGATGCCGCTTTTCTTGAGGAAATCACGGCGTTCCATAACTGCATACCCTTTCTGTGGGGTTGTCTCTATAATTCTATTTCGATACTTCCTGCAAAATAATATCTGAAAATATCGAGCTCGGCAACAGCAAAAATCTGTCAAAAATTTCTTTAAACTGAGTATCAATTGAAAAAAGTGTGGATTGTTTGGGAGCGGTGTTGTATATTGATTGGCAAATCGTTCAAAAACATATAATCAGTTTGAATAATGCTCAAGCAAAGCTTGAGAAGCCGCAGGGCCGGGATTTAATCGGCGGTTTCGCGGCTGGAAATGAAGGAGATGACCTATGAAGCGTCGTACATTCCTAAAGAGCAGCGCTGCTGTCGGAGCGGGGCTGATGATTCTAAAATCCGGTACGCTCAAGGCGGGCCAATCGCCGAACGAGAAGCTCAATATCGCCGTGATTGGTGTCGGCGGGCGCGGGGGCGGAAACCTGAACTCCGTCAAAGGCGAGAACATCGTTGCCCTGTGTGATGTGAACGCCAAGAACCTCGCATCGGCGGCCGAGCGCTTTCCCAATGCAAAAACTTACGTCGATTGGCGCAAGTGTCTCGACCAGAAGAACATTGAAGCGGTGGTCTGCTCGACGACGGACCACACGCACGCCTTCATCAATATCTGGGCGATGAACCGCGGCATGCACGTTTACTGTGAGAAGCCGCTGGCCAATTCGGTGGAAGAGGCCCAGATGGTACGCAAGACATATCTCAAGAACAAAGGCAAACTCGCCACGCAAATGGGCACACAGATACATGACTCGGATAATTACCGTCGTATGGTCGAGCTTATCAGGGGCGGAGCAATCGGCGAGGTAAAAGAAGCCCGGGTATGGTGCAGCCGGATACCTAAGGGAGGCGATTATCTTCCGGAGGTCAAGCCGATACCGGAGCACATTAACTGGGACCTTTGGGTCGGCCCATCGCCGATGCACCCTTACAATCCGGGATATATCGGCGGGTGTTTGAAGTGGAACCGCTTCTGGGATTTCGGCAGCGGGCAGATAGGCGACATGGGCAGCCACATGATGGATATGGCTTATTGGGCACTCGACCTCAAGGTCCCGACGACGTGTTCGGCAGAGGGAACGCCGGTAAGCACGGATACGCTTCCGCTGTGGCTGACGGCCGAATGGGACCATCCCGGTAACGACTGGCGTGGGCCCGTGAAAGTATATTGGTACGACGGGGGCAAAAAGCCCGGAATGCCATCGGAAGCGTTCAACAGGGAGAAGCTATTCAAGGGGGTCGTGTTCAAAGGAGAAAAGGGCTGGCTCCTGGCCGACTACGGCTGGCGGATTCTTATGCCGAGAACCGATAGCGATATGACACAATACACTTCGCCCAAGGCAAAAGATTTGATCCCGAAGTCCCCGGGACATCATAATGAGTGGCTCATCGGGTGCAAAACCGGCAAGCCGACGCTGTGCAACTTCGACTACTCCGGCGCGCTGATAGAAGGCAATATGCTGGCTCTGGCGGCTTACCGCGTGGGCAAGAAATTAGAGTGGGACGCGAAAAACATGAAGGCCACAAACTGCCCGGAGGCCGATAAGTACATTCGAAAGACGTACCGCAAAGGCTGGGTTCTGAACGGATAGTTCGTGGATTGTGAGTTGCGATTCGCGAATCTTTGTAAAAGACCAAAGACCGACGAGTATGATGAGGCTGCAATCCCCCTCGGGCGCGAAGCCGAAGGCATCAACTAAGCCGCAAGATGATACGCCGAAAATTACGTCAAAAACGCCGCTGGAGGAATATGTCGGAACTTGTGGAACGAGTCAGATTTCGGTGCTGCTTGTGTATCGTTCTTTTTGCGCCGGCTTTGCAGACGCAAGGAGCGGAGTATTTTGTCGCGACCGACGGCACCGATAGTAACAGCGGGACACAGGCCAAGCCCTTTCGCACGATTCAAAAGGCAGCGGACATAATGAAGCCGGGTGATACCTGCTATGTGCGAGGCGGCGTCTATCGCCAGACGGTTCGCCTGGAACGCTCCGGCAGCAAGGATAAATCCATCCGCTTTACAGCCTGTCCGGGTGAGGCGGCGGTCCTTTCCGGGACCGAGCCTGTCCGGGGCGACTGGTCGGTACACAAGGGCAGGATATATAAGACGCGGGTAACCGAGGCGTACAACCAGCTCTTCGTGGATGGGAAGATGATGGTCGAGGCCCGCTGGCCGAACATGCGTTTCGAGGAGCGTTTTGACAAAAAGGTGTGGGCCACGGCGGGCAAAGGCAGCAGATACGGTACTATGGTTGACCCGGCCCTGGCCGAGACGGGTATCGACTGGACCGGCGCGGTCGCGACGCTCAACGTGGGTCAGTGGCAAACGTGGCGGCGGGAAGTCCGCAATCATCGGCCCGGCAGCGACAGCTTCAACTACGACCAGGACCTGCCCAGCCGTTTGAAAACGAAGCGTCGATGGGAAGGATTCGACCGGTACTTTCTTAGCGGCAAACTGGAGGCGTTAGACAGCCCCGGTGAATGGTTTCTCGATAAGCACAGTCAAACGCTCTATCTGTGGACGCCCGACGGAACAAATCCCAAAGGCCGCCGGGTCGAAGGCAAAATACGAAGCTACGCGTTTATCGCAAAGGACGTCAGCTACGTTGTCCTCTCGGGCCTGCATTTTTTTGCGACCACGTTCAAATTCGAACGGGCCAAATCCTGCATCATCGACAACGTGCACCTGCTTTTTCCAACCTGCGTGAAGGAGCCCTTTCGTGCGACGAGCGGCGGCGTGGTTTGGCCGGATGAACCGGAAAAATGGAACAGCCGGCATTGGTTCGGCGAGACGAGCATTGCAGCGCCGAGTTATGTGGGCGGCAGGAATAACAAGGTAATCAATTGCAGCATTCGATACACACAGGGGCCGGCGATTACACTGCAGGGCACGGAAAATACCATCGAAAACTGCCTTATGCACGATATTGACTGGTACGGCCTGGACACGGGGCTCGGAGTCGATATGTTAGGCTCGGCGCCTTCGGTTATCAGGCACTGCACGATATTTAACATCGGCTCTTCGGAAGGAATTCGGCTGTCGAACAACGGCCCAACGCTGGTGGAGTATAACTATATTCACCACGGGGGCCTGTGTCAGAGCGACGGGGCGCTGGTGCAGGCCGCTACGCCCGGTGTCGCGGGCACGGAGGTAAGGTTCAACTGGGTCCACAACCATGATGCGTTCAACTGGGGGGGCAATGGTATCCGGGGCGACAACCAAACTCGCGGGCTGCTCGTCCATCACAACGTGGTCTGGAACTGCCGGGAAAAGGGTATCATCACCAAAGGCGATAATAACAAGGTCTTCAATAACACATGCTTAGGCAATCCGAAGATAGATATTCTCCTGCCGCGGAATTCTCTGCCGGGTAGAACCGATGAACTGCGGCGGCAGAACCTGCATTCGCAGGCCGTCAATAACTTTGCGCCTGCGATTTCCGGGACGTATATCCACGAGAAGCCCAGGCAGTCCGCGCCGGGCGAGGTTCACAACAACTACAGCGGCCCCGCCCCGATGCTCGCCGATGCCGCGGGACGGGACTTTCGACCACGGGCCGGCTCGCCGCTGATTGACGCGGGCAGGCACCTTGGGGGGATTACCGACGGATACCGGGGCAAGGCGCCGGACATCGGCGCGTACGAATTTGGAGGTGAGGGCTGGCTGCCGGGCTGCCGCAACGGGCTATGGATTAGTGCGCCGGAAAAACAGGCAGACGGAACAGTTGCCATACGGATTGCACTGCGGATGCCTCCGACTGAATCGGTCTCGCTGGCGGTAAAGCCGGGCAATCGAAAAGTGAAGGTCAAGAGCGGCGAGATGTTAAGGTTCACGCCGGCCAATTGGATGTATGCTCAGGCCGTAACATTGAGCGGATACGAAAAGACGGCCGGCTTACAATTCTCCGACAAACATCTGGGAGACGCGGAAATATCCGTTTTGGGCGGTATTGACGGGCGAAAAGGGCAGGTGGTCGGCTTCGATAGGCCCATGCTGCCCGGCGAACCCGTCAAGTTTATCGATTGAGCCGAAACAAAGCGCGGATAGTTGGAAGCTGGCTCAAATAAGGCTGTCTTTGGCGGGGATTGCGAGCTGCTATCGACCTGCGGGGAAATTTGCGTTCAATCACCGTCCTATAACAGATTAGCCGGCTCAAGTAGCCGATGATGAAAGTCGATAAGCAAGACTATAGTGCCGCGGCGCGCGAATAGCGCGCTTATTGAGCAAGGCAGGGCCGAGGCGGCCTGGAAAAAAGGAAAAATGAACAGAGCATTTTCACTCGTTGAACTGATGATAGTGGTGGCTGTGTTGGGTATTCTGGCAGCTATAGTCGTGCCGCAGTTTCAGTCACACACGTCCGAGGCCAGGGCGAGCACGTCGAAGAACAACCTGCGGATTGTACGAGGCGCGATTGAATTGTACAGCGCCCAGCACGGCGGCGTGCCCCCGGGATATCCCGGGGATGATATAGAAGCTGCGCCGCAGGAGGCCGCCTTCTATGCAAGCCTGACGGGCGGCCATTACCTTTCCAAAAAGCCTGCGAACCCGTTTAATAAATTGACAACGATTCGCATGATAAGTAACGACGGCACTTTCCCGGCGGCGGCGACGGGGCAATTCGGCTGGATATACCAACCCGCAACGAAGGAGTTCAGGATGGACCAGCCCGGGGCGGATTCGACGGGAACAAGCTTTTACAGCTACTGATTAAAAGGTCAACTCATAGCGCAGAGCAATCCCGGTGTGTATAAACAAGGGTACATTTGTCGAACTGCGAAAGAGTCGGGTTTCCTTGCCGGCAGCGACTCTGACTATTTCTCTTTAACCTTTTCAAAGACCAACGACTTTGTGGAACTTTCGTTCGGGTCGTCGTAGAATTTGAAATTTGGATGCTCGGCCGTGTGTGCCCTATACCGGGGAAAAGTTGTCCATTCAACCGGCCAGTAGTCGCCGTCCTCTGAAATCTGCCCGGCAAATACATCTATGCTGCTACCTTCTATGACATCTTCGCCTAATTCGAGGTATAAATTCTTTAACGATATTTTTACTATCAGCTCCCGCTCCGCCGCAGTATATTGAACCAGCCATTCGCCCGGCTCGTATATTCCCTTGCCGCCCTTTTTCATCGGCACCGTGGTTACCTGGCCGGGCTTCATTCTTACCTTGCCGAGACTGATTACCGCCGAGGAAATTGCCCCATCTTCCTCAAAGACAAACTCCCACCCATCCGTATCAGCCTTCCACCTGCCGACAAGAAATTCCGGAAATCCTTCATCGCCGTCAATAATCACTTCGACACCGCTTCTATCGGCGGCGGAATCCTGACAGCCGTTAAGTAAAAAAACGAAGAGACCACAAATCAATAAGGCAGATAATCGCTTCATAAGTCAATCCTGTTTAATATTCGGCAAAATCGGTCAGTTTGATTAATAAAGCAAAATAACAGGTTGATTTTAACATACCGCCCTGCAGGGGTGCAACATAAAAAAAGAGGCAAGTCAAAAGACCTGCCTCTTTCCTTTCTAATTAACAATGTTGGTCTTACCAACGTCTTTATTTACGACGACGCAGGAACAAACCTCCAAGACCCAGCAGCGCAATCGTCATCGGCTCAGGAACACCCAGGAACGTTCTGCTGTCAAGTTCGTTCAAGTTAGGGTCCATAAGCACGAGCTTAAAGTCTTCGCCTGTGGCAGCGCCGGTGAAATTAACGGTAACCGTAAACTGACTGCCCATCTTAACACTGTCAAGGGGGTCAACCAGGTCAATGGCAACAAGGTGGTAAATATCAAACATGCCATAGCCATCACCAATAAGTGTCACCGATGCCTCATTTCCAGCAGCGGGCAATTTCACTACGCCGGTAATAGAGCCATAGGTTTCGTTATCCAGGCCGACGTACAGTTCCCAGGGAGTGACGTCTTCATTAGAAACCACATCGACATCGTAATTACCCGCTGGTAATACTGCGGCTCCACTGGGGTCCAAACTTATCGTAAGCGCCGCGTTAGCCGAGGTTGCAAGACCAAGGACCAACATTAAAACTATCAATTTCTTCATCATCTTTACCTCCATTCAACAAACATCCATTAA